>NZ_JBGFQZ010000033.1:0-35387 GCF_041295535.1 Cellulomonas sp. ICMP 17802 | reverse complement strand
TGCCGGACCCGGGGGCCGCGCGGGCGCTCCGGGCACGAAGCTGGGCGGGGGTGTGCGCGTGGTCCGCTCGTCGGCGCTCATCCGTCAGCAGACGTCGGTCGTGTCGTCGACCGTGAACGCCTCGCGACCCGGCTTCTTGGTCTCGGTCGGCGTCGGCGTCGCGGGCGGCGCTGTCGTCGCGCCGGGCGCGGTGGTCGACGGAGCCGTCGGAGCCGTCGTCGCGGGCGCGGTGGGCGCCTCGCCGAGCGCCGGCACATCGTTGGCCATGTTCGACCACACCACGTCCGCCGCGGACGTCCACTCGACGCGGTTGGGGTCCGACTTCGCGGGAGCGAACGGGATCGTCATGAAGGTGATGTTGCCACTGCTGATGTTCCGCAGGTTGTAGGCGAGGCCGGTCATGCTGCCGATCGACATCGTGCTGTCCGTGGTCAGCGAGCTCGTCGCGGCGCTGAGGAAGGCGACCAGCTTGGTCGGGCTCGTGAGCACGTCGGCCGACATCACCTCGCGGACCATCGCCGCGATGAGCTTCTGCTGGTTGCCGATGCGGTTGGTGTCCGAGCCGTCGCCGACCCCGTGCCGGGCGCGGGCGTAGGCCAGCGCCATGGTGCCGTCGAGAGTCTGCTGGCCCGCGGGCACGTTGAGTCCCGACAGCTTGTCCTTCAGTGCGGTCGGGAAGCACATCGGGACGCCACCGATGGCGTTGACCATCTGCTGGAAGCCCGCGAAGTCGACGACGACGAAGTGGTCGATCGTCACGCCCGTGTTCTGCTGCACCGTGTTGATCGTGCACGCTGCGGCGGACGCCATGTCGCCGCCCATGTCCCAGCCGGTCGCGAATGCGGAGTTGAACATGCCATGAGTGGCGCGTGACGTCTTGCCGTTGGTCATGGTGCACGAGGGGATGTCGACCAGGGAGTCGCGCGGGATGGAGACGAGCTCGACCCGGGACCGATCTGCGGAGACGTGCAGCACCATCGCGGTGTCGGAGCGCATCCCCGCGGCAGCGCCACCGATCGTGCCGTTGACGCCGTCGCGCTGGTCCGACCCGAGGATGAGGATGTTGACGGCCTGGCCGGCGTTCGGGTCGTCCGGGTCCGGCGTCGACGTCGAGGACGGGGCGGGCTGGACCAGGCTGGAGATGTCGACGCGGTCGACGTTGCTCTGGAGCTTCACGGCCGCCGCGGCGGCTCCGGCACCGGCGAACGCGACGAGCGCGACGACGCACAGAGCGATGCCACGGACCACGCCGTGCGTCCGGAGGCGGCGGACGTGGCGGGCAGCGCGAGGGCGTTGGACAGCGGCGTGGCGGGAGGTCACCCCAGGATCCTAGGAGCGCCCCCGCGCCGTCCGGGGGAGTGCGCGCAGCGGTCGCGTGGAGGATCTGTGCAGATCAGCGGCCCAGCTGCGCGTACTTCGCCTCGGTCGCGTCCTTCTGCGGTCGCCACCACGCCTCGTTCGCCTGGTACCACGCGACGGTGGCCTCGAGGCCCGCGCGGAAGTTCTCGTACTGCGGCACCCAGCCGAGCTCGTCGCGCAGCTTGGTGGAGTCGATCGCGTAGCGCAGGTCGTGGCCCGGGCGGTCGCTGACGAGGTCGTACGCGTCCGCCGGCTGCCCCATGATCTCGAGGATGTCCTCGACGACGGTCTTGTTGTTCTCCTCGCCGTCCGCACCGATGAGGTAGGTCTCGCCGAGGCGGCCGCGCTCGATGATGGCCCACACCGCGCTGTTGTGGTCCTCGACGTGGATCCAGTCGCGCACGTTCTCGCCCGAGCCGTAGAGCTTGGGCCGGACGCCGTCGATCACGTTGGTGATCTGGCGCGGGATGAACTTCTCCACGTGCTGGTACGGCCCGTAGTTGTTCGAGCAGTTGGAGATCGTGGCGCGCACGCCGAAGCTGCGGGCCCACGCGCGGACCAGCAGGTCCGAGGCCGCCTTGGTCGAGGAGTACGGGCTCGACGGGTTGTACGGGGTGTCCGGCGTGAACTTGGCCGGGTCGTCCAGCTCGAGGTCGCCGTAGACCTCGTCCGTGGAGATGTGGTGGTACCGCACGTCGTGCCGGCGGACGGCCTCGAGCAGCTGGTACGTGCCGATGACGTTGGTGCGCACGAACGGCCACGGGTCGTGCAGCGAGTTGTCGTTGTGCGACTCGGCGGCGAAGTGGACCACCAGGTCGACGTCCTTGACCAGGCTGTCGACGATGTCGGGGTCCGCGATGTCCCCCTTGGCGAAGACGACCTTCCCCTCGACCGGGTCCAGGCTGCGCTCGTCGCCCGCGTACGTCAGCGCGTCGAGCACCGTGACGCGGACGTCGGGGCGCTCGCGGACGGTCTGGTGGACGAAGTTGGAGCCGATGAAGCCGGCTCCGCCGGTGACGAGCAGGTGCACGGGTAGAACCTCCGGGAGGGGTGGGAGCACGCCGAGCATATCGGGCCCGCCCGCGTGGGGACTTGACCCTGCGCACCTGTACTGGTCCACTTCCCCAGGATTGGGGGCGGATCATGGGAAACAGGACGACGGCGGCAGCTCTGACCTTGCTGCTGTGCGGGGCGATCTTGCTGAGCGGGCCGGCGGCACAGGCGGCGGAGGTCGGATCGCCGGCGACGGCGCCGTTCGCGCGGCCGGCGGCGGCGTTGGCGACTGATCCTGGACCGGCGGAGGCGATCGCCCTCGACGAGGTCCCCGTCGACGTCCGTCCGCCCGTGCCCGCAGCGGCCGGGTCGCCCAGCGAGCCGGCCACCGACGGGACCGTCGTCGCCGACGAGCCTGCCCCAGGCGATCGCGTGGTGAGCGACCTCGTCGCGTCGACCGACTACCAGACGGCCGGCGTCACCTGGGCGAGCGCTGGCCCCGACGGCGACCTGGGCGTCCAGGTGCGCACGCGGACGGACGGTGCGTGGTCACGCTGGACCGCGCTCGAGGACGACGGGGTGTCGCCGGACGCGGGCACGACCGAAGCCGGCCGCGACCTGCGCGGCGGCACCGAGTCCGTCTGGATCGGCGACGCCGACGCGCTCCAGCTCTCTTTCCCGACCGAGGCTGCGGCGACCTCGTCGGACGTCCGCCTCGTGCTGGTCGGCTCCGACGCAGCGGCCGATTCGACGACCGTCGACCGTGGCGCGGTCGCGTCCAGGTCGGTCCCCCGCACCGAGGTCGCGGCGGCGGTCCAGCCGACCGCGACCGTCGCGGCAGCGGTCGCCGCTCCCGGCGTGATCTCCCGGGCGGCCTGGGGCGCGGCGCCCGCCCGGTGCGCCCTCGACGTCGCCTCGACCCTGCTCGCGGCCGTCGTGCACCACACCGCCGGACCGAACACCTACTCGTCCGTGGCCGAGGCCATGGCGCAGATCCGGAACGACCAGAAGTACCACCAGGACGGTCGGGGCTGGTGCGACATCGGCTACAACTTCCTCGTCGACAAGTGGGGCAACGTCTACGAGGGGCGCGCGGACTCGGGCACCAAGCCCGTCATCGGCGTGCACGCGGGCGGGTTCAACACGGCGACCGTGGGCATCTCGATGGTGGGGGACTACAGCAGCATCACGCCGTCCGCGGCGGTGCAGGAGAGTGTCGCGCGCCTGATCGCGTGGCGGCTCTCCGCGTACCACCGCGACCCGACGAGCACGATCGGCTACACGACGCTGGGTGGCGAGAACTCTCGCTTCGCGGCGGGTACGTACCTGGCGCTCCCTGTGGTCATCGGACACCGGGACGTCGCGTTCACCGCCTGTCCGGGCGAGAATGCCTACGCGGTCCTCGGGGCGATCAAGTCGCGCGCCCGTCAGCTCATCGGAGCGTCGTGGGTCAACCCGTCGGCATCGACGACCTCCGTCGCGTACGGCTCCGGTCTGACTGTGTCCGGCGGCGTGATCTCGACGATCGACTGGACCTTGAGCATCGTCGACCAGCGCACAGGTGTCGAGCTCGTCCGCAGGACCGGCGCTGCCGGGCCGTCTGGCGGTTCGGCGCTCGTCGGCTGGGACGGCAGGAGCGACGGGGGGACCTACCTCGGCACCGGCACCTATCGCCTGACTCTCAGCGGCACCGAGCGAGGCAGCGGAGTCCCGGTCGTCCCGTGGAGCACGGCGTTCGCCGTCACAGGGAGCCAGAACCCGCCCGTGGTGCCGGCCGTTCCGGTTGTCGGAAACCTGGCGTTCGTCCCTGTCGTGCCGACCCGGCTGACCGACACCCGCTTCACCGGGGCGTCCCTCGGGCCCGCGTCACGGATGGACCTGTCCGTGACAGGCGTGGCGGGTATCCCGGCCGACGCGAAGGCCGTGGCACTGAACGTCACCACGGTCGCCTCGTCAGCGTGGACGTTCCTGCGCGTCTGGCCGGCGGGTCAACCGATGCCGGACGCCTCCGTGCTCAACAGCGACCCCGCTCGCACCACGGGCGCGGGGGTGGTGTCGGCAGTCGGTGGTGGCGGCAAGGTGAGCATCTACAACAACTCGGGGTCGACACACGTCGTCGTCGACGTCACCGGCTACTTCGTCGAGGACAGTGCGGCAGCCGTCGGGTACGCACCGCTCGCGACCGCGGCTCGCGTGCTCGATACGCGTGCCGAGGGCGGCCGGCTCGTGGCGGGGGCGAACCGCACCGTCCAGGTCGCCGGGCGGTCAGGCATCCCGGCGGGCGCGAAGGCCGTCCTGGTCAACGTGAGCTCGGTGATGCCGACCGGGGTCGGAAACATCGTCGCCTACCCCTCCGGGGGCGCAGTTCCGACGGTCGCGAGCGTCAACCACCTCCCGGGCGACAACGTCAGCAACCGCACGATCGTCCCGCTCGGCGCAGACGGCAAGGTCACCCTCGCGTTGCAGGGCGCATCGGCCGACGTCGTGCTGGACGTCGTCGGATGGTTCGGTACGGACGGCGCGCTTCGCTACACGCCGATCGTCCCGGCTCGCGCGTGGGACACGCGCCTCTCGGGCGGACCGCTCGCCGCAGGGGAGCAGCGCGACATGCCGCTCACGGCGGCGGAGCTCCCGGCCGAGGCGCGCGTCGCGATGGTCGCCCTCGCGGCGACGCAGCAGACCGCCCGGATGACCTTCCTCACCGCGTGGGCGCCCCCCGGCACCCGCCCGCTCGCGTCCGACCTGAACACCGGGGCGGGACGGGACCAGGTCAACCTCAGCGCCGTTCCCATCGCCGCGAACCGCACGGTGCGGGTGTACAACGACGCAGGTACGGCGCACGTCGTCGTGGACGTCGAGGGCTGGTTCGGCTGACCTGGCACTCCGGCGCCACGCGTTAACCTAGGTCGCTGCCGCCGCACCCGGTCGGCACGTCGCAGACCGTCCCGGAGGTGTCGTGAGCCTGATCGCCGACGTCCGCTCGTCGCGCGAGCTTCTCGTCAACCTCACCCGTCGGGAGGTCAAGGGGAAGTACAAGCGCACAGCGCTTGGGCAGCTCTGGTCGCTGGCCAACCCGCTGGCGCAGATGCTCGTCTACACCCTTGTCTTCTCGGTCATCATCAAGATCGAGCCCGACATCGGCGAGCCGAGCGGGCTGGACATCTTCGCGCTGTGGCTGATGTGCGCGCTGCTCCCGTGGACGTTCTTCACCTCGGTGGTGACCGGCGGGATGTCATCGCTCGTGGGCAACGAGAATCTCATCAAGAAGGTCTACTTCCCGCGCTCCGCGCTGGTCATCTCCAACGCGCTGGCCGCGTCCTACACCTGGGCCATCGAGATGGCGGTGCTGGTGGTGGCCCTGGTGCTCTTCGGCGGCAACCCGTTGCCGTTCGTGCCCCTGGTCGTCCTTGCGATGGCCGTCCTCTTCGTCTTCTCGCTCGGCGTCTCGCTGCTGCTCTCGATCGCCAACGCGTACTTCAGGGACATGCAGCATCTGGTGACCATCCTGTTCCAGGTGTGGTTCTACCTGACACCGATCCTCTATCCCATCAGCCAGGTCGCGACGATCTCGGAGAGCCGGGGGCCGCTGTTCGGGGACGTCACCCTGCTCGACCTGTACCGGCTCAACCCCATGGAAGGGTTCACGGAGATCTTCCGCAACCTGCTCTACGACAACCGGCTGCCCGAGTGGGGCACCTCGCTGGAGTGCATCGTCTGGGCCGTCGTCGCCCTCGCGGTAGGCAGCTGGGTGTTCGAGCGCCACCAGCGGCGGCTGGCGGAGGTGCTCTGATGGGCGACGCGATCGTCGTCGACAACGTCACCAAGCGCTTCCGGGTCTACCACGAGCGCAACCAGAGCCTGAAGTCCGCCGTGATGCGGCGCAGCCGTGGAAGCTATGAGGACTTCCTCGCGCTCGACGACGTCAGCCTCACCATCCCCGAGTCGTCGACCTTCGCGCTGGTCGGCGACAACGGCTCCGGCAAGTCGACGCTGCTCAAGTGCCTCGCCCGCATCCTCGTCCCGGACTCCGGCTCGGTGACGACGAACGGTCGGATGGCGGCGCTGCTCGAGGTGGGCTCGGGGTTCCACCCCGAGCTCTCGGGCCGCGACAACGTGTACCTCAACGGGTCGATCCTCGGCATGTCCCGTCAGGAGATCGACCGCAAGTTCGACGAGATCGTCGACTTCTCGGGCGTCGAGCAGTTCATCGACCAGCCCGTGAAGAACTACTCGTCGGGCATGTACGTCAGGCTCGGCTTCTCCGTCGCCATCAACGTCGACCCGGAGATCCTGCTGGTCGACGAGGTGCTCGCCGTCGGTGACACCGCCTTCCAGGCCAAGTGCACCGAGAAGTTCGCCAGCCTCAACCGGGAAGGTCGCACGGTCGTCCTGGTGTCCCACTCTCTGCCCTCGGTCCGGGCGATGGCGGACCACGCTGCGTGGCTCGACCACGGGCACCTGCGCGCGGTCGGCACCGCGGCGGACGTTCTCGAGCACTACGAGGAGTCGACCCGCGGGGCGACGGGCGTCGCGGTCGTCGGGGGTCTGGAGCACACCGGCAGCGGCGAGATCCGCGTGACGGGCGTCGAGGTGCTCGGACCGGACGGCCGCACGCGCATCGACGTCGGGCAGCCGGCCCGCGTGCGGATCTCCTACGAGGTCGCCACCCCGGTCGACGGTCCGGTCATCGGGTTCGCGGTCGAGGCGCTCGACGGCACGTATCTCGCGGCGACGAACACGCGGGACGCCGAGGCCCTGGTGGGCCGGGTCGACACGCACGGCGTGGTCGAGTGCGAGCTCCCGTCGGTCCAGCTCCACCCGGGCGACTACATCGTCACGGCCGCGGTCACCGACTCGACCACGACGCACTCGATCGACTACGTGCGGGACATCGCGCGGTTCACCGTGGACAGCGGCGCGCACCGGTGGTCCGGCGGCTACCTGGCGCTGCCCGCCTCGTGGGGCGCTGTCGTCCCCGGCGCGGTCCGCGAGGGGACCGAGGCGTGAGCGGGGACGGGCACGCGGCGCGCGTGGTCGTCGTCACGCTCGACAGGCTTGCCGAGCAGATGGCCGGCCCGGCCATCCGCGCGTGGGAGATCTCCCGCTATCTCTCGGAGACCCACGAGGTCCGCCTGCTGACCTTCGGCGAGTGCACCCGCGACGGCGTCGGCTTCGAGGCCGCACGCATCGGCGTGGGGGAGTTCCGTGCCGCCGTCGAGTGGGCCGACGTCGTGATCCTTCAGGGCTACATCGCGGCCACCTTCCCGTGGCTCCGGGAGATCGACGTCGTCGTCGTCGTCGACCTCTATGACCCGTTCCACATCGAGAGCCTCGAGGTGCAGCGGGGCCAGTCGCCGGCAGCGCGGGACGACTCCCTGGCCTCCGCGCTGCGTGAGCTCGACGCACAGATCACGCGCGGGGACGTCTTCCTGTGCGCGTCCGACCGGCAGCGCGACCTGTGGATCGGGCACCTCGCGGCGGCCGGCCGTCTCAACCGGCTCACGTACGACGCCGACCCCAGCCTGCGGGACCTCGTGCGGATCGTGCCCTTCGGGATCTCATCGGAGCCGCCGCGGCGCACCGGCCCGGCGATCAAGGGGGTCGTCCCGGGCATCGGAGTCGACGACAAGGTCGTGATCTGGGGCGGTGGTGTCTACAACTGGTTCGACCCGCTCACCCTCGTGCGCGCGATCGACGTGGTCCGCGAGACCGTCCCCGACGTGCGCCTCTACTTCCTGGGCATGCGCCATCCGAACCCGGACGTCCCCGAGATGCGGATGGCGCAGCGGCTGCGCGACCTCGCCGACGAGCTGGGCCTGCTGGGCACGCACGTCTTCTTCAACGAGGACTGGGTCCCGTACGAGCGGCGGGCCGACTACCTGCTCGATGCCGACATCGGCGTCTCGTGCCACTTCCCGCACGTCGAGACCGAGTTCTCGTTCCGCACCCGGATCCTCGACTACCTCTGGGCGGGTCTGCCGATCGTGAGCACCGGCGGGGACGCGTTCGCGCCCCTCGTCGAGCGCGCCGGGCTCGGTCGCGTCGTGCCTGCGGAGGACGTGCCCGCTCTCGCCGCTGCGCTGGGCGAGCTGCTGACCGACGCCGACGAGCGGGCCCGGGTCCGGGTCAACGTCGAGCACGCCGCCGAGGACTTCCGGTGGCCGCGGGTGCTCGCTCCCGTGCTCGCCATCTGCGACGACCCGCGGCGTGCGGCGGACTCCAGCCTGCTGCGTGACCACGCGGCTCCGGCCGCGTCGGGTCCCGTGCTGGTCCGCTCGGCGCGCGCCGACGCGAGCGCGCTGGTGCGCCACCTGAGGCGCGGGGGTGTGCGGCACACCCTGGGCAAGATCAGCAACCGGGTCCGGTCGGTGCTGGGGCGCTGACTGCGCCCCGTCGTCAGGCGCCCGGCCGGTGGCCGAACCTGTGCGCGACGCTCGCCAGCGACCGGGAGAACCGGTAGCCGCGGGTGGCCGTGATGGTCGCGACATCCTGGGCGAGAGCGTCCCGCTCGGCCTCGACCTCACGGATGCGGGCGGTGAGCGCGTCGGCCGCCGCGATCATGGCCAGGTCGGCCTGCTGGTTCTGCCGGTCGGAGTAGTGCCCGCCGAGCGCCAGCTGGGCGGGGATCTCGAGGTCGACAGGCTCGCGCGCGCAGACGAGGTAGAAGTAGAGGTACTGGTCCCGCTCGAGCGGCGCGAGGTTGGTCACCTGCATGTCCACCGGGCCCTCGGTGCTGAAGGCCTCCTGCGTGCCGATCGCGACGGCCTTCCAGGTGGCCTGGAAGTACGGGCGCACGAACGAGAAGTGCCTGCTGACCAGCTCCATCAGCTCGTCGTAGACGAACTCGTGCAGGTGGAAGTGGTTGCCCTCGATGAACTCGAGGTCGTTCGGCGTCGAGACCAGAGCCACGCCACCGGGGGCGAGCACGCGATCGATCTCCGCCACGAACCGCTCGTAGTCCGCGACGTGCTCGATGGTCTCGAAAGTGACCACGACGTCGACGCTGGCGTCGTCCACGGGGATGCGCTCGGCGTCGCCGACGCGGAACTCGAGGTTGCTCCGGCTGTGCTCCGTCGAGGCGTACGCGACGGCGTCGGCGCTCACGTCGACGCCGATCACGCTGGCGGCCGACCCGGCGAGCAGCTGGCTCCCGTAGCCCGAGCCCGACGCGATGTCGAGGACGCGCTTGCCGCGCACGACCTCCGTGGCTGCCAGGTAGCGGTTGACGTGCTCGCTGTACATGAGCGACGGACGGTGGAACTCGGGGACCATGCGTTCGCCGTCGTTGTCGATCGTCTTCGCGTCGGTCATCCGTGCCACCTGTCTGCCGTACCCAGTTGTCCGCGGACCAGGGTCGTCCGCCGGGCCGCCACACTACCGGCTGAGCGTCGGCGTACCGGAACCGCGGTCAGTGAACGCTGCGCGTGTTCTCCCACGGGTCCGCCCAGGCGAGCCAGATCCAGTCCTCCTGGAGCGTCTCGACCTCGGAGTCCAGGATGTCCGCGGTGCGGGTCGAGGACTCGTAGTGGTGCAGGCGGGCGGCCGGGGTGACCACGACACGGCGTCCCGAGCGGACGACCTTGTGGCACAGGTCGACGTCGTTGTAGTTGAGCGGCAGATCCTCGGTGAGCCCGCCGAGGTCGAAGAAGTCCTGGCGGGACAGGAGCAGGCAGGCACCCGTCGCGGCGACGAAGTCGGTGTCCAGGAGTCCCAGCCCGAAGTGCGTGAAGCCGTCCGGATTGCCCTGCAGCGCGTGCCACGGCAGCCAGACGTCGGAGTACACGACGCCGACGTGCTGGAGCCGGCCGTCCTCGTGCACCAGCCGGGCGCCCACGGCGCCGATCGACGGGTCCCGGAGCACCGACACCATCCGGCCCAGCCAGTCGGCGTCGATCGACTCGATGTCGTCGTTGAGCAGCAGGACCTGCTCCCCGCTCGCCGCGGCGGCGCCGATGTTGACCGATCGGGAGAAGTTGAACGTGCCCGGCGCCGGTGCGACGACGAGCCGGTCGCCGACGATTGCGCGGACGCGGTCGACCACCTCGTCCGGGGTGCCCTCCGATGGCACGAGCACGAGCTCCCAGTGCGCGTAGTCGGTCCGCTCGACCAGCGAGCGTGCGCACAGCTCGACCAGCAGCTCGTCGCGGCCCCGCACCGTCCGCCGTCCGCCGCCCGTGGGGACGACGACCGAGACCCGGGGCTGCTCGTCGACCTCCCGCCAGACGCTGACGCCGCCGGGGTACTCCGCGCGCTGCGTGCGCACCCGTTGGCCGGCCCGGGCGAAGTGGCGCGCTACGGCCCGCTCGCCGGCGTCCCACACGTCGTTCGTCGTCGGGGGCGCCTCGGGACGGCTCACGCCGATGAACGGCAGGTGCCCGATCCGGTCCGTGCGCTCGACCACCCGAAGGTGCGCGTCCCACTCCTGCGCGCCCGCGGACTCCTCGGTGAACCCGCCGACCGACCGCAGCAGGGAGCGCCGCAGCAGGCACACCCGGCCCAGGTAGTCGATGCCCCGCTCGTACTCGGGGGCCCAGGCCGGCTTGGTGAAGATGCCGCCGGCGCCGACGCCGGGCCACTGCTCGTCGGTGTACAGCACGTCGAGACCGGGGTCGCTGGCCAGCCGGCTCTGCACGGCCTCGAGGGCGCCGGGCTCGAGGCGGTCCCCCACGCCGAGGACCGCGACCCAGGTACCGCGCGCGGCGTCGAGGGCCTTGGTCAGCTGCGCGCTCAGGGTCGCGTCGGGCACGACGATCTCGCGGAGCCACGGGTGGTCCACGCCGGTCGGCGTCGCCGTCACGAGGACGAGCTCCCACGACGCCGTCGGAGCGCGGACGAGGGCCGCGGCACCGATCGTGGCGAGCGCGCCATCGCGGTCGGCTCCCGCCGCGACCAGCAGGGAACAGACGGGTGGGGTCATCGACCGGCGACCCGGGCGGCGGAGCGCACGATCCGGCGGGGGACGCGGGCGGCCCGCCTGACGAGGTGCACGACCCGGGTCGCGACCGGGGACGGGCCCGGCGCCGCAGCGGCGGTCGCGAGGAGGTTCTCGATCCGCACGTCACGCTCAGCGATGGCCACCCGGTGGTCCTGGAGCAGCTCGTCGCGCACTCGGACAGCCCCGCGCAGGCCGTCCACCTGGGCGTGCAGCGCGGCGACGCGGTCGTGGAGCGCGGCGATCTCGCGGGTAGCGACCTCGGCCGCGAGAGCCTCGTGGATGTCGCGGTCTGCGGTGCGCAGGCCAGTCAGCCAGGCTGCTCGCTCGTCGTCGATCGGCATGGGAGCAATGTAGGCCATCCGGCGTCCTGGGCCGACGTCCAACTGGATGACCCTCGCGGGCGCCTACGATGGGCCAGGTGCGCATCCTGGTCGTCTCCGCTCACTACCCCCCGAACCTGACGAGCGGTGGCACGCTGGTGCCGCAGCGGCTCGCCCGGGGGCTCTCCGCGCGGGGTCACGACGTCCGGGTGTACGCCGGTCACCTCGGCGGCGACCGCAAGGCTCTGTCGACCTGGGACGAGACCGACGAGACCGGCCTGCCGGTCCGCTGGATATCCATCACCCCGTTCACGGCGTGGTCGGACCCGCTGAACAGCCTCAACCCCGGCGCCGAGGACGACTTCGCGCGCTACCTGGACGAGAACCCCGTCGACGTCGTCCACCTGCACTCGCTCCAGACGCTCGGTGCCGGCCTGGTCTCGGTGGCCAAGCGGTCGGGTGCCGCGGTCGTCGTGACGATGCACGACTTCTGGTGGACGTGCGCACGCCAGTTCCTGGTCGCTCCTGACCTGACCCCGTGCTCGCTCGTCGTCTCGTGCGGCGGCTGCCCCTGCGCGGTCGACCACGCGTGGCTGCTCGAGCGGAACCGTGCCCTGGCGGCGCATCTGCAGGACGCGGACCTGATCCTGTCCCCGTCGCGCAGCGCGGCCGACGTGATGATCGCGAACGGTGTCGATGAGCACCACGTGCGGGTCGACGAGAACGGGCTCCCGACGCGCTCGGCGTCGGACGTGGCGCGCAGCGCGTCCGACGAGCTGCGGTTCCTGTTCGCCGGTGGCAGCGACCCGATGAAGGGGCTTCCCGTCCTGCTGGACGCCCTGGCGGACGTTCCCGCGGGCGGCTGGTCGATCGATCTGTTCGGGGTGGGGTCGGTGAGCCGGCACGGCCTCGGCGACCATGTGCGGGCCCGACCGTCGTACGCGCCGGACCAGCTGGACGAGGTGCTCGCGGAGCACGACGTGCTCGTCCTGCCGTCCGTGATGCGCGAGTCGCACTCGATCCTCACCCGGGAGGCGCTGGGCGCGGGGCTGGCGGTCGTGTGCACGGACACGCTCGGCCCCGAGGAGGTGGTCCACGACGGCGTCAACGGCCTGGTCGTGCCCGCCGCCGACCCCGACGCCCTCGCCCTCGCGCTGCGCCAGCTCACCGGCAACCGGGACACTGTGCGCGCCATGCAGGAGCGGGCGGTCGACGTCGAGGTCCGCGAGCTGGACGACCAGGTAGTGGGCCTGGAGGACACCTACGCCGAGCTGCTCGGGGGCGTCGACGCCGTCCCGGAGGACCCGGACCCGCTGCTCCGGCGGGTGCTGTTCGTCGTCGGGATCCAGGGCGCACCGCTGCGGTACCGCGCGCAGCTCCCCGCCGAGTCCCTCGAGGAGCTGGGCATCCGCACCGACGTGCGCCACTACCGCGACCCCGAGCTGGTGGCGCTGGCCGCGGTCGCGGACGCTGTCGTCATCTACCGCGTCCCCGCCACACACGAGGTGCTCGACCTGATCGGTCAGGTGCGCGTCCGCGAGCGTCGGGTCCCCGTGCTCTTCGACGTCGACGACCTGATCGTGGACCCCGGGCTGCGCGGTTCGGTGCACGGGCTCGAGGGGATGAGCGACGCTGAGCTCGACCTCTGGTGGAGCGGCGTCGCCCGCTACCGCACCACGCTCGAGGCGTGCGACGCCTACGTCGGCAGCACGGAGGAGCTGTGCGCCGAGGTCGGCGAGCTCACCGGGCTGCCCGTCTTCCGGTTCGCCAACGGGGTCGGCTCCGCCCTCGCGCAGACGAGCGCGCGCGCGCTCGCTCGGCCGCGCAGGCCCGGTCCGCTGCGGATCGGCTACTTTTCGGGCACGACCACCCACGACGCCGACTGGGCGCTCGTCGAGCCGGCCGTCGTCGAGGTGATGCAGAGGCACCCGGACGTCGAGCTCTGGCTCGGTGGGCACCTCGGCACCGGACCGGCCCTGGAGGCGGTGGCGTCCCGCGTGCGTCGGCTGCCGATGCTCCCGTGGACCGAGCTGCCGAACCGGCTGCGCGATGTTGACGTGAATCTGGCCCCGCTCGTGCTGGGGAGCGTGTTCAACGAGGCGAAGTCGGCGATCAAGTGGCTCGAGGCCGCGCTCGTCGCGACGCCGACCGTCGCCGCGCCCACGCAGCCGTTCCGCGAGGCCATCGACGACGGCGTCACAGGGCACCTTGCCGACGGGCACGAGGAGTGGGTGGACGCCCTCGAGCGACTCCTCACTGACGAGCACCACCGCACCCTCGTCGGCACCCGCGCACGCCGCGCAGCCCTGCTGCGCTGGTCACCGGCCCATCAGGGACACCGCTACCGCGAGATCCTTCGGACCGCGGCTCGCGATGTGCGAGGGGGAGTCCGCCGGCACAGCTCGTGGGTGCCGGTCGCGACCACCGAGCCGTTCAGTGCGGCCGACGCCTGGGTCGAGGAGTACCCGCCGCGGTCGGCCGCGGCACCGGGGCCGTGGCGGATGCGCGGGACTGCGGTCAGGCGCGTCTATCGCTCCGGTGGCATCAAGGCCGTCGCCGACCGGGCGCGTCGTCGCCTCTGGCGCGGGTGAGCGGGGTCCCGCAGGCGGTCGATCGGCGCGAGCCGGTCGTCCGCATGCCGTCGCGACGCCTGGCACGGACCTGGCCGGCCGTACTCGTGGTCGTCGCGCTCGTCGCGGTCGTCCTCGCCTGGTTCGCCCAGCCCAGCGGGCCGATCACCGGCGCCGCCCAGGAGCGCCTCGTCATCGTGGCACCCGGTGAGAACGTCGGCCCGGACTCGCCGGTATGGGTCGACGTGCACGCCACCGAGGATGGCCTGGCCGCCGTGCAGGTCGTGTTCGCGACCTTCGTCGGGACCATCAGCTGCACCCTCGAGGGCACGCTGTACGACGGCTCGCGGGAGCTGGTGACGAGCGTGGTGCCGTGCGCCGACCTCCGCGACAACCAGCCGAGCACGGTCGTGACGCTGCCACCCCTGCAGGACTCGGCGGGAGCCGACTACCGGCTCCGGATGGCGCTCCAGGAGGGCAGCACCACCGGCCCCACCGTGTGGACCGCCACGAACGGCGCCGCCGTCGTCACCCGCTACGACCCGGCTCCGCACCGGTGGGACCTGGTGGGCACCGTGCTGGAGCGGGTCGCGGTCTACGCGCCCTGGTGGGGTGCACCCGCCGGCACGACGGCGCTCGTTGTGCTCGGCATCGCCTGTCTGACGCTCCTGGTGCTCCGGCCGCGGTGGGCGTTGTTCGCCGTGCTCGGGCTGGTGCTGGTCAAGGGCTTGCTCTGGTCGTTGCTGATCCCCCCGCTGCAGGGAATGGACGAGGGCGCGCACTTCGCGTACGTCCAGTACGTCGGCGAGGAGCACGCGATCCCGGACCGGGGACAGGCCGATCGGACAGCCCGGCCGTTCAGTGACTCGCTGGTCCTCACGTCCGCCCGCATGGGCGTCTCTGCGCTCGCGCCCACCGACCGGCCCGACTACACCGAGGAGGCTCGCAGGTCGCTGCTCGAGGAGGACCGCAGACTGAGCGCCGACTCGGACGGTGCGACGACCGCGGCGGGGTACCCGCCCGCCTACTACGGGCCGGCCGCGCTGTTCTACCTCGCGGCCGACGACGACACCGTCGCGCAGATCCATGCGGTACGGCTGTGGTCGGTGCTGCTCGGGCTCGCGGCGATCGCCATGGCGTGGCTGTTCTCGCGAGAGGCGGTCGCCAGCCCGGCGGCCCGCGCAGCGATCGTCACCTCGGTCGCGCTCCAGCCCATGCTCGCGCACCAGTTCGCCATCGTGAACAACGATGCGCTCGCGCTCGTGTCCGGGTTCGCCGCGTTGTGGCTGGGCGCCAGGCTCACGCGATCGCCCCGTCATGCCGGTCTCATGGCGCTGGCTGGAGTTGCCGTTGGCGTCGGGCTTCTGGCCAAGCCGTACGCGATCGTCGGAGTCCTGCCTGTCGCGGTCGGGTGGATCCTCGGTGTCGTGAGGGAACGGGCTCGCGGCTGGAGGGTGCTGCTCGGAGAGCCCGTGCTCGCCGTGGCCGGCGTCGCTGCGACCTACGGCGTCTGGCTCGCGATCGCGGCGGTCTCGGGGATCTCGTCATCGACGACGTTTCCTCAGGTTCCCGCCGCCGGAGGGCGCGACCTCGTGACGTACCTGGCCACGCAGTACGACCCGCAGCTGGTCGAGGTGCGCCGGCTGTGGGTCACACAGCTGTGGGGCTCGTTCGGGTGGGTGAACACACCGCTGCCCGACGGCTGGCTCACGGTGATCGGCGTGTTCGAGGGGGTCCTCGTCCTCGCGATCGTCGCGTGGTTGGTGCTGCTCGTCATCGACCGCGGGCGTCAGTCCGACGTCGTCGCCCAGGTCGACCGGCTGGTCGCGGTGTGCGTCGCGAGCACGGTCGGGACGATCGCGGTGCTGTACGGGATCGAGTACGCGTACTTCCACGCGTCCGGCGGCACCGAGCTGCTGCAGGGCCGCTACGCGCTCGCCATCATCCCCGCGCTGGTCGCGCTGCCCGGCCTGCTGGTCCAGCGCTTCAGCCGCGGCCGGTGGTCACCCACGGCGACGCTCTGGGGCGTGGCCGCGCTGGTCGCCGTGCTGTTCGCGGTGTCGGTCGTGACGGTCGTCGGGCACTTCACGCTCTAGCGGGAATGCTCCGGCATCTTCCCCGTGCGGCCCCGGATCCCGTCGGCCAAGCCGCGGAGCATGAGGGGCACGCGACGTCGGCGTGGTGCGACGGCGATCGTGTAGAACACGATGTACTTCGTGATCCACCACACGTAACCGACGCGCCACCCGGCCGGGAGCGCGGACGAGCGGACGAGCGCGACGGTGTTGCGCACCATGTAGTAGTTGCGAGGGATCGACTGGACGTGGACGGACCGCTCGCGGCCCGGCACGTACTGCGGCGTGTCACCGAGCTCGTGCTGCAGCTCCGCGCCGACGACGGCGTACAGCGTGTACCCCGCGTTCCGCGCGCGGACACCCCACTCGAGGTCGACGTGGTCGATGAAGTAGCTCTCGGCCATCGGACCGACCGCGCGGAGCGCGGCCAGGTCGACGAGGCAGCCAGACGCGATGAGGAACCCCGCCTCCACGAGCGTCCCGGGCTCGGTAGGCAGCTCGGTCCGGCGCGGGCCCCAGCGGGTGGCCCGGTAGACGAACGCCGGCTCGCCGTCGCGGTCGTCCTTCGCGACGGCCCCGACGGCGGCCACGCGGCGACCGGACGCGTCCGGCGAGCCGTCCAGGATCGCGGTCAGCAGGCGCTCGACCATGTCGGGTGCGGGGACCGAGTCCTGGTCCAGGAGCAGCACGTGCGTGGCGCCCAGGAGCTCGGCGTGGTCGACGCCGACGTTCTGGGCAGCGGCGATGCCCAGGTTGGCGCCCAGTTCGACCAACGAGCTCGCCGTCGCGTCCGCGACCGCGCGCAGCGCCTCGAGGGTGGGCACCGGGCTCCCGTTGTCGACCACCACGATGTGGGCGACCTGCGGGCGGACGGCGTCGAGCAGGTGCCGGGTCGCCTCGACCACCGGGTGATAGGTGACGACGACCGCCACCACGGTGGGGCCGGTGCGATCGGGTGTCACCGAGCGCGCAGGCTCGCCGTGAACGCCTCGACGTCGTCCAACGAGGGAAGAAGCCCGGCCGTCTGAGCGTCCGCGAGCGTCGGCGCGGCGTCGTCCTTGGGCGAGAGCAGAGGCGTCAGCGGACGCCCGTCGCGCGACTCTGTGGGCCAGTCGATGCCGACTGCCGGGTCGAGCGGGTGGATGCCGTGCTCGCGCCCGGGCGCGTAGGGGGCGCTGCACAGGTAGAGGACCGTCGACTGGTCCTCCAGGGCCATGAAGGCGTGGCCGAGCCCCTCGGGGATGTAGATGGCGCGCCGGTCGACGTCGTCGAGCAGGACCGCGTCCCACCGGCCGAACGTCGGGGAGCCGACTCGGATGTCGACGACGACGTCCAGGACGGCACCGCGCGCACACGTGACGTACTTGCCCTGGCCCGGGGGGACGTCGGCGAAGTGGACGCCGCGGAGCACACCGGCGGACGAGACCGAGCAGTTCGCCTGCGCGAGCGCGAGCTGGTGCCCGGTGGCCTCGACGAAGGCCTCCCCGGAGAACCACTCGAGGAACACGCCCCGGTCGTCCGGGAACTGCTTCGGGGTGATCTCGAGCGCACCGGGGACGGTCAGTTCGCGCACCTGCATGTCTGGTCCTCCTCCTGGGGTCGTGGGTCAGGGTAGTACGTCGTGCGGCCGGTCTCTGGCGTCGCGGGCGCGCCCCGGCACGGCCACTAGGCTGCGGGAAGCAGTCGACGAGAGGTGTGTGGGGAATGCGCTGGAGTGTTGTCGGAGCGGGCGGGATGCTGGGGCAGGACCTGGTCGCTGCCCTGCGGGATGCCGGGGCCGACGTCACCAGCCTCGGTCGCGGGACGGTGGACATCGGTGACGTGGCGGACGCCGAGCGGGCGTTCGCGGGAGCCGACGTCGTCGTGAACTGTGCGGCGTACACCGCGGTGGATGCGGCGGAGACGGACGAGCCAGCTGCGTTCGCCGTCAACGGGACGGGCGCGGCCAATGTCGCGCGGGCCGCGCGCCGCGTCGGAGCGCGCGTCGTGCACGTCTCCACCGACTACGTCTTCGACGGGTCCGCGAAGGCGCCCTACGCCGAGGACGCACCCCTGGCCCCCCGGTCCGCCTACGGCCGGACCAAGGGCGCGGGGGAGTGGGCGGTGCGAGCAGAGCACCCCGACCACCTGCTCGTCCGGACCGCTTGGCTGTACGGCGCCCACGGCGCCTGCTTCCCCAGGACGATCGCGCGGCTGGCCGCCGAGCGCGGTGGCCTCGACGTCGTCGCCGACCAGCTGGGCCAGCCCACCTGGACGGTCGATCTCGCGGACCTGATCCTGCGGCTCGTGCAGGCGCAGGCCCCGTCGGGCACCTACCACGGGACGTCGTCCGGAAGCACGACCTGGCACGGCTTCGCGCAGGCCGCCGTCGCGGCCGCGGGCCTGGACCCGGCGATCGTCCGGCCCACGACGAGCGAGGCGTTCGTCCGGCCCGCCCCGCGGCCCGCCTACTCCGTGCTGGGCCACGACGCATTCGTCGGCGCCGGGGTGGAGCCCATCGGCGACTGGCTCGAGCGGTGGCAGCTCGCGGCGCCGCAGGTGCTGGCCGGATAGGCGCCCCGCGCGCGACGTCAGCCGTAGAAGTACTCGAGAGTGCGCTTGAGGCCGAGGAGCAGCAGGCCGCCCATCGCGAAGGCCAGGACGACGTTGACGACCAGCGGTGAGATCCGACCGCGGCTGAAACGCTCGAGGAGGAGCCCCGGCAGCGCGAGGATGGCCGGCACCGCCAGCAGCGCGTAGCGGCCCTGCAGAAGGTCGTTCGCCCCGGTCGAGAAGTAGTACACCCACGCTGCTGCGTAGAGCACCACCACGATCGAGGCGACCATCGACACCATGACGAGGATCCGGACGTCGAGCGGCAGGTCGTCCTGCCGCGGGCCGGAGCCGGGCTCGCCCGAGGGCTCGCTCGCCCCGGGCTCGTCCGCAACGAGCGACGCGACCTCCGCCGGGGCGAGCAGCGCGCTGCGCCGACGGAACGCGTCGACGACCACGAGCACGACCCATGCCGCGACGGCGACCAGGAGTGCGAGCAGCCCGTACCAGATCAGGGTGGGGATCGGCTCCGGGAACGGGATGCGGACCCAGCCGAAGTTGCCCCACAGCTGGTCGGCCCACATGCGCTTGGCGGTCTCGCCGCCCGGACCGATCTGCGCGTCGAGGAACGCCCGGCGGGAGCGCGCGCCGGAACCGTCGGGCACACGCTGAGCGGGGATGTCGACGAGGAACGCGATCACGCGCCACAACCCGTAGGTCGCGAGCACGCCGAGCACGACGAGGCCGGCCTCCCGCAGCAGGACGGACCACGACCGCTCGCGGTACCGGACCTTCCCGAGGAGCCAGCCGACGGCCAGGGGAGCGGCGACCGCGATCCCGAACGGCTTGCCGAGCAGCGCGAAGCCGATGATGACCCCCGCAAGGAGCGTGAGCCATGCGGCGCGCGCCCGTCCGGCCAGCTCGAGCCCGAGCAGCAGCGCCGCGAACCCGCACACGATCACCCAGGCGTCGTTGTTCACGATTGCGAACTGGTGGGCGGCCATCGGCTGCAGGACACCCGCGACGGCGAACGCGGCCTGCGCGCCGGTGCGCCCGGGGAAGAGTCGCCTGGCGAGCAGCACGAGGATGACAGCGCCCGCGACCCCGAGCAGCACGGTCCACAGCCGCGCGGCCTCGACCTTCTGGAAGATCGAGTGCCCGCCGACCTCGTAGAAGGCCGCCGCCGGGAGGTAGTACGGCGGCGGATATGCCGCGGCGGGGCCGCCCCCGCCACCGAGCGGGGTCGCCGCCGCCGCGTCCGCGAGCAGCTCGTCCTCACCCTCGCCCGTGTACGAGGGCCGGTCACCCGGGGCGGTCGAGCTGACGTGCGAGCCTCCCTGGGCCACCTCCAGCTGCGGGCTGTAGACCCCGGGGTTGTCCGCCTGGCCGGGAAGCGCGTGCTCCTCGGCGAGGTACTGGACGTTCGAGAAGTGAGAGGGCTCATCCATGCCGCCGAACGCGGGGACCGCAGCCGCCCACACCAGCCCTCGGACGAGAGCGAGCACGGCGACGATGACGAGGAACACCTTCGGGCGCCGAACGGCGAACGTGGCCGTGGCGAGCAGGACGCCGATGCTGACCACGAGGGTGGCGAACGCCGCCGCGCCGCCCCAGGACGGGCCGTAGGCCGCCATCCGGTGGGTGATCTCGTCAAGGTGGTCCCACCACCGCGGCTCGGGGTCGTAGAGCGGGCGGACAACCGCGCTGAGGTCCGTCTGCTCGCCGTTGACCGTCGCGGTCGCGTCGTCCCCCGTCGGGGCGCCGGCCCACAAGACCACGCCGCCGGTGGGGTCGTCGTCGACTCGCTCGACGGTGAGCTCGTACGTCGCGGCGCGGTCGGAGCGCGGCTCGAACGTCAGGACGTCGACGGGGCTCGAGTCGGGCAGGTCCGCGCACGACCAGTCCCGTTGCGCGACGAGCTCGTCCTTCTCGCGCAGGCTGACCCGCAGGTCGCACTGCGCGCTGCCCTGGTAGGTGCCGAACGTGGCCTGGACGGCGGACAGGCGCGGGTCGGGCGCCGTGAACGACTGCACGACCTCGTCACCGGGGCCGAGCTGGGGCAGGACCTCGGTGCTGCGCACGTTCGTGGTGGTGCTGCCGACGAGCGTGCCCCCCTGACGGGTGACGAGCGCGATGATGACGGCGAGGAAGACGAGCAGGACCGCCACGGCGACCGACGGGACGGCGAGCGCGCGCAGGCGCGAGGTGTCAGGGCGGCTGCCGGCGGGCGCGGTCATGCGGAGGTCTCCTGAGGGTTGCGGTGTTCGTCGCCCGAGGGCGGCGCCAGTCTAGGAGAGTCCGGGCACGACCCCGGACGGCGCGGCGCCCCGACCACGAACGCACGCACAACCACCGCACGTTCGACCCACAACCCACCCCACCTGCACCGGGCGGGTCGGTGCTACGGCTCGACCGACGCGGGCGGCTCGGCGGTCCGTGACGGCTCGGACGATGCCGGGGGCTGGCTGCTCGCACGCTCGACGTCGAGGCGGAGCAGCGCGAGCTCCTCGGCGATCGTCCGGGTCTCCTCCTCGAGAGCCGAGACCTCGGAGCTGAGCTGGATGCACACCGCGAGAAGGACAGCGAACCCGACGGCGAACAGCAGGTTCACCGGGGTCTCGACGCCGACCAGGTCGGCGAGCCAGAACGCGAGGCCCGGGAACACGGCCACGACCACGATCGCCAAGGCGAGCACCAGCCAGATGCCGACGTACTTCTCGCGCACCTTCCGAGTACGAAGAAGGACGAAGATCAGGCCGACGAGCACGACGGACAGGACGATGGCGAACAGGTACCCGCTCACGCGACCGCCCCCTCGGAGACGACCGGCTCGCTCGGCCGGGACAAGGCGATGAAGAGCGCCAGGATCGCTCGGACCAGGAACACTGCCGCGCGGACGGGGCTGTGCGACGGCTGCCCGCCCGCCCGCTCGCGCATCTCGACACCGACCTGGCGGATCCGTAGTCCCGCGCGCGCGCCGACGACCAGGGACTCGACCGTGTCACCGAGGTACTCCGCTGGGTAGTTCGTCGAGAACAGGCGAATCGCCTCGCGGTCGCACGCCTTGAATCCGGACGTCGTGTCGGTGAGCCTCGCACCGCACACCCTGGAGAGCACCGTTGACAAGACCTTCATCGACCAGCGGCGCGGGCCCCGTACCTGGTAGCTACCGACGCCGGCGAACCGTGCCCCGATCACCACGTTGGCGGCGAGCTCGTCCATCGTCGCCATCAACGTGCGGACCTCCGCGGGATCGTGCTGCCCGTCGGCGTCGAGCTGCACGGTCCGCTGATAGCCCTCCCGGAACGCGTACTTGTACCCGGCTCGCATCGCACCCCCGACGCCGAGGTTCACAGGAAGCTGGAGCACTCGCGCGCCCGCGGCTCGCGCGACGTCGGTCGTGCGGTCTGTGGAGCCGTCGTTGACGACGAGGACGTCCGCCTCAGGCAGCGTCCGGGAGATCTCGTCGATCACGGCGCCGACGGTGGCTTGTTCGTTCCACGCGGGCACGATGATCAAGAGCGACTGGCGGGGCGGCATGCGACAACTGTACCGAGGCCCTGGTCCGGACCTGGCCGTCGGGTCGGCACGCGCGAGCCGACGACGGGGCCGTCGGGTCGGGCACGCTCGGGCCGACGGTACGATCGACTCTTCCGGGCTCCTTCGGGCCTGCGGACGGCGTGCCCTCGTACGCCGTGGACCTCACACCCAGACGGACGGAGCGGGATGGGCGACGCGCGCCAGCTGATGCGCTCGCGCGCCCGGTCACCGGTGGTCCCGGTCGCGCTCGGCCTGGTCGTCTTCGGACTGGCCAACTTCGCCTTCCTGGCCTTTGCGGCGCGCGACCTGGGCCCGGCGGCCTCGGCACCGGTCTCGGTGATGTGGACCGTCGTCAACGCGTTCGGCATCGGCCTCTTCATGCCCCTCGAGCAGGACCTGGCGCGGCGGCTGTCGGCGACGCGCGCTCTCGGCGGGCGAGGCGTCGTCGGGTGGAGGCCCCTCAGGTACGCGCTCGGCGCGATCGTCGTGATCGTGCTCGTGCTCGTGCTCGCCGGCGGCGTGATCGGGCGGACCTTCTTCGCCGGTGCGCCGGGCATGGTCTGGGTGCTCGGTGCCGGTCTGGGTGCGCAGGCTGTCGCCTACGCGACGCGTGGGCTGCTCGCGGGGTATGGCGCATTCGGCAGGTACGGCGCCCAGCTCGCGCTCGACGGCGTGATCCGGACGGTCGGCTCCATCGCGCTCGCGGCGGGTGGCGCGGCGGCGACGGGCTACGGCTGGGTCCTTGTCGCGGCACCGGTGCTCGCGTCAGCGATCGTCCTGATCGGATGGTCAGGTCGCCGGGACCGCACGGGTACCGACGCCGAGTCCTCGCCATCGAGCGCCCCGTTCGGCGCGCTCGTGGCAGTGTCTGTGCTGAGCCAGGTGCTCGCCAACGCCGGTCCGATGCTCATCGCCGCGCTCGCCGCGCCGTCGGAGCAGGCGATGAGCGGGAAGTTCGTGCTGGCCGTGACTGTCGCCCGCATCCCACTCTTCGCGTTCGCCGCGGTGCAGGCGGTGTTCCTGCCTCTGCTCGCCGCTCGCGTGGCCACCGACGACGTCGGCGGGTTCGGCCGGACCACGCGGACCGCGCTCGTCGCCACCGCGGCTCTCGGCTCGCTGGGTGCGCTCGGGATCCTGGCGTTCGGCCCCTTCGTCCAGTCGGTGCTGTACGGACCCGACTTCGCCGTCTCCCGCTGGATCGTCTTCCTCGTCGCCGTCTCCGGCGGCCTCTTCATGCTCGCCCAGGTCTTCTCCATCGCCCTCCTCGCGCACGGCGACGACTGGGCTGCGGCGTGGGGGTGGGGGCTCGGTGTTCTCGGGATCGGCCTCGGGCTGCTGCTCGACCGGCCGCTCGCCGAACAGGTCGCCTGGGCCCTGTGCACCGGAGCCTTCGTCGCCGCGGTCGCGCACGCGGTCCGCCTGCGTGCTGTCCTCGCCCGTTGGAAGGAGTCGTCGTGAGCCTGGAGGATCGGCCGCCCGCTGACACCACCGTGATCGTTCTCGCCTACGGCGACGAGCCGTACCTGGCCGATGTCGTGGATGCGGTACTCGCCTCGTCGGGGGTACGTCTGGACCTGGTCGTCGTCGACAACGGCTGCACGAGCGACGCCGTGCGCGACCTTCCGGACCTCCCGCAGATCACGGTGCTCCGCCCTGCGAAGAACCTCGGGTTCACCGGTGGCGTGAACCTCGCCGCGACTCACGCCCGCACGCCGACGATCACGCTCCTGAACAGCGACGCGGTGGTGCGACCCGACACGATCGCACTCCTCGTCTCGACGCTCCGCGACGATGCCGGCATCGGGATCGCGGGTTCGCTCATCGTCCTCGCGGATCGCCCCGCGACCGTCAACTCGGCCGGGAACCCGCTGCACGTCCTCGGACTGTCGTGGGCAGGCTCGATGGGGGAGCCGGCGGCGTCGTTCGTCGGCACGCGTGAGGTCGCGTCCGCCTCGGGGGCCTGCCTCGCGGTCCCGACGGACTGGTGGCAGGAGCTCGGCGGCTTCCCGGACGAGTACTTCGCCTACCTCGAGGACCTCGAGCTGGGCTGGCGCACCTGGCAGCACGGCCGCCGCGTCGTCGTCGTCTCTGAAGCCGTCACGGCCCACTACTACGAGTTCGGCCGGTCCCCGCTCAAGATGTACCTGCTGGAACGCAACAGGCTCATTCTGTTGCTGACGACGTTCGAGGCGCGCACGCTGCTTCTGATCGCGCCGGCCCTCTTGGCGTTCGAGGCCGCGATCGCCCTGGTGGCGGTCGTGCAGGGATGGGGCGGCTCGAAGGTGCGCGGCTGGCGCTGGCTGGTGCAGCACCGGACGTGGGTCCGCCACCGTCGAGCCGAGGTCCAGGCCTCGCGGACCGTCCCCGACCGAGACCTCACAAGCCTGGTCACGGACCGGTTCGAGCCCGCGCAGACGCCGCTGCCGAGCGCGGCCGCTCCCCTCGAGTGGCTGCTGCGTGGCTACTGGCACCTGGTGCGCCGCGCCGTCTGACCGGCAACCCCGGTCAGGGCACCGTCACGGTCCGGCAGCCGAGGAGCGTGTTGTCGCCGGGGGTGGGGTTGATCGCCCACACGCACACGCCGTGTGCACCGGCCGTGGCAGGCATCGTCGTCGTGTAGCCGTGGTTGTCGCCCTTGCCGAAGATCGCGCCCACGTCGGGACGCGAACCGTCCGCCACGAAGGCCTTCGACGCCGAGTCGACGTACATGTGCACCGGGATGGGTGCGTTCGTGTCGGGGTCGAGCGCCCAGCCCGCGGCGGTGATGGTCCGGTCGGCGTTCACGACCACGGAGTCGAGGAATCCGGTGGGCGCGCGGTTCGCGGCCGGGACGACGACCGTCACCGTGCGGCAGCCCAGGTCGAGGTACGCGGGGACGTTGGCGTCGCGGGCCCGTAGGCACACCGCGCGCGAGCCTGCCGCGGCGTTCATCGTGAGCGTGTAGCCGTGGTTGTCGCCCCGACCGAAGATTGCTCCGACGTCGGGCCGACGCCCGTCCGCGACGAACGTCTGGGTGAGTCCGTCGACCGACATCTCGACCGTCAACGGAGCCATGGTGTCGGGGTCGAGGGTCCAGCCGGACGCGGTGACTGTGCCATCCGCATTGGGCACGACGGAGTCGATGAAGCCCGTCGGGAGGGTATTCGGGACCGCAGCGGCGACCGTCACCGTGCGGCAGCCCAGCTGGAGCACGTCCGCAGTGGTGGCATCGAGAGCCTGCAGACAGACGACACGACTTCCCGCAGCCGCCGGCATCGTCGTGGTGAATCCGTGGTTCGCGCCCTTGCCGAAGGCCGCCCCGACGTCCGGACGAGACGCGTCGGCGACGAACGTCGTGGTCGTGGAGTCCACGCTCATGCGCACCTTGATGGGCGCGGTCGTGTCAGGGTCGAGCGTCCACCCGGAGGCGGTGACGGTGCCGTCGCTGTTGGCGGTGACCGAGTCGAGGAAGCCCGTCGGCACCACGTTGGGCGATGCCCCGGGAACGATGACAGTCCGGCAGCCCATGTGCGTGTTGTCACCCGGGGTCGTGTTGATCGCCCAGAGGCACACTCCGTGCGGGCCTGGGGACGCGGGCATCGCGGCGGTGAACCCGTGGGCGTCTCCCTTGCCGAAGGCGGCGCCGATGTCGGTGCGGATCGCGTTGGCGACGAACGCCTTCGAGGTCGAGTCGACGTACATGTGGACCGTGATCGAGTCGTTCGTGTCGGGGTCCAGCGCCCAGCCGGAGGCAGTGATGGTGCCGTCGGCCGTCGCAGTCACCGAGTCGACGAACCCCGTCGGTGCCTTGTTCGTCACGACGACGGACCGGCAGCTGATGAGTGCGTTCGAGCCGCCGACCCAGTCGTTGATGGCGTAGACGCAGACCTGCCATGTGCCTGGGGTCGCGGGGACAGTGGCGCTGAAGCCGTGCTGGCTCCCCCGGTGGAACGTGGCGTCGAGGTCGGGACGGGACAGGTTGGCGACGAAGGACTGCGACGCCGAACCGACGTAGACGTGCACGGGGATCGGGGCCGACGTGTCGAGGTCGAGCGCCCAGCCGGTCACGGTGATGCTCTCGGGCGTGGTCGAGACGGTGTCGACGAAGCCGGTGGGCAGGCGATCGACCGTCGGACCGAACCAGTCCGTGAAGTAGTTCCAGAAGTTCCGGTTGCCGTACGACGAGCAACGGTCGCCGGTGCCGTAGCCGGCGGCCAGGGCGGCCGGGTTCGGCTGGTACGGCGTGTAGTTGTACAGGCTCGCGGTGGCCTGGTTCTGGATGAACACGTTCCCCGAGCCGCAGGTGGGGTCCGGGTGGTACCGCACGGCGTTGAGCTGCCCGGCGCGGTGGGAGTAGCGGGTCGGGTTGTTCGCGTAGTTCCGGAACTGGGCAGCTGCGGAGTACACCTGGTTGAAGAAGCCGTAGTAGAGGCTGTCGCATGCGGCGGTGTCCGGGCAGCCGTACCCCATCGCGCTGCGATAGCGGGACGGGACGAGCCCGGAGCCCGAGGCGGTGACCAGGCCCTGCTCCTTCTGGAGCGTGGCGAGGATGACCTGCGGGTTGATGCCGCACGCCCGCCCCACCTTCGTGATGATCTGCGCGGCCGTCTCGTTCGCGGCGCCGACGTAGCTGCCGGCGCACTTGGCGTCCGCGGCGCGCGTGGTGGTCGACTCCCGATAGCTGCGCAAGCACGGCGTCCCGTCGGGACCGTTCGCGCAGTTCTTGCCCTTGAGGTCGAGGAAGGCCTGCACGGCGTCGGCCGACATGGTCCCGGAGTCGTAGAAGAGCGCGTCGCTGATGATCAGACCCGGGTCGAACTTGCTCAGGTCGGCCGCTCGCGAGGTCTGCGGGGCGATCCACGCGAGGAGCGTGAGCACGACGGCCAGGACGAGCACGCTCGAGGCGCCTCGTATCGACACGGTTGTCCGACGGTTCACGGGACTGTGATCTCCACACGCTCGCTCGATCCCGCGCTCACGGGACTGCCATACCTGATCTCGGCATCCCAGCGCCCGCTCGTGAGCCGGGAGTGCGGGACGCTGATCGTCCCGCAGGACGTCGTGGTGGCGTCCGGGAGCGCCTCCTGCGCCACCTCGACCACCACGTCACCCCGACTCAGCCGCGCGGTGCACGTACCGCCCTGCTCGAGGACCGCCACGTATCCCGTCACCTCGGCGGCGTCGGTGGCCGTCGACCAGCCCGACGACGTCACGACGACGCCGACGACGTTTCCGGTCGCCTGCGTAGCCGAGGCGGAGGGAACGGGGGCGGGCGTCTCGCTCGGGTCGGTCGGCCCGACGCTCGCCGAGGGCGACGTCTCCGGCGCGTCAGTGCCCGTGGTGGCGGGGAGGGTCGCAGTCGCGGTCGTGGCGCCGGTCGGGCCGTCCGACGGCTGGCCACCTGGGGTGGCAGGGCCCGTGCACGCGGTCGAAGCGCTGAGCGCGAGCGTGACACCGATCGTCGCGAGGACTCGGTGTCGACGCAGAGACGAGCGCACAGCAAACCTCCGGAGGGGCGAAGACGCGGGATGGCCGATTCACCGTACGCCGCACGCACTCTGGCGTGGCGTAGGCGCGCAAAGGCCCGACGATGATCCCGGCGGGTCGCCGCCGCTCGCACCGGGTGCGGTCCTGCGCGATCGTGTCGCCGACTCTCTGCCGAACCTCAGATGGTCTGTGGCGTCCGCTGCTCGGTAGGAAGGACATCAGCGACTGCGGCCGACGAGGCGGGGGAGACCGAGCCCGGTGCCGCGGCGTCAAGCAGCGCGTCGGGGACTCGGATCGTCGTGATGGCGCGTGCGCGGCGCATCACCGGCCGCTCGATGACGAGCCAGCTGGTGACGGCGAGCACGCCCGTGATGGCGATGGTGAGGGCGACGTAGGCCGCGATGCCCCATCGAAACAGGGCGAACGTTGCCAGCAGCTGCTGCACGGGGAATGCGTAGATGTAGACGCCGTACGAGACGTCGTGCCGCCGGATCAGGTCGGGGCACGGCAGCACGGCGCCGAGCCAGACGATCGCGTAGGCGAGCAGCGGCGCCGCGAACTGCGCGCCGCCACCGTCGGTCCGCCACACGATCAGGGCTGAGACCAGCACGCTGAGGAGCGCGAGGGGCCACGTCAACGGAATCCGGCGCCGAAGCATGTAGACGAGTCCACCGCCGAGGAAGAACGGCAGCAGGTTGCCGAGGAACGCGACGTCGACGTTGCTCTGCGTGAACGGTGCGGCTGTTGGCATCGCGTAGTTGAGCAGCGCCACAGCCACGAAGGTGAGGGTGAGCCAGACGGCGTTGCGCCGGAATGCTGTGATGCAGCACAGCCCCGCAATGATCAGGTAGCAGAGGAACTCGTAGTACAGGCTCCACAACGAGCCGTTCCAGGCACCCGGGTACGGCACCCCGGCGGGCGTCCCCGCCACGTCGTAGGACGCGACCCGCAGGCCCGCGTTGCCGATCACGTAGTTGAGGGGCGTCGTCGGTGTGGTGAGGAATCCGTCCAGGCCGCCCGTCACGTGCCAGTACCCGATCGGCGCGAAGATGAACGCGGTGACCACCAGACAGACGAGAAACGCCGGGAAGATCCGCGCCGCGCGGTGCACGATGTAGGTGCTCAGCGGCTTGGTCAGCCGGCTGCCGGTGATCAGGTACCCGCTGATGGCGAAGAAGCCGTAGACGGCCCACCGCCCGAAGTTGGTCTTGTCGATCAGGACGCCCTCGCCGTGCCCCGACAGGGTCCAGCCGTGGTTGACCAGGACCACGAGCGCGAGGATCAGGCGCAGCAGGTTCAGCCCGTTGCGGCGGGGGTGAAGCTCCGCTGCGCCCCACCCGAGTGCCGCGGTGGGTGTGCGTCGTCCGCGCTCAGGCCCCGGAATGACCTCGAGCGGGCTGGCCGCACTCATCGTTCCGTCTCGAGCAGGCCCAGCAGGTACGTGCCGTACCCCGACTTGACCAAGCCCTCCGCCCGCTCCCGCAGCTCGTCGTCCGAGAGGAATCCCCGTCGCCAGGCGACTTCCTCGGGGGTGCCGATCTTGAGTCCCTGCCGGTGCTCGATCGTGCGCACGTAGTCGGAGGCCTCGAGCAGCGAGTCGAACGTGCCGGTGTCGAGCCACGCGGTCCCGCGGGGGAGGACCTCGACCTGGAGGCGACCCTGCTCGAGATAGGTCCGGTTCACGTCGGTGATCTCGTACTCGCCGCGGGCGGACGGCTTGAGCTCGCGGGCGATGGTCACGACGTCGTTGTCGTAGAAGTACAGGCCGGGCACGGCGAAGTTGCTGCGAGGACGGGCCGGCTTCTCCTCGAGGGAGAGCGCCCGACCCTCGGAGTCGAACTCGACGACGCCGTAGGCGGTCGGGTCCGCGACGCGGTACGCGAACACGGCGCCGCCCTCGATGGTGCTGAACCGGGAGAGCTTCGAGCCCAGACCCGGTCCGTAGAAGATGTTGTCGCCGAGCACGAGCGCCGCGGGGCTCGTGCCGACGAAGTCGGCGCCGAGGACGAACGCCTGCGCGAGCCCGTTGGGCTCGGCCTGCACGGCGTAGCTGAGCGAGATGCCGAAGCGCGAGCCGTCACCGAGGAGACGCTGGAACTGCTCGGCGTCGTGCGGCGTCGTGATGACCAGGACGTCGCGGATCCCCGCGAGGATCAGCGTGGACAGCGGGTAGTAGATCATCGGCTTGTCGTACACCGGGACCAGCTGCTTGCTGACGCCGAGGGTGATCGGGTGCAGCCGGGTGCCGGACCCGCCGGCCAAGATGATTCCGCGCATGGGGAGCAATTGTGCCCCATCCCCGCGCCCGCCCTGGGCACCGCGCGGGGTCCGTGGCCTGCGGGTCGCCGACCTGGCCGCCATGGCCGCCGTGTGATCGAGGCGTCGTCAGGCTCGGACCGGGTCCTGCCATGGCTTCTGCGCGAGCACGACGAACTCGTTGTAGGTGAACGCCGGACCAGCCCAGCGCGGCAACGGGAACGAGTATGACCGTCGGACGTCCAGGCCGAGGTCGTGCGCCACGTCGACAAGTACCTCGGTGTCGCTGAAGCGGACGTGCGTCGCGTCCGACGCGAACCCTCGCTCCTGCGGTGTGATGAACGCCACCCGGCCGCCGGGCCGGAGCAGGCGCACGTAGGGGACGAGTATCGCGAGCGCCGCGTCCGGGTCGAGATGCTCGATGAGGTGCGCGGCGAGCATCCCGTCGTACGCCTCGGGCACCGCGAGGTCCTCCCGCGCGAAGAACTCGTCGTCGGTGTAGGCGTCGAGGCCGAGCTCGCGCGCGTACGCGACCGAGTGGGGGTTGTGATCCACACCCACCGAACCCGGTGCGAGGCTCACGAGGTTACGGCCGAGCCCGCAGCCGACGTCGATCGCCCGGCCGAGGTCGAGCCGACGGACGTGTGCCTGGTACGGGGCCTGGACCTGGAGGAGGCGCTTCCACGAGGCCGTGCTGCGGCGCACCAGCCGGTCTGCGTAGTCCGGGCCGGCGGTTCCGGGCGTCTGGGCGCGGGCGGCTGGGTCGTCTGCGTTGTCCACCATGCCCTGATGCTGCCAGGTGCAGGTCCACGGGACGAGGCCCTCGACGCGACCGATGCGTCGCCGGGGCGCCTGGGCGATCAACCCCGCCAGGTCCCCGCGCGCCGTAGCGGCTCGGGACGCCCGAACAGCTGCTGGCGTCTGACGGATCGCGTGACCCGCTCACTCAGCTACGAGATCGGAGTCGACTCCACGATGCGGTCGCCGAAGCCGGCGAGCTCCGGTGAGGCACGCAGCCGCGCTGCGTCGTTCGGGTCCGCGACCACGACCGTGCCCGGCTGCTGAAGGACTCGGGCGGCGGCCGTCGGGAGGCGGTCGGTGGTCGCCGCGTCGTCGACGAGCAGCCACGCGGCCTCGTTCGCCTCGGCCGTCCAGCGACCGCTCAGGCTGAGGACCCACTGCTGGGCGTTGATCGGGTTCATGGTGTCCGAGGTGAGGAAGCTCCCGCGAGCCGCCCCGAGCGAGTCCATGGTTGCTGCGGCGGCCAGCAGCTGCTCGGCCGTGCCGGCGCTGTTCGTGACGGTCGGGTAGATGCCGCGGCCCAGCCCGGTGAAGCCGAACATCTGGGTCGCGCACAGCACGGCCGCGGCGACCGCGGCCCCCGACCACCCGCGGCGGGTCCGGAGCAGGGCGCCGCCGGTCAGGTGCCGAGGCGATCCGACGACCGCGGCGGCGACGACCGCGGTGCACACGAGGGCGATCCCGGTGACGAGCTTCCAGAAGTAGTAGGACGGGGCGCCGGTCTCCTGGACCTGCACGACGGCGACGACGGCCGCGGTCGCGACGCCCACGAGCGGTACGGCGGCGAGCCATGCGGTTCGGCCGCGCTGTCCGTGGCGCAGGAGGACGGTGAGCACGAGCGCGCCGAGCACGAGAGGGCCGAGGAGCGGCCGGTTCGTCGCGGTGATCGCACCGTCCGTCGAGAGCACCTGGCCCGGTGTGAGCGATGTGAGGACACGTGCCGTCTGGACGAGCCCGCCGACGACGACCACGGCCGCGATCACGCTGAGCACGACCTCGCGCCGGCTCGCGGCCCACGCCCGCGCGCGGGGCGGCACGGCCACGACGGCGGCGGCCGGCGCTGCGACGCACAGCAGGGGTACCCAGGTCTGCGCCACGCCGACGACCAACCCTGCCAGCGCCAGGAGGTGCAACGGCATCAGTGGTCGTGGCAGGGAGGTGGCGAGCAGCACGACGCAGGCACCGAGGGCGCACGCGACGACGAAGTTCGGGAAGCCGTCCCTCCACGCGGTGGCGCCCGGGCCGAGCACGAAGGCGGACACGACGAACGTCGCCATCACCAGCGTGGTCGCGGGTCGATGCACGGCGGACGGCAGCGCGCACACCGCCGCCGCGAGCACCACCGCGAGCCCGACGATGGCGAGCCCCTGGACGTGCGCGTACGCGAGCACCTCGGACGGGACGGTGGCCCGCCCGGTGCCGTTGAGAAGCTCGATCCCGGTCGCGACCACCGCGTGGAAGCCCTGCGGGTACTCGGAGAACTTCCAGTGCTCCCCGCCGGGGGCTGCGCCGAGGGCTCCGATGGTCGCGCCGTGGCGACGGAGCATCAACGCCATGTCGACGTGGGCGGAGCTGTCCCACGCGGGTAGCAGGGACGCGAGCGCGTCCGCCCCCGTCCGCAGGCGCAACCATGGCAGGGCGATCCAGGCGCCGGCGGCCCCCGCCGCGGCGACGACCAGGTCGACCCGGCGCCACTGCGGGACGGCCGCGCGGACGCGGCCCGGCATCGCCCGCGGCCCGGCCCAGAGGGCCCCCGTGGCGAGGGCGCCCGCGAGCACGGCGAGCAGGACCGAGGCGCGGCCGTGGTCGGCGGAGGGCCACGGCCACCACCACAGCGGAGGAACGATCGCGGCACACAGTCCGGTGGCGAGCAGGATCCTGCGCGGCAGCCGGCGCGACGTCGGGACCACGAGCGCGAGCACGACGGCCGCGGCGATCGCGGGGGCGCCGCTCAGGCCGCCGTGCGAGCGCAGGAGGAGGACGGACCACACGACGACCACGCCGACCGCGCACGCAGCCGCCCGCACGGCGAGCGCGCGAGGGCCGCCTGCGACGGGTCGTCGGAGCACCGGGGGCGCGGTGACCGCGGTTGGCACGTCGAGCACGTTCGGTTCCGATCAGGGCACTGCCCGACGGGGGCTCCGGACCCCGAGGCGTTCGGGCGACAACGGATCGTACCGACGCCGGATCAGGCCGCTGACCAGGTGCGGAGGTATGTCCGATCCGGGTGCACGGTTCGCGCGATACGCCCGATCTGCTCAGCCCTCGGCCGTGATCCTCTCGGACGCGACGAGGCGGTCCCGCCGCGGAGCGTCCGAGGCGAGCGCGGCGGTCGTCTCCGGGCTGGTCAGCACCACCGACCCGTCGCCGGCGAGCACCGCGAGCACGTCGAGCAGGAACGCGGCGGTCTCCGTGCGCGGCCGGGCGGCCGCCAGCACGCGCTGTGCGGTGGGCGCCGGTCCGGACAGCAGGTCCGCGTGGCTCCGGGGCGCCCCGCCCTCGAGCGCGGGGGAGGCCGGGTCGACGGGCTGGGTCCACCCGATGGCGTCGCCGTAGGTCATCACGGCGCTCGCGGCGTCGATCGCGCCGGGCGGCAGGTCGTCGGGGAACCGGCGCGCGAGCGCGGGCAGGGCGACGGCCACCACCTGGTCGGCCCCCGACGCGTCGGCGGGGGAGTCGGTGACCACGACGTCGGCCCCCGCGGCGCCCGGCGCCGCGACGCACGCGCCCGCGCGCCAGACGGCGAGCGCCCACACGACCGTGCGCCAGTGCCCGGGGAGGTCGAGCGCGACCCGGGTGCCGGGCCCGGCGTCGAACTCCTCGACCAGCAGGTTGGTCGTCTTGCTCACCCAGTTGCCGAGCACGGCACCCGAGAGCTCGACGCGCTCGCCGCCGTCGCCGTACCAGGTGAGGCGCGGTCGGCCCGGCTCGCGGGCCAGCAGGACCAGCAGGTCGGCGACGGTGGTGGGGGGCATCCGCACAGCGTAGGCGGCGGTCCGTCGGGGCTCAGGCACCACCCGAGAGCACCGGGACACGCCCGGGACGCTCGTCCGGGGCAAGTTCACCCGACAAATCCGGACAGTTACCACGGCTCCGCTTGACCAACGCGAACGACACGCGTGTAATTCCTTAGAACAGATTCATGAGCGAGCACCACCCGCGGCGCCGAGGACGGCGTCGCACGCCGAGCCCCTGAACGAGCAGTAGAGCCAGCACGAGGACCGCACGGAGGCACGCATGTGGAACCTGCTCGACAACGACGAGATCTTCCCGTCGGACGCACGGAGGAGTGCACAGACGCACGCCTCCAACGTGCTGCCGATCTTCGGCGCCCTCGAGGACGAGGGCCCCATGGGGTGGCAGGAGCGCGCGCTGTGCGCCCAGACCGACCCCGAGGCGTTCTTCCCCGAGAAGGGCGGCTCGACGCGCGAGGCCAAGAAGGTGTGCACGGGCTGCGACGTGCGCTCCGAGTGCCTCGAGTACGCCCTGCAGAACGACGAGCGCTTCGGCATCTGGGGCGGCCTGTCCGAGCGGGAGCGGCGCAAGCTCAAGCGGCGTGTCGTCTGACGGCCTTCGCCGGGTGGGAGTGTCGCGCGCGGGCCTCGTCCCGCGCGACGGCATGATGTGCCGAGCATGACTGACACGCTCCTGCCGGTGGATCTGCCCACCGCGACCTCCTCGACACCGGTGACGACGCCGGTGTCCGCAGTCGTCGTCACCCGCGGCCGCACCCCGTACCTCGCCCCGACCCTCGCCGCCCTGGCCGCGCAGACGCGCCGCCCCCTCCGGGTCCTCCTGGTGGACGTCTCCGACGCCGCCGACGACTCCGTCGAGACTCTCCTGACCAGCACGTTCGCCGCCGCCGGCGGTTCGCCGACCCCGGCGCTGCGCCTCGTGCGCGCGCCCGGCGCCCGGACGTTCGGGCACGCCGTCCGCCGGGCGCTGCAGACCGACGAGGGGCTCGCCACCAGCTGGCTCTGGCTGCTGCACGACGACAGCGCGCCCGCTCCCACCGCGCTGGCCGAGCTGGTGCGCGCGGTGGGTCACGCCCGGTCGGTCGGCGTCGCGGGCGTCAAGCAGCGGACCTGGACCGATCCCGAGCGCCTGCTCGAGGTGGGCGTGCGGACCTCGCGCTCCGGCCGCCGCATGACTGACGTCGAGGCGGGGGAGCTGGACCAGGGCCAGCACGACGGCCGCGAGGACGTGCTCGGGGTCGGCATCGCCGGCGCGCTCGTCCGGCGCGACGTCTGGGACGACCTGGGGGGCACCGACCCTCTTCTCGGCCCGTTCGGCGACGGGTTCGACCTGTCGCGCCGGGCCCGCCTCGCGGGGCACCGCGTAATCGTGGTCCCGTCGGCCGTCGTCCGGCACGCGCAGGCGGGGTACCTCGGGCTGCGGTCGACCGCGCTCGACAGCGCCCCCGTCGACCGCGACGGCGACGGCGAGGACGACCGCGCCGACCCGCGCCGCTCGTTCGCGGCCCGCCGGCGCGCCCTGGTGCACAGCCGGCTCGTCTCCGCGCCGCTGCCGCTGGTGCCCG
>NZ_JBGFQZ010000032.1:0-38386 GCF_041295535.1 Cellulomonas sp. ICMP 17802 | reverse complement strand
GTTCACCGAACCGTTCACCGAGCCGTTCACCGAGCCCTTCACGGAGCCGTTCACCGAACCGTTCACGGAGCCCTTCACGGAACCGTTCACGGAGCCGTTCACGGAGCCCTTCACCGAGGCGCTCGGCGCGAACCCGTTCACCGAACCGTTCACCGAGCCCTTCACGGAACCGTTCACGGAACCGTTCACGGAACCGTTCACGGAGCCGTTCACGGAGCCGTTCACCGAGCCCTTCACGGAGCCGTTCACCGAACCGTTCACGGAGGCGCTCGGCGCGAACCCGTTCACGGAGCCCTTCACCGAGCCGTTCACGGAGCCCTTCACGGAGCCGTTCACCGAGCCGTTCACGGAACCCTTCACGGAGCCGTTCACCGAGCCGTTCACGGAACCCTTCACCGAGGCGTCCGCGCAGCCGGCGGCCGGCGGGTCCGGGGCGGCCCAGGCCCAGGCGTACGCGGCGCTCCGGCTGCGCGAGGCGTTCTGGGCGGGCTACGTCACGGCCATCGTCCGCGGTCGGGCTCGCTGACCCTCCGCCCGCCGTCCACGCACGAGAGAGGCACCAGCCGATGACCGTCGAGGTGGAGAGAGCCGGTGCCGGCGTGGCGGCGGTCGACCGGAGCCCGTCGGCCCGGGTGGTCGCGCTGCGGCCCCACGTCGGGCGTCACGCGGCGACCGGGACCTCCCCGGAGGTCGCGGCGCTCGTCGACACCGCGCCCGCCGCCCATCCCGCCCGGCACCTGCCCGGCGGGTGGGCGGCGCAGGAGCCGGACGGACGCCCGCTGGTGCGGGAGCTCGAGGACCTCGTCGGCCGGATGCACCGGCGTGGTCCGACCCGGTCGCTCACGGCGGAGCTGACCGAGGTGCTGTCCGCGTGGGCGGCCGCGCTGCTGCGGCTCCACCGCACGCCGCTGAGCGCCTTCGCGCCCGACGCGCCCCGGCCGTGGGTGCTCGACGAGCCGCTGCCCGACTGGCTGGACGAGCTGCCGCCGCAGGCCGGTCCGGTGTGGGCGGTGCGCGCGCACCCGGCGGTCGGGCGCGCGGTGCAGGAGGCGGCGGCGGCGTGGACGGCGGCCCAGTGGACCCACGGGGAGCCGACCGGCGACGAGGTCGCGATCACCCGGGTGCACGGGGCGCCCCGTGCGGTCCTGCTCGGGGGTGCGCCGCGGTCGGACGGACGGTCGCCGGCCGGGTGCGGCGACCCGCGGTGGGACGTCGCCACGGTCCTCGACTGGATCGCGATCGCGCTGGGTCCCGTGCTCGACCCCGCGTGGGAGATCGACCCCGTGGCGGTCTTCGTGGCCGAGTACCGCGACCTCGGCGGTGACGCGACACCGACCCGCGCGATGGCGGTCGCCCGCACGCTGGGCACCGCGATCGAGTGGAGCGCGCAGCTGGTGCTGGCCGGCGAGGCGGGCGACGACGAGCTCGCCTGGCTCTCGGGCCTGTGGACCCGGCCGCTCGAGCTGGTCGGGGCAGCACGTCCGGGGGCGGCGCGCAGGCGCTGACCCGGCTGGAGGGGAACGACGAAGGCCCGGTCCGCAGGGGGGACCGGGCCTTCGTCGTGCATGCTGCCTAGGTCAGGCGGCGTCGTCCTCGGACGTGAGGTTCCGCGTCTTGTTCTGGTCGACGAGGATGCCGGGGCCGTTCGTCGTCGAGAACGTCGCCTTCGCGATGTAGCGGCCCTTCGAGGCGGAGGGCTTCAGGCGCAGGATCTCGTCGAGCGCAGCGGCGTAGTTCTCCACGAGCGCCACGTCGGTGAACGAGGTCTTGCCGATGATGAAGTGCAGGTTCGCGTGACGGTCCACGCGGAACTCGATCTTGCCGCCCTTGATGTCGGACACGGCCTTGGCCACGTCCATCGTCACGGTGCCGGTCTTCGGGTTCGGCATCAGGCCGCGCGGGCCCAGGACCTTGCCCAGTCGACCGACCTTGCCCATGAGGTCGGGCGTCGCGACGGCGGAGTCGAAGTCGGTGTAGCCGGCCGCGACCTTCTCGATGAGCTCGTCGCCGCCGACCTCGTCGGCACCCGCGGCGCGGGCCTGCTCGGCACGCTCGCCCGTGGCGAACACGATGACGCGGGCGGTCTTGCCGGTGCCGTGGGGCAGGTTGACCGTGCCACGGACCATCTGGTCCGCCTTGCGCGGGTCCACGCCGAGGCGGAACGCGACCTCGACGGTGGCGTCGTACTTGGTGGTGGACGTCTCCTGCGCGAGCCGGACGGCCTCGAGCGGGGTGTAGAGACGGTCGGCCTCGATCTTCTCGACCGCGGCGCGGTACGCCTTGCTGTGCTTAGCCATCTGCTTGTTCTCCTAGTCAGCAGTCGTGGTCAGTCGGGCCGCACCGGCCCTGCCACATGTTTCTGGGTCGTGCTGGGGGGTCGAGGTCAGCCCTCGACCTTGATGCCCATCGAACGAGCGGTGCCCGCGATGATCTTCTCGGCCGCGGCCAGGTCGTTCGCGTTGAGGTCCTCGAGCTTGGTGCTCGCGATCTCGCTGACCTGGGCCTTGGTGAGGGTGGCGACCTTGACGGTGTGCGGGGTCGGGGAACCCTTGGCCACACCGGCGGCCTTCTTGATCAGCTCGGCGGCCGGCGGCGTCTTCGTGATGAAGGTGAACGAGCGGTCCTCGTACACCGTGATCTCCACGGGGATGACGTTGCCGCGCTGCGCCTCGGTGGCAGCGTTGTACGCCTTGCAGAACTCCATGATGTTGACGCCGTGCTGACCCAGCGCCGGACCGATCGGCGGCGCGGGGGTGGCGGCGCCGGCCTTGATCTGGAGCTTGATCAGGCCGGTGACCTTCTTCTTCGGGGGCATAGCAGCTTCCGTTCGTGTCGTGGGCCGACGCCGTGGGCGATGACCCGGTTGCAGACCCTGGCACTGCCAGGGCATCCAGTCAGATCTTGGCGACCTGGCTGAAGGACAGCTCGACCGGGGTCTCCCGGCCGAAGATGGAGACGAGAACCTTGAGCTTCTGGCTCTCGGCGTTGATCTCGGAGATCGTGGCCGGCAGCGTGTCGAACGGGCCGTCCGTGACGGTGACCGACTCGCCGACCGTGAAGTCGACCTTGATCTGCGAGGCGGCCTTCGCGGCGCCCGCGGCCGTGGTCGGCTGCTTGGGCTCGAGCGACGGCGCCAGCATCGAGAAGACCTCGTCCAGCGTGAGCGGGACGGGCTGGTGCGTGTGGCCGACGAAGCCGGTGACGCCCGGCGTGTGCCGGACGGCGCCCCACGACTCGTCGGTGAGGTCCATGCGGACGAGGACGTAGCCCGGGATCCGGACGCGCTTGACCACCTTGCGCTGCGCGTTCTTGATCTCCACGACCTCCTCCATGGGGACCTCCACCTGGTAGATGAAGTCCTCCATGTTGAGGCTCTGGCGACGGTTCTCGAGGTTCGCCTTCACGCGGTTCTCGTAGCCGGCGTAGGAGTGGATGACGTACCAGTCACCCAGCTGGCTGCGCAGCTGCAGCTTGAACGCGGCGACCGGGTCGTCCTCGACGTCGGGCTCGACCTCGGCGGCAGGCTCGGCGTCCTCGTCGGCCGGCTCGTCGCTCTCGGTGGCGTCGACGACGTCGTCGGTGACGACGACCTCGTCAGCCGACGACTCGACGGCCTCGACCGACGCGATGGCGTCCTCGAGCTCCGCCTCGGCGCCCGTCGTGGGCTCCTGCGACTCCTGCGACACGTGCGAACCTGCTTTCTCCAGCGTGTGCGCCCGGCGAACTGGCGCGGTGGTTGCTCGACCCGGGTGGGGCGACGACGGGCCCGAGGGGCCCGTGGGCCGTCAGCCTCCGAACACCCAGAACGTGAGCTTGCCGATGCCCAGGTCGATCACGGTGACGAAGGCCATGATCACGGCGACGAACACGAGCACGACGCTCGTGTAGGTGATCAGCTCCGACCGCGTGGGCCGGACGACCTTCTTCAGCTCCGCGATGACCTGGCGGACGAAGAGTGCGATGCGTGCGAACAGGCCCCCACGGGACTGCGACGAGCCTGTGCGGGCTGCCTTGGGTGCCGACGGGCGCGCCGCCGAACCCTCGGCGTCGGACGCCGCAGCCGGTGCTGTCTCGCTCACGTCTGGCCCCTACGTCTCGTGGTGGTTCGTGATGCCCAGCCCCGTGCGGGACTGTGCTGACGGACGGGCCGACGCGTCGCGCCGGACCGACCGGCGGTCCTGCTCGCCTCCCGGTCCGCCGGAGGACCCGGCCGACCAGACGCGTGCGCAGGGCAGACAGGACTCGAACCTGCAACCTGCGGTTTTGGAGACCGCTGCGCTACCAATTGCGCCACTGCCCTACGGCGGCCTGGGCCTCCACGATGATCCGCATGCACGCGGGCGCGCACCGACGGACACCACCCGCAGGGGGGTCCGCGCAGGCTCCCGGAGGACTCCGGGGCACGGCTCATCATGGCGGACGTCAACCGCCGGGGGTCCACTGTACGCGACGAGCGCCCGTCGGTCGAACCGCCCGGGCAGGACCCCGGACGCACCGAGATCACCTGCGAATCGCCTGGCACGAGCCCACGTGACCTCTGCCACTATGGGGGCCGTGAGCGAGCAGACCCCTCCCCGTGCCCGAGTGTCCGCCCGACTGGCCGCGATCGCCGAGTCCGCGACGCTGGCGGTCGACGCCAAGGCCAAGGCGCTCAAGGCCGCCGGCCGCCCGGTCATCGGCTTCGGCGCCGGGGAGCCCGACTTCCCGACGCCCGCGTACATCGTCGACGCCGCGGTCGCCGCCGCCAAGGACCCCGCGAACCACCGCTACACCCCCGCCGCCGGACTGCCCGCGCTGCGCGAGGCCGTCGCGGCCAAGACGCTGCGGGACTCGGGCTACGACGTGAAGCCGTCGAGCGTGCTGGTGACCAACGGCGGCAAGCAGGCGGTCTACCAGTCGTTCGCCGCGATCGTGGACCCGGGCGACGAGGTCCTGCTGCCCGCGCCGTACTGGACCACGTACCCGGAGGCGATCCGGCTGGCCGGCGGCGTCCCGGTCGAGGTGTTCGCCGGCGTGGACCAGGGCTACCGGGTGACCGTCGAGCAGCTCGAGGCGGCGCGCACCCCGCGCACCAAGGTGCTGCTGTTCTGCTCCCCGTCCAACCCGACCGGCGCCGTCTACACCCCCGAGCAGACCGGCGAGATCGGCCGCTGGGCCCTCGAGCACGGCATCTGGGTCATCACCGACGAGATCTACGAGCACCTGACGTACGACCACGCGGTGTTCACGCCGATCCTGCGGGTGGTGCCGGAGCTCACCGACACGACGATCGTGCTCAACGGCGTCGCCAAGACGTACGCCATGACCGGCTGGCGCGTGGGCTGGATGATCGGCCCGGCCGACGTCATCAGCGCCGCGACCAACCTGCAGTCGCACCTCACGTCGAACGTGGCCAACGTGTCGCAGCGCGCCGCGATCGCCGCGCTCACCGGCGACCTGGCGGCCGTGGAGGAGATGCGGACCGCGTTCGACCGTCGGCGGCGCACCATCGTGGAGATGCTCGCCGCGATCGACGGCGTCCAGATCCCCACGCCCGAGGGCGCGTTCTACGTGTACCCGTCGGTCGAGGGGGTGCTCGGGCGCACGATCCGCGGGGTGACCCCGACGACGTCGGCCGAGCTGGCGACGCTCATCCTCGAGGAGGCCGAGGTGGCCGTGGTGCCCGGCGAGGCGTTCGGGCCCAGCGGGTACCTGCGCCTGTCGTACGCGCTGGGCGACGCGGACCTGGTCGAGGGGATCAGCCGGATCCAGTCGCTGCTGGCCGAGGCCGAGTAGCCCGCCCGTGCCGCACGCGGTCGAGGTCGCGGGGCTGCGCAAGGTCTACGGCGAGAAGCGCGCCGTCGACGGGCTCGACCTGCACGTCGCGCACGGCGAGGTGGTCGCGCTCCTCGGGCCGAACGGCGCCGGGAAGACGACGACGGTCGAGATCCTCGAGGGCTACCGCGCGCGCGACGGCGGCGACGTCCGCGTGCTCGGCCAGGACCCGGCGACCGGCGACCGGGCGTGGCGCTCACGGCTCGGCATCGTGCTGCAGAGCAACAACGACCTCGCGGAGGCGACCGTCGCGGAGCTGGTCCGCCACTTCTCCCGGTTCTTCCCCGACCCCCGCGACCCCGACGAGGTGATCGTCGCGGTCGGGCTGCAGGACAAGGCCAGGACCCGGGCGCGCCAGCTGTCGGGCGGCCAGCGGCGCCGGCTCGACGTGGCGCTGGGGATCGTCGGGCGGCCCGAGCTGCTGTTCCTCGACGAGCCCACCACCGGCTTCGACCCGCAGGCCCGGCGCTCGTTCTGGGACCTCGTCGAGGCGCTGGCGGCGCAGGGCACCACGATCCTGCTCACGACGCACTACCTCGAGGAGGCCGAGCGCCTGGCCGACCGGGTGGTGGTCGTGCGCGACGGTCAGGTGGTGGCCGAGGGGCCGCCCGCGGACCTGGGCGGCCGGACCGCGCGGCAGGCGGTCGTGCGCTGGACGCAGGACGGCCAGACGCACGAGGTGCGCACGGACACCCCGACGCGGACGGTGGTCGAGCTGACGGCGAGCCTCGACGGGGAGGTGCCGGGCCTGCAGGTGCTGCGCCCGACGCTCGAGGACGTCTACCTCGGGCTGATCGCGGACGGGGCGGCGTCGTGACCGTCGTCGGCACCCGCGTCCGCCAGCCCGGCGTGCTGCGCCTCGGGCTCGCCCGCACCGGCTACGAGGTGCGCACCTACTTCCGCGAGCGCGACGCCGTCGTCTTCATCTTCGCCTACCCGATCATCATGCTGGCGATCTTCGCGACGGTGTTCGGGCAGAACGGGGCGACAGTCGGACCGGAGCCCGGGATCCCGTTCGCGCAGTACTTCCTGCCCGGCATGCTGGCCACCGGCATCATGCTGTCCAGCTTCCAGAACCTCGCCATCGGCATCGCGGTCGAGCGCGACGACGGCGGGCTCAAGCGCCTGCACGGCACCCCGCTGCCGCCGGCGTCCTACTTCCTGGGCAAGACCGGCAGCGTGCTGGTGACCTCGGTGGTCCAGACGGCGCTGCTGCTGGCGGCCGCGGCCCTGCTGTTCGACGTCCCCCTGCCGACGTCCGGGACCGCGTGGGCCACCTTCGCCTGGGTGTTCGTGCTGGGCACGGCCGCGGGGACGCTGTGCGGGGTCGCGTTCTCGTCGGTCCCCCGCTCGGGCAGGTCCGCGAGCGCCGTGGTGACGCCGATCGTGCTCGTGCTGCAGTTCATCTCGGGCGTGTTCTTCGTGTTCAACGACCTGCCCCCGTGGATGCAGGACGTGGCGTCACTGTTCCCGCTCAAGTGGATGGCGCAGGGCATGCGGTCGGTCTTCCTGCCCGCGAGCGCCGAGTCGTGGGAGGTCAGCGGCTCGTGGCAGCACGGCGCGACCGCGCTCGTCCTGCTCGCCTGGGCGGTCGCCGCCCTGGTGGTCGGGGTCCGCACCTTCCGCTGGCAGCGGCGCGACGACGGCTGACGAGACGACTGCGCGCGACGGGACGAGGCGGACATACTGACGCCATGCCACGCCCTGCCCGGGCCGGCGGTCGCGCCGACGTCCCCGGCGTCACCACCGGCGCCATCCCCCTGCACCGGCGCCCCCTCGCCCACCTGACGGTCCGGGCTCGCCTGCTCACTGCGGTCGTGCTGCTGGCCGCGCTCGCCGTGATGATCACTGGCGGGACGGCCTTCGTCCTGCAGGCCCGGGCGACGGACGCCCGCATGGACAACTCGCTCGCGCGGGCGGTGGCCGCGCTGCGCAGCGTGCAGGCGAAGGGGGACCCGAGCACAGGCCTGCCGTTCGACAGCGTGAAGTCGGTGCTCTACGCGGGCGTGCTCAACCGGGTCCCCGGCAAGAACGAGGGGGTGTTCGCGCTGCTGAACGGCCGGCCCGTCTACTGGGCCGCACCGGAGACGCGCGCGGTGCACCTCGAGCAGGACCCGGACCTGGTCGCCGCCCTCGCCGCGCTGCCGCCCGACGCCCCGGCCGTGGCGCGGACCGTCGCCACCCCGGTCACGCAGTACCGCCTGATCGCCGTGCCGGTGCTGCTGGACGGGGACCCGGTGAGCGGGCTGTTCGTGGTCGCGTTCGACCGCGCGGCCGAGCGGGCCGGCCTGCGCGCGACGTTCGTCATGTACTCCGCCGCCGGGCTCGCCGCGCTCGCCCTCATCGCGGGCGTGGCGTGGTTCGTCGTGGGACGGATGCTCCGCCCGATCCGACTGCTGCGGGACACGACGCGCCGGATCACCGAGTCGGACCTGTCCGAGCGGATCGAGGTGACCGGCCGGGACGACCTGTCCAACCTCGCGCGGACCGTCAACGCGATGCTCGACCGGCTGGAGCGGGCGTTCGGGTCGCAGCGCGAGCTGCTCGACGACGTGGGCCACGAGCTGCGCACGCCCCTGACGATCGTCCGCGGGCACCTCGAGCTGCTGGACCCCGACGACCCCGACGACGTCCGGGCCACGCAGGCGCTCGCCCTCGACGAGCTGGACCGGATGCAGCGGCTTGTCGACGACCTGGTGACGCTGGCCACCGCGGACCGTCCCGACTTCGTCCGGTACGTGCCGACGGACGTCGGCCGGCTGACCGACGACGTGCACGACAAGGCCCGCGGGCTGGGCGACCGGCGCTGGGTGGTGGCCGCCCGCGCGGACGTGACCGTGCAGCTCGACGCGCAGCGCATCACGCAGGCCTGGCTGCAGCTGCTGGCGAACGCGCACCGGTACTCCTCCCCCGGCTCCACCGTCCGGCTGGGCAGCGAGGTGGCGGGCGACCGCCTGCTCCTCTGGGTGCGGGACGAGGGTCTCGGGGTCCCGCCCGAGGAGACCGCCCGGATCTTCGAGCGGTTCCACCGGGGGCAGGCCGACCGCACCTCGCACGGCGCCGGCCTGGGGCTGCCGATCGTCGCGGCGATCGTCCACGCGCACCACGGTCGGGTGTTCGTGGAGCATCCACCGGCTAACGTCGGGCCCGGCGTGGTCTTCGTGCTGGACCTGCCGGCCGTCGACCTGGTCGCCGGCGAACCCCGACCCGTCCCCCACCTCGTGGAGAACCGATGACCCACATCCTCATCGCGGAGGACGAGGAGCGGATCGCCGCGTTCGTGGCCAAGGGCCTGCGCGCGGCCGGGTTCGCGACCAGCGCGGTGACGTCCGGCGAGGAGACGATCGCGCGCGTGGGCGCCGGCGACGTCGACCTGCTGATCCTCGACCTCGGCCTGGTGGACATCGACGGGTTCGAGGTCCTGCGCCGGCTGCGCGCGGACGGCCGGACCGTGCCGGTCATCGTGCTCACCGCCCGGTCGTCGGTCACCGACACGGTCACGGGTCTGGAGTCAGGAGCCGACGACTACATGGCCAAGCCCTTCCGCTTCGAGGAGCTGCTCGCCCGGGTCCGGCTGCGGCTGCGCGCGCCGTCGACGCCGTCGGAGGCCTCGGTGCTGCGGCACGGCGCGCTCCAGCTCGACCTGCGCACCCGCCGGATGAGGGTCGGCTCGCAGGAGGTCGACCTGTCCGCCCGCGAGTTCGCGCTGGCCGAGACCTTCCTGCGGCATCCTGGCGACGTGCTGACCCGCGAGCGCCTGCTCTCCGACGTGTGGGGCTTCGACTTCGACCCCGGCTCGAACGTGGTCGACGTGTACGTGCGATACCTGCGGCGCAAGGTCGGGGCCGAGCACTTCGACACCGTCCGCGGCGTGGGGTACCGGCTCATCGACGCGACCACGGCAGGCGTGTGACCGCCCGGGACCTGGCCCTTCTGCCGAAGGCCCACCTCCACCTCCACTTCACCGGGTCGATGCGGGTGTCGACCCTGGCCGAGCTGGCCCAGACCTACGGGATCCGGCTGCCCGCCGCCCTGCTCGACGACGCCGCGCTGCACGTGCCGGCCGACGAGCGCGGCTGGTTCCGGTTCCAGCGGCTCTACGACGCCGCGCGCGCGTGCGTCCGCAGCGAGGCCGACATGCGCCGGATCGTCGCGGAGGCGGCGCAGGACGACGCGCTGGAGGGGTCGGGCCGGCTCGAGATCCAGGTGGACCCGACCTCGTACGCGCCCTTCGTCGGCGGCCTGACGCCCGCGCTGGAGATCGTGCTGGACGCCGCGCGCGAGGCCTGCGCCACCAGCGGCGTCGACGTCGGCGTGATCGTGGCCGCGTCGCGGATGCGGCACCCGCTCGAGGCGCGCACGCTCGCCCGCCTGGCCGCCCACCACGCGGGCGACGGGCCGGGCCAGGTGGTCGGCTTCGGGCTGTCCAACGACGAGCGCCGCGGCGAGACGCCCGAGTTCGCGCCCGCCTTCGCGATCGCGCGTGCCGCCGGCCTCGCGTCCGTGCCGCACGGCGGCGAGCTGCTGGGTCCCGCGCACGTCGAGGACGTCGTCGGCCACCTGCACCCCGACCGGCTGGGCCACGGCGTGCGGGCCGCCGAGGACCCCCGGGTGCTGGAGCGCGTGGTCGAGGAGGGCGTCGCGCTCGAGGTGTGCCCCGCGTCGAACGTGTCGCTCGGGGTGTACGCCCGGGCGGCCGACGTCCCCCTGCGCGCGCTGGTCGAGGCGGGCGCGACCGTGGCGCTCGGCGCGGACGACCCGCTGCTCTTCCGGTCGCGGCTGGTGGACCAGTACGTGCTGGCCCGGGAGGTGCACGAGTTCTCCGACGACGAGCTCGCGGAGCTGGCGCGGGCCTCGGTCCGGGCCAGCCGCGCGGGCGACGAGGTGCGGGCGCGGCTGCTCGCCGGGGTGGACGACTGGCTCGCGTCTTGACACACCGGCGCCGAGCCGATTGTATCAATGCATTAGTTCATTGGTACAGGAGGTCGTGATGGCCGGCTCGGTGTGGATCGTGCTCGTCCTGCTGCTGGGTGCCGGGGTCGCCTGGGCGCTCCGGCCCGTGCGCACGCTCGGCCCGGCATCGCCGTCGCAGGCGTGGGTCGCTGCGGAACGCCACGCGCGGCGGGTCACCGCGTCCGCGTGGGCCGCCCTCCTGCCGCTGCCGTTCCTGCTCGGCATGGGCGCCGGCGGCGCGCTGCACGGCCCGTCCCGGGGGGCCTTCGTCGCCGCGCTGCCGGGCATCGCGGGCATCGCGTTCCTGGCGGTCCACGCGGCCGGCGAGCTGACCTGGCCCCGGCCGCAGGGCGCCGTGCGGCGCGCTCCCCTGGTCCGGCGGCGCATCCGGGACGTCGCGCCGCGCGCGCTGTCCGGCCTGACCGTCGCGTGGTTCGTCCTGCTCGGCACGCTGCTCACCGTCTGCGGCCTGGCCGCGGGCACCGGCGGCCGCAGCCTGTCCGCCCTGCACGCCGACGGCGCGACCTCGACGTCCAGCCCGTTCCCCGGCGTCTACTACGGACGCACGATCGCGCCCGCGATGCTGGTGCTCGCCCTCGGCTGCCTGGGCGTCCTGGCGCTCGTCGCGCGCCGGGCCGCGGTCTGCGACACGTCGCCCGCCGACGACACGGCGCTGCGGCGCACGTCGGCGCGCCGGGTGCTCGCCGGCGTGCAGCTGGCGGTCGCGTGGACCCTGGCCGGCTGCCTGCTCTTCGCCGCGAGCAGCGTGGCGAGCGTGCAGCCCCGGTGGGCGGACGCCTTCGGCCCCGGCAGCGCGGAGTCCGTCGGCGCGGTCGGCCGCGTCGCCGCGCTCGCCCTCGTCGTCGCGAGCGTCGTGGTCGCCGTCCGCGCGTCCCGGTCCGACCGTCGCGCGCCCGAGCCCCAGGACGTGGGAGACCACGCCCGGCCCCGGGTCTCCGCGTGACCGCGCAGCTCGAGGTCGACCTCACGTCGGGCGTGCCGGCGTTCGAGCAGATCCGCGCGCAGGTGGTCGCGCACGTCGCGGCCGGCCGGCTCGTCGCGGGCGACCGCCTGCCGACGATCCGCGCGCTGGCCACGGACCTCGGGCTCGCCGCCGGCACGGTCGCGCGGGCGTTCCGGGAGCTCGAGGCCGAGGGCGTCGTCGAGACCCGGCGCCGCGCCGGGACCGTGATCGCCGAGGGCGCGTCCGTGCCGACCGACATCGCCCGGCGCGCGGCCGAGACGTACGTCGCCGCGGTGCGCGCCGCGGGGCTGAGCGACGACGAGGCGCTCGTGCTCGTGCACGGCGCGCTCCTCGGGCGTCAGAGCGTGACGCCCACCAGGACCGGCTCGGGCTCGAGCTCCACGCCGAAGGACGACCGGACGCCGTCGCGCACCTGACGCGCGAGCGCCAGCAGGTCGTCGGCCTTGGCTTGGCCGCGGTTGGTCAGGGCGAGAGTGTGCTTGGTCGACAGCGTGGCGGGACCGGGCGCGCCGAACCCGCGCGAGAAGCCGGACCGCTCGATGAGCCACGCCGCGCTCGTCTTGACCAGACCGTCGCTCGCCGGGAACCGCGGGGCGTCGTCCGGCAGGGTCGCGGCGGCGTCCGGGGTGAGGATCGGGTTGGTGAAGAACGACCCGGCGCTCCACGTGTCGTGGTCGGCGGGGTCGAGGACCATGCCCTTGCGGGCGCGCAGCGCCAGGACGGTGTCCCGCACCTGCGTGAGCGGGGCGCGCTGCCCCACCTCGACGCCGAGCGTGCGGGCCAGCTCGGCGTACACGATCGGGCGCGAGAGGTCGCCGGGCCGCAGCTGGAACGTCACGTCGAGGACCACGTAGCGGGGGGTCGGTGACCAGGGCGCCTGCGGGTCGGCGGCGTCGGCGGAGCGCATGGAGCGCTTGAGCAGCGAGGTGCGGTAGCCGAACGCGAGCGTGACCAGCGGCAGCGTGCGGACCTTGCCGCGGCTGCGGTCCCACACCCGGACGGTCGCGAGGCTCTGCGACACCTCCTGGCCGTAGGCGCCGACGTTCTGCACGGGCGTCGCGCCCGTCGAGCCCGGGATGCCCGACAGCGTCTCGATGCCCGTGAGCTCCTGCTCGACCGCGTACCGCACGACGTCGTCCCACGGCGTGCCGGCGGGCACCGTCAGCGTGGCGCCGGCGCACGCGGAGGCGTCGGGGACGTCGATGCCGCTGCGCACGTCGCGCACGACCACTCCGTCGAACCCCGCGTCCGCCACCAGCAGGTTCGAGCCCCCGCCGACGACCAGCAGGGGCTCACCCGCGTCGTCGGCCGCGCGCACGGCCTCGATCAGCCCGGCCTCGGTGGTCGTCTCGACGTACCGGCGCGGGGGCCCGCCGACCCGCAGCGTGGTGAGGTCCGCGAGGGAGGAGGGTTCGGCGGTCGCGCCCGGCCACGTGATGGTCGGCGGGACGGTCGCCGGCGAGCAGTCGGTCGTGCTCAGCTCAGTCTGCACAGCCTCAGGCTAGCCGCGGTTCTTCAGCGGGGCCGCGGCGTTCACCACGAGCAGACCCAGGACGACCGGCACGACGATGACCAGCAGGGCGTGCCGGTACCCCACGTGCTGGGCGAGCAGGCCGAGCAGCGGCGGACCGGCGAGGAACGCGCTGTAGCCGATGGTCGACACGACGCTCACGCGCGCGGCGGCGCGGATCGGGTCGTCGGCGGCCGCGCTCATGCCCACCGGGAAGCCCAGCGCGGCGCCGGCGCCCCAGGCCACGACGCCGACGATCGCGAGCCACAGCGGCCCGGCGAGCGCGAAGACGAGCAGCCCGACCAGCGACAGCCCGGCGCACAGCCGCAGGATGGCGACGCGGCCGTACCGGTCGAGCAGGGTGGTCCCGAACCACCGCATCGCGGTCATCGCCGTGACGAAGACCGCGAACGCGAAGGCGCCGATCGCGTGCGGCACGTCGAAGCCGTCGACGACGGCCAGGCTGACCCAGTCGTTGGCCGACCCCTCGGTGAGGGCGGCCGCGAGGACCACGAGCCCGATGAGCAGCGTGCGCGGCTCGAGCCACGCGGCCAGGGCTCCGCGCGCGCCCTTCTCGGGCGCGTCCGTCGCGTGCCGCAGCTCGGGCTCGTCGGCCGCGGGCAGGAACGCCCGCACCGCGAAAGCGACGCCCACCACCGACAGGACCACGGCGATCGGGATGTGCACCACGACCGGCACGTGCAGCCCGGCCGCGACCGCGGCCACGCCGGCGGCCGCCACGGTGCCGAACGAGAACCCGGCGTGGTAGCGCGGCATGACGGTGCGGCCGAGGTGCTGCTCGACCACCGCACCCTCGACGTTCATCGACGCGTCCCACACGCCCGTGCCGACGCCGAACAGCACGAGGCCCAGGCCGACGACCGGCACCTGGTCCAGCGCGACGCCGACCGACGCCACGACCAGGCCGCCCGCGTTGAGGATGGCGAACGCGAGGACCGTCCGGCGCGCGCCGAGCCGCTCGATGACCATGCCGGACAACGGCAGGGCGACCAGCGAGCCGACCGCCCCGACCAGCAGGAGCAGGCCCATCTGGGCCGGGTCGAACCCCAGGCCGTCGCGGATGGCGGGCAGGCGCGCGGCCCAGCTGGCGAAGTTGAACCCGTTGAGGAAGAAGACCACGAAGACCGCGCGCGAGGCCCGCTCGACCAGCTTCCCGGGCGCGCGCGTCTGCGTCATCTCGTCGTCCTGTCCCGCCGGCGTCGTCATCGGCCCTCCGGTGCTCATGATGTCGTCCGTTCGGGGGTCAGGGCGCGCGCACGAGGCGACGGCGGCGGACAGGGCGATGGGTGGCGGTCACGTGGTCGGCGTGCCGGGCGGCGATCGCGCCGTACGGGTCCGGGTCGGCGTCGGCGACCAGGGCGGTCGGCTCGTCGGTCGTGCGCGCCGGCACGTCGGCGGTCGGAGCCCGCTCGGGGGCGACGCGGGCGGCGAGCAGGACGCTCGCCAGCATGGCCACGGCGATGAACACGAGCGCGTGCCGTGCCCCGGTCGAGGCGGCCGCGATGCCGAGCAGGGGCGGCGCCGCGATCGAGGCCACCGAGGCGAAGGACGAGACGACGGCGACCCGGCCCGCGGCGCGCATCGGGTCGTCGGAGGCCGCCGCGATGCCGACGGGCACGGCGAGGGCGGCGCCGAAGCCCCACAGCACGATGCCGACGCCCGCCAGGACGAGGGAGGGCGCGAACCCGAAGAGCAGCAGGCCGGCGATCGACACCACCCCCGACGCGCGGAGCACCGGGACGCGCCCGAAGCGGTCGATGAGGCGGGTGCCGAGGAGCCGGACCAGGGTCATGGCGCCGACGAAGACACCGAGCATCGCGCCGCCGACCGCCTCGGTCTGGTCGAAGCCGTCGACCACCGCGAGCGACAGCCAGTCGTTGGCGGATCCCTCGGAGAGGGCGGCCGCCATGATGACGACGCCGATCAGCAGCGTGCGGGGCTCGCGCCAGGAGTCGAGCGAGCTGGCGATCCGCCGGCGCCGGCCCACGGTCGCCGCGCCGACCGCGGGCGGCACGGACGTGCGGGGGCGGTCGCCCGGCGCGTCGGCCAGGACGACACCGCGCAGCGACGCGAGCCGCCAGACGACGGCCAGGGCGGCGACGGCCGTGAACTGCGCGACCACCGACACCCCGAGGTGAGACGCGGTCGCCCCGAGGGCCGAGCCGGCGACCGCACCGATGGAGAACGCCGCGTGGAACTGCGGGATGACCGTGCGGCCCATGGCCCGTTCGATGCGCGCGGACTCGACGTTGAGCGGCACGTTGCCCAGCGCGACGGCCACGCCGTTGAGGAAGATGCCGACGCCGAGCAGGGCCACGGAGCCGATGCTGGGCCCGATCCCCATGAGGACGAGGGCGACCGCGAGCACGACCGTCGACGCGACGATGCCGACGCGGCTGCCGAACCGCTGCACGACGATGCCCGAGACGGTGACCGTGAGCAGGGCGCCGACCGAGCCGACCAGGAGCATCAGCCCCAGCTCGGAGGTGGACAGGTCGAGCAGGTCGCGCACGGTCGGGATGCGGGCGAGCCAGCTGGAGAAGGTGATGCCGGCGAGGCCGAAGAGGCCCAGGAGGAGCCACCGGGCTCGGGTCACGGCGGGGTCGAGGTGGCGCACGTCTTGCTCCATCGATCTTGCAGGGGTGGGTCGAATCGATTCGAAAAGTGCGCCGTCGCCGTCGGTCGAATCGATTTGAGGGGTGCCACCATTCTGCGGGTACGCTGGCCGCTGCGTCAACCGTGCGCACGTCCCGCGCGCCGCGTCCCTCCCCGGCCCCGCGGCGCCGACCCGGAGGTCCGACCCTGTCTCCGCAACGCCCCACCCTGGCCGACGTCGCCGCCGCCGCGCACGTGTCGGTGTCGACCGCCTCCCTCGCGTTCTCGGGCGCCGGACCCATCGCCGCGGCGACGCGCCAACGGGTCCTCGACGCCGCGACGGCCCTGGACTACTCGGGGCCCAACCCGCTCGGCCGCCAGCTGCGCCGGGGCCGGTCGGGGATCGTCGGCGTCGTCGTCGGCGACTCCCTGCGGCGCTCGTTCCGCGACCCGGTGTCCATCCAGGTGCTGGACGGCCTGGTGAGCACGCTCGGCCCGCTCGACCTGGGCGTCCTGCTGATCCCCGGCTCCAGCGACCCCAGCGGTCCGGCGGTCGACCCGCTGCTCGAGTCTGCCGCGATGGACGTCGCCGTGATCATGTGGGGCGGCACCACGGACGACCCGATGCTCGGGGCGCTGCGCCGGCGCGGGATCCCGACCGTGCTGGTCGAGGGCCAGCACCAGAGCGACGTCAGCTCGGTGGGGATCGACGACCGCGGCGGCATGCGGGAGGCCACCGAGCACCTGCTCGCGCTGGGCCACACCCGCATCGCGACCGTCACGCTCCCGTTCGACCGCGCGCGCGGCGAGGGCCTGGTGGCGCCCGACCAGATGGACCACCTCAACTGGGAGATCACCCGCCGTCGGCTGTCGGGCGTCACCGACGCCGGCGTCACTCCCGTCGCGATCTGGGAGACGCCCGCCTCGCTGGTCGAGCACGGCCGGACCGCGGGCACGGCCCTGCTCTCCGCGCCCGACCGCCCGACGGCCATCGCCTGCCAGTCCGACCTGCTGGCGTCCGGCGTCGTGCTGGCGGCCCGCGAGCTCGGCCTGCGCGTCCCCGAGGACGTGTCGGTCAGCGGGTTCGACGGGCTCGACCTGCCGTGGCTCCAGCCCGACGTGCTCACCACCGTGGTGCAGCCGCTCGAGGAAAAGGGCGCCGCGGTGGGTCACGCGGTCGAGGACTTCCTCGCCGGCGAGGGCCCGTCCACGCGGGAACTGCCCGTGGAGCTGCGGATCGGGACCACGACGGGTCCCGCGCCGGTCAGCCTCGGCTGAGGCGCACGACCGCCTGGGCCTTGCCCAGCACCCGGACGCCGTCGACGGCGACCGTCAGGTCGATCCGCGCCGTGCCGGCCTCGGGGTCGAGCGCGCCGACGACCGCGACGACCTCGACGGTCGCGGCGCCGGGGTCCGGCACCGGCACCGGGCGCGTGAACCGGACCTGGTAGTCGAGCACCGCGCCGGGGTCACCCGCCCAGTCGGCGACGACGCTCGCGGCCGCGCCCATGGTCCACATGCCGTGCGCGATGACGCCGGGCAGCCCGACCGAGGTGGCGACGCGGTCGTTCCAGTGGATGGGGTTGAAGTCGCCGCTGGCGCCGGCGTAGCGGACCAGCCGCGCGCGGTCGACGGTGATCTCGCGGCGAGCGACCTCGTCGCCGACGGACAGCTCGCTCGTCATGACTCCTCCGGCCGCACGGCGAGCGTGGAGACGACCGTCGCGACGGGCTCGCCGTCCTCGGCCGCGATCTCGGCGCGCGTGGTGATCATGGCCAGCCCGGCGCGCACGGTGATCGAGTCCACGTGCAGCACCGTCATCAGGCGGTCGCCCGCGTGGATCGGCCGGTGGTGCGTGAAGCGCTCGTCGGCGTGCACCACGCGGCTGAAGTCGATGCCCGCGGCGGGGTCCTCGAACAGCTGGGCCTCGGCGCGCTGGGCCACCACGACGGCGAACGTCGGCGGCGCGATGACGTCGGGGTACCCGAGCGCGCGCGCCACCGACGGATCCGTGTGGGCCTGGTGGGAGGCGCCGACGGCGTCGGCGAACTCCCGCAGCTTCTCCCGGCCTACCTCGTAGGCCTCGGTCGGCGGGTACTGGCGTCCCGCGTACCCGACATCGACCGGCATGTGACCGAGGTCAGCGGGTCTCGCGGTGCAGGGTGTGACGGTTGTCGCGCGGGCAGAACTTCTTCATCTCGAGACGGTCGGGGTCGTTCCGACGGTTCTTCTTGGTGATGTAGTTCCGCTCCTTGCACTCCGTGCACGCGAGCGTGATCTTCGGACGGACGTCCGAGCTCTTGCTGGCCATGGTCTTGCCACCTCTCGCACCCGGAACGGGATGCATGCGATCTTGTCATTGCGCGCCGGCCGACGCGCAGCTGTGTCACTTGGCGGTAGCGGGAGCGGGACTCGAACCCGCGACACCACGATTATGAGCCGTGTGCTCTAACCACCTGAGCTACCCCGCCATGTCGATGCGTCCGGGTCCGTGCCGCGCAATCACGGCACTTCCTTCGAACACACCACAGAGCCCCGAAAGGGAATCGAACCCTTGACCTTCTCCTTACCATGGAGACGCTCTGCCGACTGAGCTATCGGGGCAGCGCGAGCAAGGTTACACGGGCCCTGGGGTGCTTGCGAAATCGACTCCGGTTGCCGCTCGGCAAGCCCTTGCCCCAGCGGTTCGCCGCGCGGTCCGCGCCCCGCGTTCGACCGCTGCACCAGGGCGCGACCGTCCCACCGACCGAGGGCGCCTGCAGCCGCGGCCCCGCCTGAATGCGTTGCCCCGCCTCGTCGTGCGGGTGGAGGGTGATCCTGTCCACGCGTGCGGGGAGGCTCACGATGACGGGTGTGACGGTCCGGCTGGTCGCGCCGGCGCCCGACGAGCTCGAGCGCGGCGCGCTCCGGCTGCGCGACGAGCTTCTCGTCCTGCCGGTCGACGACGTCCGGCCCGTGACGCGCGGCGACGCACCGGCGGGCACGCGCGGGCCGTCGGTGGCGGAGGTCGGCGCCCTGCTGGTGTCCCTCGGTCCGACCGTGCAGCTGCTGCAGTCGGTCGTGCGGAGCATCACCGCCTGGCTGCAGCGCGACCGCAGCGTCTCGGCCGTCACGGTGACGATCGACGACGACACGATCGAGCTCTCCGCGGCGACCAGCGAGCAGCAGCAGCGTCTGGTCGACGCCTGGTTGGCGCGGCACGGCGGCGACGGACCATGACCGCGGGGCGGCGGGCCCTGATCGTCGCGGTCGACGAGTACCACGACGCCGGCCTGAGCCGGCTGGCGGCGCCCGCGCAGGACGCCACGGCGCTGGCCGACGCCCTCGGCGCGCCGGGCATCGGCGACTTCGGCGTCACCGTGCTGCGCAACGGGACGGCTCAGGAGGTCCGGGTCGCGGTCGAGGACTTCTTCGCCGACAGCCTCCCCGACGACGTCCTGGTCCTGCACTTCTCGTGCCACGGGCTCAAGAGCGCCGCGGGCGAGCTCTTCCTGGCCGCGTCCGACTCGCGGCCCGACCGGCTGGCCTCGACCGCCGTCGCCGCGGACTTCGTCAACCGGCAGATGGCCGACAGCCGCGCGCAGCGCATCGCCCTGTTCCTCGACTGCTGCTACGGCGGCGCGTTCCCGCGCGGCATGACCGTGCGGGGGGCGCAGGACGTGCCGGTGCGCGAGGCCTTCGCCGAGGCACAGCAGGCCGCCGGCGGTCGCGGTCGCGTGGTGGTCACGGCGTCGAGCGCCGTCGAGTACGCGTTCGACGGTCCCGAGCTCGCACCCGGCCAGCTGCCGACGCCGTCCGTGTTCACCGGTGCCGTGGTCCGCGGCCTGACCACCGGCGAGGCCGACCGGGACGGCGACGGCTGGGTCGGGCTGCACGAGCTGTTCGCCTACGTGACCGAGCAGGTGCGCAGCTCGACCTCGCACCAGACGCCGCACCTGTGGGCCTTCGGCTCCGACGGCGAGCTGCTCCTGGCGCACAGCGGCCGGCGCCGGATCGTGGCCGCGCCGCCGGCGCGGGAGCTGATCGAGGCAGGCGCCAGCCCGCTGCCCGCCACCCGTCTCGGCGTCGCGCTGGAGCTGGCCGAGGTGCTGCAGGGCGCGGACCTGCCGCAGGCGCTCGGCGCGTGGGAGCAGCTGGACCGGATGCGCGACGACGACAGCCAGCGGGTCCGCGATGCCGTCGCGACCGCCATGGCGGCGGCCACCCCGACGGTCGATCCCGCGCACCTCGAGCTCGAGCGGGCCGTCGACGCCGACGCGCACGGCGTCCTGCGGCTCACCGGTCCCCCGCTCGCCCGCGAGGCGACCGTGTCCGGCGACGTCCCGTGGTTGTCCGCCGACGTCGAGGGAGCCTCGATCCACGTGATCGCCACGCCGGTGGACGACGAGGGGACCGGAACCCTCCTCGTGTCGTCGCCGACGGGCGGCGCGAGCATCGGCGTCACGGTCCGCACGGTGCGGCCCGGGCGGCGGCCGCCCGCTCCGGCGCGCTCGCCGGCGACGGCGGCACCCGTCCCCGAACCCCCGGCACGGCAGGTCCCGCGCGTGCCGGCCTGGGTCGCGGCCGGCATGCTGCTCGTCGCCGCGGCGCAGGTCGTCGCCTGCGTCATGTTCGTGAGCTGGAGCGGCGACCTCGAGCGGTACGCGGCCGCGAGTGCCGCGGCGACCTGCGTCCTCTCGGTCGGGGTCGCGGCCGCGGCGGTGCTCTGCCTGCTCCGGCCCGGCACGACGCCGTCCGCGCTCGGGGTGGCGACGGGCTGCCTGCTCGCCTACCTGACGTCCGGCGTCTTCAGCCTGGCGTCCGCCTTCCTCTTCACGGACGACCAGCCGTCGTGGCTGGTCGTCGTGGCGGGCTCGGTTGTCGGGCTCGCGCTGGTGGCGGTCGCGCTCGCCAGGGCCGGCGTCCGGGCGGTCGAGCCGGCGTGGAGGTGGCCCGGCGCCGCGCCCGTCGTCGCCCTCGTGCTCGGTGCCGTCGGCGTGGTCGGTCCGGTGTTCTGGGTGCCCTCGGAGGGTTACTCGTTGTTCAAGCTCACCGGGTGGGGCGTGCTGATCCCCGCGGTGGCGGTCGCCGTCGCTGCGGTCGCGGTCCTGCTGCGGACGGGCCAGGACATGGACCGGTTCGTCGCGGCCACCGCGTACGGGTTCCTCGTCGCCAGCGCCTACGCCACCGTCGTCTGGGCGCTGCGGAACGGCTCCGGGTCGGGGATGGTGATGGTCGCCGCGGTGGGGGCGGCCGTCCTGTGCACCGCCGTCGCGCTCTCCCGCGCGGCCGGCGCCCGGAGATGACGAACGGCCGCTCTCACGAGGAGAGCGGCCGTCCGGTCCGTGGCGGGTGAGGGATTCGAACCCCCGTAGGCGTTGCCAGCTGATTTACAGTCAGCCCCCTTTGGCCACTCGGGTAACCCGCCAAGGGTGTGCCCACCGACCGAGAGGTCGCCCTGGGGGCGAACGCGCGTGCAGCGTGCGGGTGGAAGGATAGCAACTCCCGGGCAGTGCTTGCGAAACCGCGAGCCGGCCGCCCGGCCACCGACCCCACCCGGTACAGCAGGAGGACAGCCATGGCGAGCGAAGCCTCGTTCGACGTCGTCAGCAAGGTCGACCACCAGGAGGTGGACAACGCCCTCAACCAGGCCTCGAAGGAGATCGCCCAGCGGTACGACTTCAAGGGGGTGGGCGCGTCGATCGCGTGGAGCGGCGAGAAGATCCTCATGATCGCCAACTCGTCCGAGCGGGTGCTCGCCGTGCTCGACGTGTTCCAGTCGAAGCTGATCCGCCGCGGCATCTCGCTGAAGTCCCTGGACACCGGCGAGGACGGCCCCGAGCCCAAGCCGTCCGGCAAGGAGTACCGGCTCGAGGCGCTGATCAAGGAGGGGCTGAGCAGCGAGACCGCCAAGAAGGTGGCGAAGATCATCCGCGACGAGGGCCCCAAGGGCATTAAGACCCAGATCCAGGGCGACGAGCTGCGCGTGTCCGGCAAGAGCCGCGACGAGCTCCAGGCCGTGATCGCGCTGCTCAAGGGCGCCGACGTGGACGCGGACCTGCAGTTCACCAACTACCGCTGAGCAACCTACGGGCGCCGGCGCAACGACCGCGCCGGCGTCCGTCTACCCTTCCGGTCGTGCCCGAGCCCTCCCCCGCCGTCCCGACGCCCGCCGACGCCCGCACCTGGGCCGCCCGGGTGCCGCGCCGACTCCTCACCGTGGTCGCGCCGATCCTGCTGTCGGGCGCGGTGCTCGCCTCGCTGGACGTCCCTGCTGCGACGGTGGCCCAGGTCTCGACGGCCGCATGGATCCTGTCCGCCGTCCCGCAGGGCATGACGTTCGCCGCGATCCCTCTGCTCGTCGCCCGGCCGCACGCGACGATCGGCTGGGCGGCGCTGGCCGCGACCGCCCTCGTCGCGACGCCAATGGCCGAGGGCGTCCGGCCGGTGTGGGCTGCCGTCGCGCTCGTCCTCGTGCTCCTCGCCCTGGCCGACGCCCTCGGTGCCGTGCGGCAGCGCGTCGTGGCCCGCTCATGGGCGACGACGGCGACCGTGCCGGCGGGCGGGCCACACCTGCGCGCGCTCGTGCGGCGGCGGCGCGTGGTGCCGTCGCTCGTCGCGGTCGGCGGCCTCGCGGTAGGGGTGGTCGCGGCCGGGTGGTGGGTGCACGACGACCTGGCCTCGCGCGCGTTCCTCGAGGCCGCCCACGCCGTGGACGGCACGGTCGTCGCCGTCTCCGACGACGAGCTCACGACCCGAGTGGGCCTCGAGGACGGCACCGTCGTGCGGGTCGCCACGGCAGCGACGACGCCGAACGTGGGCGCACCGACCGCGGTGCTCGTCGCGCCCGGCACGGACCGGGTAGAGCTCGCCGCCGAGCCGTTCGACGCGAGCGGCTCGCTGTTCCTCGCGTCGGCGGGGCTGCTGACCGCGGTCGTGTTCCTGCGCGACGAGCGGCGGCGGCGGCGCGCCGGGGGCCGCCTGCTCGACCAGGGTGCGCCGATGGCGACGTTCGTCGCCGTCCCGACGGGCGGGCGGTGGCTGGACCTCGAGCCGGTGGGTGCCGCGGGCACGACCACGACCCGTGTGCGGGTGGGCTGGTGGATCGACCCGCTCGACGAGGAGCCCGACGTGGGGTGGGACGACGACGAGCTCGAGGACGAGCCATTCGACGACGGCGGAGCCGACCGGGACGACAACGAGTACGCCGGCTGGGGCGCTGCCCAGTCCGACGCCGTCGCGCGGATGTCGGACGAGGAGCTGCTTGCGCTCGGTGCGGAGCAGCGGGCCGACCGCGAGCTCTCGGACCGGGCGCGGGCGCTCGCGCAGGCACCTCTGGCCGGGCCGACGGTCGTCCAGGTGCTCGGGCTGCTCGCCCAGGGCGACGAGCCCGTCCTGCGGACCGAGGACGACCGCTGGCTCGTCGTGGACCGCCCGGCACGGGACCGACGCCTGCGCGCCGTCGACACGGCGCTGCGGCTGCTGGGCGTGGGCCGGTCGCAGTCAGACCCGCGCGACCGCCGCTCGCCGACCGACCAGCTCACGCTCGCGCCCGAGGCGACCCGTCGGCCGCCACGGCTCTGGCGCGCACTCGTCGGCGCCACGGGACGATGGCTCCCGTGGCTGCTCACACCCGCGATCGGTGCGCTCTCGTGGTGGCTCGCCGACGTCGTGCCGACGCGCGTCCGGTGGGAGCTCGTCCCGGCGCTCGTCGTCGGCTACACGTGGGCCACGATGGCCCAGGACAGGTTGGTGCTCTCCGCCGCCGGGGTCCGGATCCGGTCGGCGGTGTTCAGCGCGCTCGTCCGGTGGTCCGAGCTGGAGCGGGTGGTGGCCGACGCCGACTCCGTCGTCCTGCGCGTGACCGATCCCACCGACGCGCTCGTCGTCCACCAGCACCGCGACCTCGGCCGGTTCCTGCCCGGAGCCCTCGGACCGCAGGACGTCGTGCGGCTCGTCGACGCGGCACGTCCGGCGCCGACCGCTCTCCCGCACCGGTCTCCCGGGCTCGTGCTGACCCCGGGCGCCACAGTCCTGCTGCTGTGGGTGGCCGCTGCTGTGGTCGGAGCCGTCCTCGCCTGACCAGTCAGTAGCGCGTGACGCCGCCCTGCTGACCGGCCTGCTTCTCGAGGCGCGCGATGCGCTCGGCCATGGGCGGGTGGGTCGAGAACAGCCGGCCCATGCCGGCCCCGCGGAACGGGTTGGCGATCATCAGGTGCGACACGTCGACCAGCTGGCGATCCTGCGGCAGCGGCCGCGCCTGCGTGCCCTGCTCGAGCTTGCGCAGCGCCGAGGCCAGCGCCAGCGGGTCGTTGGTCAGCGTGGCGCCGTCCTCGTCGGCGTCGAACTCGCGGGTGCGGCTGATCGCGAGCTGGATGATCGTCGCGGCCAGCGGGGCGAGGAACACCAGCAGCAGACCGGCGATCGGGTTGCCGCCGCGGTCGCGGTCGCTGCCGCCGCCGAAGAACAGCGCGAACTGCGCGAGCGACGTGATGACGCCGGCGACGGCCGCCGCCACGGACGACGTGAGGATGTCGCGGTTGTACACGTGCATGAGCTCGTGGCCGAGGACCCCGCGCAGCTCGCGCTCGTCGAGCAGGCCGAGGATGCCCTCGGTGCAGCAGACGGCGGCGTTCTTGGGGCTGCGGCCGGTGGCGAACGCGTTGGGGGCGGCCGTCGGCGAGACGTAGAGGCGCGGCATGGGCTGGCGCGCTGCGGTCGAGAGCTCGCGGACGATGCGGTACATGCCGGGCTGCTCGATCTCGCTGACCGGCCGGGCCCGCATGGCGCGGATCGCGATCTTGTCGGAGTTCCAGTAGCTGTACGCCGTCATCACGAGCCCGAGGCCGGTGAACAGGAGCAGGAACTTCGGGGTCCCGCCGCCGAGCAGCCAGCCGATGCCGAGCAGGACGGCCCACATCGCCCCGAAGAGCGCGGCGGTCTTGACGCCGTTGTAGTGCTGGTGGCCCATGGTCCTTCTCTCTCCTCCCGTGCGCGTGCACCCGTGGAACGCGTGCCGCGGCCTGCGGGTTCCCTCGTATCCTTGCCCCACGTCCCCACGACAGCCTCCGGAGATGACCGTGCGCACAGCCCGCTGGACAGCCCTTGCCGCTATGGCCGCCCTGGCGCTCGCCGCGTGCGCCCCGACCGACGAGTCCACCGGGACCGCCCCGAGCGACGGCGGCCTGGCGACCGTGAAGGAGGGCGTGCTGACGATCGCCACGTCCGACCCGGCCTACGAGCCGTGGGTCGTGGACAACGACCCGAGCAGCGGCAAGGGCTTCGAGTCGGCCGTCGCCTACGCGGTCGCGGACCAGCTGGGCTTCGACAAGGACCACGTCGAGTGGGCCGTCGCGAGCTTCGACCAGATCATCGCGCCCGGTGCCAAGAAGTTCGACTTCGCGATCAACCAGGTGTCGATCAGCGACGAGCGCAAGGCCAACCTCGACTTCTCGTCGCCGTACTACACCACCTCGCAGGCCGTCGTGACGCTCGAGGGCTCGGCCGGCGCGGCCGCCAAGACGCTCGCCGACCTCAAGGCGCTGAAGATCGGCGCGATGGTCGGCACGACCAGCCTGACGGCCGCGCAGGACGTCATCGACCCGACCACGCCCGTGTCGCCGTTCAACGACAACGACCAGGTCAAGCAGGCGCTGACGTCGGGCCTCGTGGACGCGATCGTGGTCGACCTGCCCACCGCGCTCTACATCACCGCGGCCGAGCTGGACGGCGGCATCCTGGTGGGCCAGCTCCCCGACAGCGCGGGTGGCGACGAGTTCGGCCTGGTGCTCGACAAGGGCAGCGCCCTCACCGCGCCGGTCACCGACGCGGTCGACGCGCTGCGCGACGACGGCACGCTGGCCGACCTCGAGGCTCAGTGGCTCACCGACGCCGCGGGTGCACCGGTCCTCAAGTGAGCCCCGTCAGCCCCGTGAGCTGGGTGCCCTCCGCGCGCCAGCAGGAGCGGGACGCCTACCGCCGCGCGCGCACGCGCCGGTCCACCGGCGTCGCGGCCGTCTCGACGGTGGCGCTCGTCGCCGTCGCGGTGCTCGCGCTCACCTCGTCGCCGGGGTGGCCGCGGGTCAAGGCCTCCTTCTTCGACTGGGACGTGGCCACGGCGTCGTTCCCGGCGATCCTCGAGGGGCTCTGGCTGAACATCCGCGTCATGGCCGTCAGCGCGGTCTTCATCGTCGTCCTCGCGATGGTGCTCGCGCTGGCGCGCACCCTGCGCGGCCCGGTGTTCTACCCCGTGCGCGCGCTGGCCACCGCGTACGTGGACGTGTTCCGCGGCCTGCCGCTGATCCTCGTCCTGCTGCTGGTGGGGTTCGGGCTGCCGGGCCTGCGGCTGCAGGGCATCCCGACGTCGGCGGTGGTGCTCGGCGGGCTCGCCCTCGTGCTGACGTACTCGGCGTACGTGGCCGAGGTGTTCCGCGCCGGCATCGAGTCGGTGCACCCGTCGCAGGTGGCCGCTGCCCGCTCCCTCGGGCTCACGCACGCGCAGGCGATGCGGCACGTGGTGCTCCCCCAGGCCGTCCGCCGCGTCATCCCGCCGCTGCTCAACGACCTCGTCGCGCTGTCGAAGGACTCGGGCCTCATCTCGATCCTCGGCGCCATCGACGCGGTCCGCGCCGCGCAGATCGAGACCGCGCGCTACGCCAACTTCACGCCCTACGTCGTGGCCGGCGTCCTGTTCGTGGCCCTGACCATCCCGCTAACCCGGTTCACGGACGCATTCGCCCGGCGCTCCGGCTGGGTGGGGTCGCAGGGCGCGCTGGCCGGCGGCGGGGCGCTGCGGTGAGCCCGGGCCCGATGCGCGACCCGATGCCGGGCAGGCCGCTGGACGTGCCGGCGCCGCTGCTGTCCGTCCGCGGGGTGCGCAAGGCGTTCGGCGAGCACGTGGTCCTCGACGACCTCTGGCTCGACGTGCACGCGCACAAGGTCGTCGTGCTCATCGGCGCCTCCGGCTCGGGCAAGTCCACGCTGCTGCGCTGCGTCGACCTGCTCGAGGAGGTCGACGACGGCGTGATCGAGCTCGAGGGGCAGGACATCACCGACCCCCGGCTCGACGCCAACGCGGTCCGCGCCCGGATCGGCATGGTGTTCCAGGCCTACAACCTGTTCCCGCACCTGCGCGTGATCGACAACGTCACGCTCGCGCCCCGCCTGGTGCACAAGGCCTCGCGCGAGGACGCGGAGGCCGAGGCCCTCGCCGTCCTCGACCGAGTCGGGCTGGCGGCCAAGGCGCAGGCCTTCCCCGACGAGCTCTCGGGCGGTCAGCAGCAGCGCGTGGCCATCGCCCGCGCCCTCGTCGGCAAGCCCGCCGTGATGCTACTGGACGAGGTGACCAGCGCGCTCGACCCCGAGCTCGTCGGCGAGGTGCTCTCGCTGCTGGCCGAGCTCAAGCAGACCGGACTGACCATGGTCGTCGCCACGCACGAGATGGGCTTCGCGCGCGAGGTGGCCGACGAGGTCTGCTTCCTGCACGAGGGCCGCGTGCACGAGCGCGGCACGCCCGAGCAGGTGCTCGGCGACCCGCAGCAGGAGCGCACGCGCGAGTTCCTCCGGCGCATCACGGGCTGAGCCCGCCCGGCGAGATCGCCGGACGGGCCCAGTGGTGCGGGGACGCTCAGGCGTTGCGGCCGAGCGAGACCGAGACCATCTCGTCGCGCGGGACCAGCTTCACGCGCTCGCGGCCGTGGGGCTCGCCGAGCGAGCGCTCGTAGGCGTCCAGGAGCTCCCAGCCCTGCCAGGTGATGACGTCGACGCCCCGGCCGTGCAGGAACTCGGTCACCGCCTCGGGGTCGCGGTCGGTCGCGGTGTAGAACGCGTCGCCGCCCGCGGCCACGTCCTCGCCCAGGTGGCGGATGGTCTCCGACGCGTCCGACTTGGTGTGCCCGATGAGGCCGACCGGTCCGCGCTTGATCCAGCCCGTGGCGTACACGCCCGGCAGGTGCTCGCCGTCGACGTCGACCACGCGGCCCTCGCGGTTCGGGATCACGCCGGCGACGTCGTCGAACGGGATGTCGACCAGCGGCGAGCCGAAGTAGCCGACCGCGCGGTAGACGGCCTCGACGGGCCAGTCCTGCAGCTGCCCGGTGCCCGTGACGTTGCCGTCGCCGTTCAGGGCCGTGCGCTCCGTGCGGACGCCCACGACGTGCCCGTCCTCGCCCAGGATCTCGACCGGCTTGTGCAGGAAGTGCAGGTGGATGCGCCGGCTCGCGGTGTTCTCCTCCGGCTCCTTGAGGGTCCAGTCCGTGAGGGTCTTGACCACCTGCTTGGTCTGGTTCGAGGAGTGGATGGCCGCCATCGAGCCCTCGTCGAAGTCGAAGTCCTCGGGGTACACGATGACGTCGACGTCCGGCACGTGACCGAGCTCGCGCAGCTCCAGCGGCGAGAACTTCACCTGCGCCGGGCCGCGACGGGCGAACACGTGCACGTCCGTGACCGGCGAGGCCTTGAGGATGTCGTAGACGTTGGCCGGCAGCTCGGTGGGCAGCAGGTCGTCCGCGTGCTTGGCCAGGATGCGCGCCACGTCGAGCGCCACGTTGCCGGCGCCGAGGACGGCGACGTGCTGGGCGTCCAGGGGCCACGTGCGGGGGACGTCCGGGTGGCCGTCGTACCAGGACACGAAGTCGGCGGCGCCGTACGAGCCCTCGAGGTCGATGCCCGGCACCGGCAGCGCGGCGTCGCGGATGGAGCCCGTGGAGAAGATGACCGCGTCGTAGAACTGGCGCAGGTCGTCCAGCTTGAGGTCCGTGCCGTAGTCGACGTTGGCCAGCAGGCGGATGTCGCCGCGCTCGAGCACCTTGTGCAGCGCGACGATGATCTGCTTGATGCGCGGGTGGTCGGGCGCGACGCCGTAGCGCACGAGGCCGAACGGCGCGGGCAGGCGCTCGAAGAGGTCGATGCTGACGTCGAGGTCGGTCTTCGACAGGATGTCGGCGGCGTAGATGCCGGCCGGTCCTGCGCCGACGACGGCCACTCGCAGAGTCGGGGTGCTCACGGGACGCGGGTGCCTTCCGATCAGGGGAGCCCTGCGGGCGGGATGCGTCTTGCCGGCCCCCGGCGATGGCCAGTGCGCACGACAGACGGCACGGTGCAGGACTGTGCTCGGTCCAGTGTAGGACCGCGGGTCAGGCGCCCCTCAGCCGGGCGCCAGCATCTGGACAGACGTGAGACGGACCCGCAGGTCACCGCGGGCGGGACGGGCGCCAGGCTCCCGGCACCGGGGACCTAGGCTCAGCGGGTGCCCGACTCCCCCGCGCCCGCCCGTCCGACGTCGGCACCCCTGAACGGCCCGGGCCTCGCGGCCGGCGTCGGCGCCTACGTGCTGTGGGGCGTGCTCCCGCTCTACTTCCCGCTCCTGCAGCCGGCCGGCGCGGTCGAGATCATCGCGAACCGCGTCGTGTGGTCGCTGCTCTTCTGCCTCCTGCTGCTCGCCGTGACCCGGACGTGGGGCGCGTTCGTCGCCGCCCTGCGGGACCGGCGGACGCTCGGCCTGCTCTCCCTCGCCGCGGTGCTCCTCGCCGTCAACTGGCTCGTGTTCGTGTTCGGCATCCTCACCGACCGGGTGGTCGACGCCGCGCTCGGGTACTTCATCAACCCCCTGGTCACGGTCACGCTCGCGGTCGTGGTGCTGCGCGAGCGGCTGCGCCCGGTGCAGTGGGTGGCGCTCGGGTTCGGCGCCGCGGCCGTCGTCGTCATCACGGCCGGCTACGGGCAGCTGCCGTGGATCGCCCTGACCCTGGCGACCAGCTTCGGGTTCTACGGGCTGATCAAGAACCGGGTCGGCCGCAGCGTCGGCGCGGTGCCGGGCCTCGCGGCGGAGACCCTCGTGCTCGCTCCCCTGGCCCTCGGCTACCTGGTGTGGCTCGGCGCCACCGGGACGGGGACCTTCGCCACCGAGGGCCTCGGGCACGCGCTGATCCTGGCCTCGTCCGGGATCGTCACCGCCGTGCCGCTGCTGCTGTTCAACTCCGCCGCCCGGCGCCTCCCGCTGTCCATGATCGGGCTGCTCCAGTACATCGCGCCCGTGCTCCAGCTCCTCATCGGCGTGCTCGTCCTGCACGAGCAGATGCCGGCCGCCCGGTGGTGGGGGTTCGGGCTCGTGTGGGTCGCGCTCGCCGTCCTCACCGTCGACGGCGTGCGCACCGGCCGGGCGCAGCGGCTGAGCCGCCGCGCGGAGCGGGTCAGCGCCGGATGAGCGTCGCGTCGACGACGATCGCCGTGACGTTGTCCCGGCCGCCCGCGGCCAGCGCGGCCGCCACCAGCCGGTCCGCCGCCTGCTGCGCCTCGTCGGCCGCGCGCAGCTCCGCCTGGACGCGGGCGTCGGAGAGCTCGTCCGTGAGCCCGTCGGAGCACACGAGCATCCGGTCGCCCGGGCTCACCGGCAGCAGCCAGACGTCGGGCTCGACCTCGGACGCACCGCCCCCGAGCACGCGCGTGACCACGTTCCGCCGCGGGTGGCGGTTCGCCTGGTCCGCGGGGACGAGACCCTTGGCGACCAGCTCGGCGACCTCCGAGTGGTCGCGCGTGACCTGCTCGAGGACGCCGCCCGCCATGCGGTAGGTCCGCGAGTCGCCCACGTTGAGCACGAGCCAGCACGGGGTGTCGCCGTGCGACGTGAGCACCACGCCGGTCACGGTGGTGCCCGGCCGACGACCGCTGGGCGAGGGCAGCTGCCGCACGGCCGCGTGCGCCGCCGCCACCGCGCGCCGGACGCCGTCTGTGGTGGTCGGCGTGGCGTCGTCGCCCAGGGTCCGCAGCACGTCGATCGCCGTGGCGCTGGCCAGCTCGCCCGCGTCGTGCCCGCCCATCCCGTCGGCCACCAGGTACACGCCGTCGGCGGCCACCAGGCTGTCCTCGTTCTGCGCGCGGTGCGCCTGCGCGGTCGCCACGCCGACCTCGAGCCGGACGCGCTCGTCGATCATGAGGCGACCGTCGTCGGCACCGGGCGGCGGCGCGCGCCGACGAGGCGCGCCCCGAGGGCGGTCAGGGCCACCGCGGTCAGGCCACCGAGCATCCACCAGGCGGCGTCCCGGCGCGGACCGGCCAGCGGCGACTCCTCGACCGACGTGTCGATCACCTGGGCGGGCGCGGGCTGCGCGGCCGGCCGGGGCCGGGTCGGGCTGTCCGGGCCCGGCGCCGACCCGTCATCGACGAGCTCGAGCGCCGACGCCGGCCGCACCACGCCCCACCCGACGAGGTCGTCGCGCTGCGCCGGGTGCAGCCGCGCGGCGGTGACCTCCAGCCGGTAGGCCCACTGCGCGGGCGTCTCGGTCGGGTGCTGCTCGGCCAGCAGCGCCGCAGCCGCGCTGACGTAGGCGGTCGCGTAGCTGCTGGACGCCTCGACCCCGAGCAGGCAGTCGCCGCCACCGGGCAGCGTGGTCAGCACGTTGGTGCCGGGCGCGGCGACGTCGACGTGCGCGCCGTGCACCGAGTCCTCGGTGGCGTTGCCGTCCACGTCGACCGCGGTCACCGACAGCGCGTCCGGGTAGGCCGCGGGGTAGTGCGGCACGTCGGCCTTGTCGTCGGCGGTCCTCCGGTTGCCCGCGCTGGCCACCACGAGGGCGCCGGCGGCCGTGGCCTGCGCGACGGCCGCGCGCAGGGCGGGGTCGTCGACCGTGGTGCTCATGGACACGTTGATGATCCGGGCACCGTGCGCCGCGGCGTACGCGATCCCGGCGGCCATCCGGCCGGCGTCTGGCGCCACCCCCTCGCGCACCGCCTGGTCGTCGTCGGCGTAGTACACACGGACGGGCAGGATCGTGGCGCCGGGCGCGAGCCCCACGACGCCCGAGCCCGGCACCGGGCGGGCCGCGATCTCGCCCGCCACCGCCGTGCCGTGGCCGAACACGTCGGTGCGGCCCGTCGTCTCCACCGCGACGCCGACCAGGTCGGCGCCCGGCACGACGGCCGTGCTGAGGTGCGGGTTGCTCGGGTCGACCCCGGAGTCGACGACGGCCACGAGCACGCCCGCCCCCGTCGCCGTCGTCCACGCGAGGTCGGCCGAGAGCCGGTCGAGGGCCGGGGGCCGCGTGGCGACCTGCACCGGGTGGTCCAGCTCGCACGCGGCGTCGGCCGCGACCGCCGGCGACGCCAGGGCGACGAGCCCGACGGCGACGGCGGCGCCTGCGGCCAGCCCGCGGATCATGCGCCCGCCGCCCCCACCTGCATCGCCGCCGCGTCCTGGGTGAGCGCCGGACCGGCCGGCAGCAGGGCGGTCCACGCCGGCGGCACGCGCGTGACGTGCGTCGGGGTGTACCCGAGCCGGGCGAGCATCTCGTCGCTCGCGTCCGGCACCGGGTACGCCGTCCCGCTCTCGTCGACCAGCGACACTCCCCCGGCGCCGCCGTCGGTGTCCGCCGCGCGCACCAGGGCGCCGCCGCCGGGCGCCACCAGCACGCCCGGGGCCGCGTCGGGGTCGGCGAGCGTCGTCACCAGGTCGACCCGACCGTCGTCGCCCGTGCTCAGGCGGGCGCACGCCGACCGGTCGGCGGGGACCGCCACGGGGGCGGCCTGCGGCCAGTCCGCCGGCGCGACCGGCTCGGTCGCGGTGCGCACGCCGGCCACGTCGGCCGCGCTCGTGCGCACGACCGCCGCGTCCTGGCCCGAGCCCAGCTCGTACAGCGGCAGCGCCAGGTCGCCCAGCGGGGCGAGGTTGCCGTCCTGGTCGACCACGTACCGCTTGGTGGCGGTGCCCACGCCCGACACCTCGACGACCGTGCCGATGACGGTGTCGAGGGGCAGCCCCGAGACCGACGGCACCTGCTTGCCGACGTCGGGCAGGGTCACGGGCGCCAGGTCGGTGCCGGCCGGGAACAGGTTGAGCCAGCCGGCCGGTGCCGGCACGGGGGTCGCGGTGTCGAGGCCGAGCGCGCGGAGCACGGCCGCCTGGTGCTCGAGCGGGATGAGGTAGCGCAGGCCGCCCGCGACGACGTACAGGTCGTCGTCGACCGACACCAGGACGCCCGACGTGGCGGTCGCACCGTCCACGGGCAGGTCGACGCCGAGGGTGGTCCGCGCGCCGTCCGGCACCAGGCAGGACAGCCAGCCGGTGCCCACCAGCCGGTCGGCCGGCGGCGGCGAGTCGGGCGCGCCGGCGATGCCGATGGTGGCGCCGCGCGGCGTGCCCGCGATGTCCTTCGCCGACACCTGCACCACGTGGAACCCCGAGGACGGCACCACGAGGCGCGCGCTCGTGGTGTTGAGCACCGGGTAGAGCGTGCCCTTGAGGGCGACGTAGCGGGTGCCGACGTCCTTGACCACCACGAGCGAGCTGTCGTCCCAGCCGGCCGGGAGGGTGGGCTTGAGCAGGCCGTACGCCAGGCTGCCGAGCACCAGGACCACCGTGAGCAGGATGCCCGCCACGACGCCGCGCATGGGCTTGGTGGGCTCGAGCTCCTGCCCGGACGGGGCCCCGCTGACGAACGCGGTCAGGAGCCGGCGGCGGCTGTAGGTCTGCGCCTCGACGAGGTCACGCTTGGACGCCATCGGCCGCTCAGACCAACCCGGCGGCGGCGACGCCCAGCGGGAGCAGCACCGCGAGGCAGGTCACCTCGAGCACGTCGCCCGCCCGGGCCAGCCCGATGCGCTGGCGCGGCGCCACCAGGCCGACCCCGACCACGGCCGCGGCCCCCGCGCCGGCCAGCGCCACGAGCGTGCCGCGCCAGGACGGGTGCAGCACCGCGGCCTCGAACACCGTGGCCGCCATGCCGAGGATGCCGGCCGAGACCACGAGCAGGACGTCGAGGCGCGAGTACGACTGCCGGCTCGAGAGCAGCACGCCCGCGAAGCCGACGAGGAGCAGGACCGTGCCGACCGCACCTGTGGCGACGACGGCAGGGGTGGCCAGCAGCGCGAAGAGGCCGACCGCCACCCGCAGCCCGACCTGGAGCCGGTGGCCGCTCTCGAGCTGGCGCCGCACGCGCTCGGGGTCGACCACGGGCGGGTCGAGCAGGATCTCCGCCTCGGTCCGGGCGCTGACCACGCGGAGCGGCGTGCTGGACAGCGCGAGCCACGGCACCCCGATGCTCGCCGTGACCACGATCGCGACCACGACCGCCAGGACCTCGCCGGCCGTGGCGTCGGTGAGCGCGACCGACGCGCCGCTCACCGCGAGCGCGAGCCCGAGCACGACGGGTCCGGCGGCGAGCTCTCGGCGGTCGACCAGCGCCGGCATGCCCGCCAGCCCGGTGACCACGAGCCCGAGGCCCGCCCCCACGGCCGGCCAGCCCCAGCCGGGCGCGGACGTCCCGGCAGTCAGGCCCGCGACCCCGCCGAGCACGGCGGCCGCCAGCACGAGGATGCGGCCCGTGGCCGGCTCCCGGCCCACGCGCCCGACGACGGCACCGCACGCGAGCGCCAGCAGCGCGCCGGCCGCCGCCACGACCGGGGGCATCGCCGCGGCGGGATCGGCCCCGACGAGCAGGGCGGCGGCGACCAGGACGAGCGCCACGGCGCCCCACGCGGCGCCGAGCGCGCTGTCGCGGGCGGTCCACGGCTGGTACTGCGACTCGACCGCGTCGGCGACCGCCTCGACGACGTCGTCGTAGACCCGCACCTCGGGCTTGCGCGCACCCGACTCGAGGGTCAGCACCGCACCGTCCTCGACGCCGGCGGCCAGCAGGCTGCGGGCGGAGTCGACGGGCTCGCCGTCCGCGCGCACCAGCCGGTACCCCCCGTACACCGACGCCGCGTCGAGCACGCCGAGCGTGCGGGCCAGCCCGGGCACGATCTCGGCCGTCGCGACGTTGCCCGGCACCCCGAGGTCGACCCGGCGGTCCCCGGCGGTCACGGAGACCCGCAGGAGCGTCCCGACGGGCGTCGGGGACGAGGTCGGATCGGTCATCGGCGTCCTTCTGGTGCGTCGGCGTCGGCCGATCCGCGTGAGGTCGTCGGTCAGCATAGCCAGTGGCGTGCGGCCGGACCGCCGGTCATCCGGGGTCCGGCCGGGCCGCGTCGAGCGCGTCCGCCGCGCGGGTGAACGCTGTCCACAGGCCGTCGCCCGGGGCGACGGACCGTGTCCGATTCGGCTAGGGTCCGATCGGTTCCGTGGGGATTATCCCGCGGTCGACACCGCCCGTCCCGGGGGGTGTCCCATGATTCGGTCCCGCGGTCCGGGGCCGCGTGCAGGGGAGGTGTCATGGCAGCTGAAGTCTCCGCAGCCGACGGTGCGCTCAAGCAGGGCGCGGACGTCGTCGCCCGGTCCCGTGGGGAGCTGCAGCGCGAGCTGAGCTCGCTGGAGGGCAAGCTGGCCGGCATCGGGTCGCACTGGCAGGGCCAGGGCGCCGTCGCGTTCACCCAGCTGATGACCCGCTGGCGCGAGGACGCGACCACGATCGTGTCCGCGCTCAACGAGTTCGAGTCGAACCTCGTCTCGTCCCAGTCCACCTACACCGCGTCCGACGACGCCCAGCAGTCGACGTTCTCGCGACTGCAGGGTCGCCTCGGCTGAACGACGAGGAGCTGACGATGAGCGACCTGAAGGTCAACTTCGGTGGCCTGGCCACCGCCGCCGCCGACATCCAGGCCGGCGCCCGCCAGATCGAGGCGCGCCTGAACGACATGGACTCCTCGCTGCAGCCGCTGCGCGCGAACTGGTCGGGCGAGGCCGCGTCGTCCTACGAGGCCGCCCGTGCCAAGTGGACCGCCGCGATCGAGGACATGAAGGCCCTGCTGGCCGACGTCGGGCGCGCCGTGGCGACCTCCGGCGACGACTACCAGTCGACCGAGAAGTCGAACGCGTCGCGCTGGTGAACCGTCCGCCGTCGCCCTGAGGGCGCCGGCGACCGCTCGACCCGTGGCGGTCGCGCACCTCCCGGGGTGCGCGACCGCCGCGCTCAGCCTCACCGCACGACGGGCAGGGGGACACGCATGGGCACCGACCCAGGCACGCAGACGAAAGGTTCCACGGTGGCCGCAGGGGACATCCAGCTCGAGCGCGAGGTGGTCAAGCAGCGCCTCGAGACCCTGGTGCACCTGCAGGAGTACGTGACGATGCTGCGCGACTCCCTCCAGGACCTGCTGGGTCGGCAGACCACCGGCACGTGGTCCGACGCGGGCGCCACCGGGCAGTTCGTGGCCCTGTACCGCCGGCAGCTGCGGTCGCTCGACACCGAGCTCGCGCAGATCCGCACGCAGCTGAACGAGTACCACGCCGCGCTGCACGCCAACATGAGCGCGCTGGTCAGCACCGACGCCGACGTCCAGCAGCGCCTCCTGCAGGTGGCCGCGCGCCTGAACGCCTCGCCCCATGGCGCGACGCCGCCGCCCGGCGTGCAGGACTCCGCCCCGGCCGACCCGAGCAGCGCCCCGATCACCCGTCACGTCGGATGAGGCTGCCCGCACGCGCCTGCGGTGCCGTCCTGGTGCTGCTCGGGCTCGTCGCCGCGAGCGCCACGGGTGCCGCGGCGGCCGACGACCCGATCCGCGAGCAGGGCCTCTGGTACGTGAACCAGGCCGGGCTGGCCGACATCCACCAGCGGACCACCGGGGCCGGCGTCACCGTCGCCGTGATCGACTCCCCGATCAACCCCGGCATCAGCGACCTGGTCGGCACGGACCTCACCGTGCACGAGCCGTCGTACTGCGCCGCGACCGAGGGCGGGGCCGCGCTGCCGGCCAGCACCACCGATCCCTCCGCCGAGCACGGCACCGCGATGGCCGCGATCCTGGTGGGCACGGGAGCGGGCGTCGGTGGCGAGCCGGGCACGCTGGGGGTGGCTCCCGGGGTGCACCTGCTCCACTACGCGGCCGTCACGGGCATCGACGACGGTGATGGCGGCCGCACGACGACGTGCTACCCGCCCGCGGGCGTCGACGGCAGCCCGATCCGGCAGGCGGTCGACGACGGCGCCACGATCATCAGCATGTCGATCACCGAGGCCGACATGGACTGGTCGGACATCGCGTACGCGCACCAGCACGGCGCGATCGTCGTCGCCGCGGCCCCGCACGACGGCGGGGTGGGCCTGCGCGCCCCCGCCTCGGGGAACGGCGTCGTCGCGGTGGAGTCGATCGGCCCGGACGGCCGGCTCGCCGCGGGGAACAACACCGACCCGCGCCTGACGGTCACCGCCCCGGGCGAGTACTTCGCCACCACCGTCCCCGACGACGGCTGGTCGGTCTACCACTACACGAGCGGGTCCTCGAACGCGACGGCCTACACGGCCGGGGCGCTCGCGCTCGTCTGGTCGGCCTACCCGACGGCCACGGCGAACCAGCTGATCCAGACCCTGGTCCGCAACACGGACGGCGAGGAGCACGAGCTGCGGCACGACGACGCCTGGGGGTACGGGGCGGTCAACGTGCGGCAGATGCTCGAGCACGACCCCACGACCTACCCCGACGAGAACCCGCTGCTGACCGACGACCCGGACGTCCGGCCGAGCCTCGCCGAGATCGACGGCGCGGCGACGGCCGCGCCGACCAGCGCGGCGACCTCGGACCCGGCCGCCGAGCCGGCGGCCGGGGGCACGGGCGGCCCGTCCACACCCCTGCTCGTGGGTGGCGCCGTGGCGCTGCTCCTCGTCGCCGGCGTCGTGGTCGCGGTCCTGGCCGCTCGACGGCGCGCCGCTGCGCCACCGCCCGCCACCTGACCTCGCCGGCCGCGGCCGGCACCCGGACACATCGCACGATCGCCGAGGGGAACCGACATGGGACAGCACGCTGACGACCTGGGCGCCGCGCTCGGGGCCGAGGTCGGGTCGCTGCACGACGACACCGACCAGCTCGGTCTGATCGGCGACGCCGTGAGCTCCTACGCCCAGTCGCTGCGCTCGATGGCGACCGACCTGGGCCTCGGCGGCACGACGGCCGACCTGGCGGGCGACTCGTTCGCGCAGCTGGCCACGGCGATCGTCACCACCGCCGACCGGTTCGACGGCGTCGCCCGGTCGGCCGCCACGGCCCGCGCGGCGATCCTGCAGGCGCGCGAGGACTACCGGGCCCTGCCCGACGGCGAGCTCAGCCTCGGGGAGCGCGCCGCGCTGGCCGCGGGAGGCACCATCGCGATGCCCGGCGTCGGCACGGTCGCGGCGATCGTCGCGGGCGGCATCTGGTCCGACCAGCGCGAGGCGGAGCGGGAGAAGGCCGCGCGCAAGGCGATCGAGACCCTCAACGCCTCCCTCGCGGCCGCGGGCGACAGCTTCCCGCCGGCCACCCACCTGCCCGAGGGGCCCGACGACGGCGACACCGAGGAGCACGGCGACGACGGCGCCCGGGGCAGCAGCGCGCCGGTGAGCGGCGTCCCGAGCCTGGGCGGCTCCGCACCGTCGAGCCCCGCCGGCGGCCCCGGCACCCCCACGTGGGGCGCCACGCCCGTGCTGCCTCCTGCGCACGGGGGCCCGACGACGCCCGTGCACCACGCGGCCGACCCCACCCCCGCGCCGCACGAGCCCCCGGTCGTCCCGCCGGGCACCGGCCACGACACGACGCCCGACGGCGGCCTGGACGGCACCGTGCCCGGCACGGACCCCGGCGCGTGGCCCGGCGGCACGGGTTCGCACGGCACCGGGATCGGCGCGGGC
>NZ_JBGFQZ010000031.1:0-39610 GCF_041295535.1 Cellulomonas sp. ICMP 17802 | reverse complement strand
AAAGAGCCATCCCTTCGGGGGTGGCTCTTTCTGTTTCTCCTGACATTCCGTCGTGGCGGACGCGGCCCTCGCGTCGACGGCCGGTCGAACGGCGACAACACAAAGGGGAGCCCCGGAGGGCTCCCCTTTGTGTCGTGAGCTCGGGCTGGGTCAGCCGGCCTCGAAGACGACGACGCCCAGCGGGGGAACGCGGATCGAGGCTGAGTACGGCCGGCCGTAGTGCGGTTCGGGCAGCGCCTGGATCTCGCCGAGGTTGCCCACGCCCGAGCCGCCGTACGCCTCGGAGTCGGAGTTGTAGATCTCGCGCCACCGGCCGCCGCGGGGCAGTGCCAGGCGGTAGCCCTCGTGCGGGATCCCGGCGAAGTTGATGACGACGGCCACCGGCGGGGCGTCGTACCCCTTGCGCAGGTACGCCAGGGTGTTGCGGAAGGCGTCGTCGGAGTCGATCCACTCGAAGCCGTCCGGCGAGTGGTCCAGCTGCCACAGGGCCGGCGTCTCCTTATAGACGCGGTTGAGGTCGGCGACCGAGCGCAGGACGCCCTGGTGGGCGGGGTCGTCGAGCGCGTGCCAGTCGAGCGAGCGGGACTCGGCCCACTCGGTCTGCTGAGCGAACTCGCTGCCCATGAAGAGCAGCTGCTTGCCGGGGTGGGTCCACTGGTAGCCGAGCAGCAGCCGGACGCCGGCGAGCTTCTGCCAGTGGTCGCCGGGCATGCGCTCGTACAGCGAGCCCTTGCCGTGCACGACCTCGTCGTGGCTGATGGGCAGGACGAACCGCTCCGAGTAGGCGTAGACCATCGAGAAGGTGATCTCGTTGTGGTGGTAGCGCCGGTGCACGGGCTCCTCGGCCATGTAGCGGAGGGTGTCGTTCATCCAGCCCATGTTCCACTTCAGGCCGAACCCGAGGCCGTTGCCGTCGGTGGGGGCGGTGACGCCGGGCCACGCCGTCGACTCCTCGGCGATCATCATGATGCCGGGCGTGCGGCGGTAGGCCGTCGCGTTGGCCTCCTGCAGGAACGAGATGGCGTCCAGGTTCTCGCGGCCGCCGTACTGGTTCGGGCGCCACTGGCCGGGCTTGCGCGAGTAGTCGAGGTAGAGCATCGAGGCGACGGCGTCGACCCGCAGGCCGTCGACGTGGAACTCCTCGAGCCAGTAGGTGGCGTTGGCGACGAGGAAGTTGCGGACCTCGGACCGGCCGAAGTTGAAGACGTAGGTGCCCCAGTCCGGGTGCTCGCCCAGCAGCGGGTCGGGGTGCTCGTAGAGGGCGGTGCCGTCGAACTGCGCGAGCGACCACTCGTCCTTGGGGAAGTGGGCCGGCACCCAGTCGACGATGACGCCGACGCCGGCGCGGTGCAGCGTGTCGACGAGGTAGCGGAAGTCGTCGGGGTGGCCGAACCGGGAGGTCGGCGCGAAGTACGACGACACCTGGTAGCCCCAGGAGCCGCCGAACGGGTGCTCGGCGACGGGGAGCAGCTCGACGTGCGTGAAGCCGAGCGAGACGACGTGGTCGGTCAGCTGGTGCGCGAGGTCCCGGTAGGACAGCCCGACGCGCCACGAGCCCAGGTGGACCTCGTAGACGCTCATGGGCGCGGTGTGCGGGTCGCGGGCGCTGCGGGCGGTCAGCCACTCGGCGTCGGTCCACTCGTAGGTGGACTGGACGACCACGGAGGCCGTCGCCGGGGGGACCTCGGTGCCCTGGGCCAGCGGGTCGGCCTTCTGGCGCCAGGACCCGTCGTTGCCCAGCACCTCGAACTTGTACCGGGCGCCTGCGCCGACGCCCGGGGCGAAGACCTCCCAGACGCCGCTGTCGCCCAGCGAGCGCATGGCGTGCGACGCGCCCTGCCAGTAGTTGAAGTCGCCGACCACGCGCACGGCCCGGGCGTTGGGAGCCCAGACCGCGAACGACGTGCCGGACACCTCGCCCAGCTCGCCGGGGTAGGTGCGGACGTTGGCGCCCAGCACGGTCCACAGCTGCTCGTGGCGACCCTCGCGGACGAGGTGGCGGTCGAGCTCCTGGACCGTGGGCAGGAAGCGGTAGGGGTCGTCGGCCACGGCGGCGTGGCCGTCGTACGTGACCTCGAGCCGGTAGTCCGGGACATCGGTGCCGGGCAGCACGGCCACCCAGATGCCGTCCTGCTCGTGGCGCGCCGGGACGCGTGACGTCGACGTGACGACGACGACGGACTCGGCGAGCGGTCGCAGGGTCCGGACCGTGACCCCGCCACCCCCGACGTGGGGCCCGAGGACGTCGTGCGGTGCGTAGTACGCCCCGTGGGCGACGGTGCGGAGGGTGTCGTCGTCGACGGGGACCGGGGACGGTGCGGCCGGGCTCATGCCCCTACCCAACCACCAGCGGGGTTCGAGCGCAGGGTGGTCGCCCCGGTGACCTGCATCTCAGGCTCGATCGGGCGTCGGGACGCACGCGGGCGACCTCCCGGCTCGCCCTCAGGCGTCGTCGCGCGGGGCCGTGGTGGTCGTGCCGCGGGCCACCAGGCGGGGCAGGGGAGCGGTGTACGAGCGGACGGTGCCCGACGCGAGGAGGTTGAGCACGCAGTCGGCGACCTGGACGCCCATGGCGTGCACATCGAGGCTCATGGCCGACAGGGCGGGGAGGGAGAGGCGGCAGAGCGCCGAGTCGTCCCACGCGAGCAGCGAGAGCCGCTCGGGGACCGGGACGTCCATCTCGTGCGCGACGCCGAGGCCGGCGACGGCCATGACGTCGTTGTCGTAGATGATCGCGGACGGCGGAGCGCCGCGGCCGAGCAGGGCGCGGGTGGCGCGGGTGCCGGACTCCTCGCCGTAGTCGCCCTCGACCACGGTGCCGTGCGCGCCGAGCCGGGCGCACTCGCCCAGGAACGCTTCGGTGCGGGCCTGGGTGTGCGCGAGGTGGCGCGGGCCGCTGACGCGCGCGAGCTGCCGGTGGCCCAGCCCGACGAGGTAGGTGACCGCCGTGCGCATGGCCTCGGCGTTGTCGATCCACACGTTGGCGAACGGGAGGTCGGGCCGCGGGCCGCCGACGACGACCGTGGGGATGCCGAGCTCGCCGAGCACGTCGAGGCGCGAGTCCTCCAGGGCGACGTTGACCACCACGACGGCGTCGACGAGCTTGCCCTCGCCCCAGCGGCGGTAGGTCCGGATCTCCGCCTCGTGGTCGGGCACGACGTGCAGCAGCAGGGAGCGGCTCTCGCCGGCCAGGGACTCCTCGATGCCTCCGATGAGCTCCATGAAGAAGGGCTCGAAGCCGAGCATCCGGGCAGGTCGGGCGAGTACCAGGCCGACGGCGTCGAGACCTTGCGTCATGGTCGCGAGCGTACCTGCGGCCCGTGGGCGGTCAGGCCCGCGACGGGGTGAGGTCACGTCCACCGTCCCAGGGCCCGTGGGCGGTCAGGCCCGCGACGGGGTGAGGTCACGCCCACCGCCCCCAGGGCCCGTGGGCAGTCAGGCCGATCGCGGGGTGGTCGCACCGACGTCCAGGGCCCGTGGGCGTTCAGGCCGGCGACCGAGTGAGGTTCTCCGCGCCGATGCGCGGCACGATGACGTCGTTGGCGGAGCGGAGCACCGGGCCGCGGGTCAGCGCGGCGGGGTCGACGGAGGCGCGGGTGCGGACGTGGAAGGAGGCGGTCTCGCCGGCCGGGACGTCGACGAGCGCCCGGTCCACCGAGGCGTCGGGGTCCAGCCGGTCGACCAGCAGCGTGACGTCGCGGGCGAGCGACGACGCGGTGACGTCCACGCGGAAGCCGTCCTGCACCGGGGTGACGGTCGCGCGCACGGCTGCCGGGTCCAGGGCGAGGTCGACGTCCTCGGCCCAGGTGTGCACGGCCTGGAGGTCCCCTAGCCGGACGACGAGCACCTCGCGCGACGGGTCGGCGGGGGTCGCGACCGTCGTCGGCAGCGCGAGCCGGCCGACGGACCAGGCGCCGACGGCGAGCGCGAGGTCCTCCTCGGCGAGCACGGTGCCGTCCAGCAGCCGGCGGGAGAGGCGCACGACGCCCTGCCAGATCTCGGCCGTGTCGTTGACGACCGCGAGCACCTCGCCGTCCTCGCGCGGCTGCACGGTGAGCAGTCGGGGCGCGTAGGCGTCACGGAGCGCGTACCAGAGGGGCTTGGGCCGCTCGTCGCCGTCGATCGCCGCCCACGACGTGACCGGCCAGCAGTCGTTGAGCTGCCAGACGATCGCGCCGGCCGTGCGGGGCCACCACGAGCGGTAGTGCTCGACGGCGAACCGGACGGCGCGCGCCTGGTTGAGCTGGGCCGCCCAGTGCCAGTCGGTGAAGTCGTCCGGCACGCCGAGGTGCGGGGCCATGCCGCGGTCGAGCTTGCCGTTGCCGTCGTCGGCCTTCTGGTGGAGCAGGAACGCCGGGTCGTCCTTGGTCAGCGGCCCGCCGTCGACGGCGTGGACCGCGCGGGTGAGGGTGGCCCAGGTGGGTGGCCCCTGGAAGCCGAACTCCGAGCAGAAGCGCGGGACCTCGTCGCCGTAGACGCGGTAGTCGACGCGGTTCCAGACCTCCCACTGGTGGTGGGTGCCGTGGTCGGGGTCGTTGGGGTGCACCTCGGTGAGCGCGAAGCCGGGGGAGTAGGGGCTGCCGTCCGCGTAGGGGCGGGTGGGGTCGAGCTCCGCGACCACGTGCGCCAGCAGCTCGGTGGCGTACCGGAAGCCCCACGTGCGGCCCTCGAGCTCCTCCTGCCAGCCCCAGTCCAGGAAGCCCCAGAGGTTCTCGTTGCCGCCGTTCCACAGCACGAGCGAGGGGTGCGGGGTCAGGCGGGCGACGTTCTCGCGCGCCTCGGCCTCGAGCTCGTCCCAGAGCGGCTGCTCCTCGGGGTACGCCGCACACGCCAGGAGGAAGTCCTGCCAGACCAGCAGGCCGCGCTCGTCGCAGAGGTCGTAGAAGTCCTCGGACTCGTAGATGCCGCCGCCCCAGACGCGCACGAGGTTGAGGTTCGCATCCACGGCCTGGTCGAGGCGGCGCGCGAGGCGGTCGCGGGTGATCCGGGTCAGCAGGTGGTCGTCGGGGATCCAGTTGGCGCCCTTGACGAAGACCGGGCGGCCGTTGACGCGGAACGTGAACGCGGTGCCGTCGTCGTCCGTGCTGGTGTCCAGCTCGATGGTGCGGAAGCCGATGCGGCGGGTCCACGCGTCCAGGTGCTCGTGCGCGTCCGGGGCGGTCAGGGTCACGACGAGGTCGGCCAGCGGCTGCGGTCCGTGTCCGACCGGCCACCAGAGCGGTGCGTGCGGGACCTCGAGGTCGACCGTGGCGGTCGACGAGCCGCCAGCGACCGGCACGGACACGTCCGCGCCGGCGACGCGCGCGCGCACGACGAGCGGCGCGTCCCCGCCGGGCAGGCCCGAGCGCTCCAGGTCGACGTGCACCGCCACGTGGCCCGTGCCCGCCGCGTCGACGGTGACCAGCGGTCGGACGCCCGCCAGGCGCGCGACCGTCCAGCGCTCGACGCGCACCGGGCGCCAGAGCCCGGCGGTCTGCAGGTCCGGGCCCCAGTCCCAGCCGAACGAGCACGCCATCTTGCGGACCATGTTGAACGGCTGGTCGTAGGCGAGGGGGCGCGGGCCCAGGCGCTCGGCCTCGGCCTCCGCGTGCACCAGCGCCGACGACAGCAGGACCAGCAGGCGCTGGGTGGCCGGGCGCAGCAGGTCGCGCACGTCGAACCGGTAGGACCGGTGCTGGTTCGCGGTCCGGCCGAGCTCGTGGCCGTCGAACGTGAGGGTGGCGACCGTGTCGATGCCGTCGAACACCAGGTCGACGCGCTCGTCGGCGGCGGCGGGCGCCAGGTCGAGGTCGCGCTCGTACGCCCAGTCGGTGCGGCGCATCCACGCGAGGTCCTCCTCGTGGCGGTCGACGTACGGGTCCGGGATCAGCCCGGCCTCGAGCAGCGCGGTGTGGCTGGTGCCGGGCACGCGCGCCTGCACGCGGCGGCCGACGAGCTCGGCCGGGACGGGGCCGGCGACAGCGGTCAGCGACCAGCCGTCGTACAGGTCCTGGGTGTTCATCGACGAGCTCCTGGGTCCGGGGGTCCGGCGTGGGCGCGCCGCATCCTTGCGTCGCGCCTCGTCGGCACCTCCGGGAGGAGCCGAACATCTGGCAAGTACCCTGGGATCATTGTTAGACAACTGAATAAAGTAAGTCAATGACGCCGGGATCGGCCCCGGACCCGTAGCGTGCAGGGGCGCGTCGAACGCGCCCGAGCCAGACAGCCCGCACCGGATCAGGAGACACCCGCCGTGACCGACAGCGCCACCCCCGACATCCTCGTCCACCTGCGCGCCGCGGGGGTCAGCGTGGTCGTCGACCTCACGGGCGGCACGCTGCCGCGGATCCTGCACTGGGGCGGCGACGTCGGGGACCTCGAGCCGGGCGAGGCGCGTCGCGCGTGGCGGCCGGTCGCCCATGGCTACCCGGTCGACGGGCAGGTCGAGGTCGCGGTGCTGCCGCAGGAGTCGGCCGGGTTCCTCGGCACGCCGGGCCTGGTCGGGAGCCGCGACGGGCAGGACTTCTCGACGCGGTTCGTCGTCCGCGCGCACGACGTGGCCACCGAGGAGGACGGCACGCAGCGGCTCACGGTCGAGGCGGTCGACGACGCGGCGCGGCTGGGGCTGACGCTCGTGCTCGAGCTCACCGCCCAGGGCCTGGTGCGGCAGCGGGCGGTGCTGACCAACGAGGCCGACGAGGTGTACGGGCTGGACGGGCTGCTGCTCACGATGCCGGTGCCCGCGGCCGCGACCGAGCTGCTCGACTTCTCCGGCAAGTGGGCCCGCGAGCGCAGCCCGCAGCGGACGGCCTTCACGCACGGCACCCGCCTGCGCGAGAACCGGCGCGGGCGCACGGGGTACGACTCGGCCTTCGTGCTGGTGGCGGGCACGCCGGGGTTCGGCCACCGCGGCGGCGAGGTCTGGGGCCTGCACACCGCGTGGTCGGGGAACCACCGCTCGCTGGCCGAGCGCAGCCACTACCACTCCGGGCTGCTGGGCGGCGGCGAGCTGCTGGGGTCCGGCGAGGTCCGCCTGGCGCGCGGCCAGTCGTACACGAGCCCGTGGGTGTACGGGTCGTGGGGTGTCGGGCTCGATGCGCTCGCGGGCCGGTTCCACGCCTGGCTGCGCGCACGCCCGCAGCACCCGCGCTCGCCGCGGCCGGTCACGCTGAACACGTGGGAGGCCGTGTACTTCCAGCACGACCTCGGCCGGCTGACCGCCCTGGCGGACGCTGCGGCGGCCGTCGGCGCCGAGCGGTTCGTGCTCGACGACGGCTGGTTCGGCGACCGGCGCGACGACACCCGCGCGCTGGGGGACTGGTACGTGTCGGCCGACGTCTGGCCCGACGGCCTGCACCCGCTGGTCGCGCACGTGACGGGCCTCGGCCTGCAGTTCGGCCTCTGGGTGGAGCCCGAGATGGTCAACGCCGACTCCGACCTGGCCCGCGCGCACCCGGACTGGATGCTGCGCGTCCCGTCCCGGCTGCCGCGCGAGGCCCGCCACCAGCAGGTGCTCGACCTGGCGGTGCCCGAGGCGTACGCGTACATCCTCGAGCGGCTGGACGCGCTGCTCACCGAGTACGCGATCGGCTACCTCAAGTGGGACCACAACCGGGACCTGGTCGACGCGGGTCACGGGGGAGCGCCCGGGGTGCACGGGCAGACGCTCGCGGTCTACCGCCTGCTCGACGAGCTGCGCGCGCTGCACCCCGGGGTCGAGATCGAGTCGTGCTCGTCCGGCGGGGCCCGCGTGGACCTGGAGATCCTGCAGCGCACCGACCGGGTGTGGGCCAGCGACTGCATCGACGCGCTCGAGCGTCAGCAGATCCAGCGGTGGACCAACCTGCTGGTCCCGCTCGAGCTGATCGGCGCGCACGTCGGCTCGGGGACCGCGCACAGCACCGGCCGCAGGCACGCGCTGTCGTTCCGGGCCGCGACCGCGCTGTTCGGGCACCTGGGCATCGAGTGGGACCTGCAGGAGGCCGACGAGGCGCAGCGCGCGGAGCTCGCCGCGTGGGTCGCCCTGTACAAGGACGTCCGGCCGCTGCTGCACTCCGGGGTCTCGGTGCACGCGGACCTGGCCGACCCGGCCGTGGCCGTGCACGGTGTCGTGGCGCAGGACGGCTCGGACGCCCTGTTCGCGATCGCCCTCACGGCGAGCTCGGCGTCCGGGCCGGCCGACCGGGTCACCCTCCCGGGGCTCGACCCCGACGTGACCTACCACGTGCGCCCGCAGGCACCCGGCGACGGGGTCGACGGTCCGGAGCTCGCATGGTGGACGCCGGAGGGCCTGCGGCTGCCCGGGCGCCTGCTGTCGGGCGCCGGGCTCGAGGCGCCGCGGCAGCTGCCCGAGCGGATCGCGCTGGTGCGCGCGACGCGGGTGTGAGTCGGCGCCCCTACTTCGTCGCGCCCGACGTGAAGCCGTTGTAGATGTAGCGCTGCAGGAACAGGAAGAGCACGAGGATCGGGATGATCGTGATCACGACGCACGCGCAGATGGCCTCCCACTGCGAGCCGTAGGGCCCCTTGAAGGCGAAGAGCGCCGTGGAGATCGGCAGGGTGTCCGGGTCGTTGAGGTAGAGGTACGGCAGGAAGAACTCGTTGTAGATGCCGATGCCCTTGATGATGACGACGGTCGCGATCGCGGGCTTGAGGTTGGGCAGGATGATCTGGAAGAAGATCCGCAGGTGCCCGGCGCCCTCGATCATCGCGGCCTCGTCCAGGGAGCGCGGGATGCTGCGCATGAACTGCACGAAGATGTAGATCGACACGATGTCGGTGCCCATGAACAGCAGGATGAGCGCCCAGCGCGAGCCGTAGAGCCCGAGCGCGTTGATGATCTGGAACGTCGCCACCTGCGTGGTGACCCCCGGCACGAGGGTGGCCAGCAGGAACAGGACGAGCACGAGGCTGCGGCCCCGGAACCGGAAGCGGTCGAGCGCGTACGCGGTCCCCGCGCCGATGAGGATGGTGCCGGCGATGGCGGCGACGAAGATGATCGCCGTGTTGAGGAACGCCAGCGCCATGCCACCCCGCGTAAAGGCCAGCACGTAGTTGTCGAGGTTGAACCAGTTCTCGGGCGGCTGGAACGGGTTCGTCGCCAGGAACTCCTGGTTCGTCTTGAACGACCCGAACAGGATGAGCCCGAGCGGCAGCAGCGTGACGATCGAGGCGACGACGAGGGAGACGTACTTCGCGGTGCCGGCGGCCACCTTCACGTGAGGTCCACCTCCTCCTCCGGGACGAGCTTGCGCTGGAGCCAGGTGACCAGCAGGACGAAGAGCAGCAGCACGACGGCCATCGCGGACGCGAGCCCGACCATGTTGCGCTGGAAGGCCATCCAGACGGTGCGGATGACGAACGTCTCCGTCCCGTTGGCGCCGTTGGTCATGACGAACGGGATCTCGAACACCGACAGCGAGCCGGAGATGCCGAGGATGAACGCCAGGCCGACGATCGGGCGGATGGACGGCAGGATGATCGACCAGAACTCGTGCCAGCGGTTGGCGCCGTCGAGCGCGGCCGCCTCGTAGATCTCCGAGTTGATCGACTGGATCGCGCCGAGGAACATCACGAACGTCAGGCCCGTGTAGCGCCAGACGGAGACGGCCGCGAGCGAGTAGTTCGCGACGTCCGGGTCGCCCGTCCACTGGTGGATGAGGCTCTGCAGGCCCGTGTTCATCAGGACGGTGTCCAGGCCGCCGCCCGGCTTGAGGAAGTTGAGGAAGATCAGGCCGATCGCGACGCCGTTGATGAGGTACGGGAAGAACAGGATGCCCTTCCAGAGGTTCTTGAACCGGACCTTGAACGACAGGATCGTCGCGAAGTAGAGCGCGAGCGCCATCTGCACGAACGAGCCGACGACGTAGAACAGTGAGACGTAGAAGACGCGCAGGTTGTCGGGGTCCGTGAACACCTCGACGTAGTTGTCGAGCCCGACGAAGGTCTTGGTCTTGTCGAGCCCGTCCCAGTCCGTGACGGAGTACCAGAACATGTTGAGCACGGGCGTGTACGTGAGGAGCAGCAGCAGGCCTATCGGGACCAGCAGGAACAGGTACGGCGTGAGCCGGCGGTACCACGCGGAGCGGCGGCCCGCCCCCCCCGGAACCTTCCGGGTGGGGCGGGCCAGGTCAGGCTCCGCCACGTGGGCGGCGACCTGGCTGGTGATGCTGGAGGATGCGGTCGTCATGGCGTCGTCACGCGCCGGCGTCGGCGCGTCCCTCGGCCCACTTGGCGTTCAGGTCGTCGAAGATCTGCTCCTTGGTGCGGGCTCCGGAGCGGGCGTCGTCGATGATCTGCAGGCGGTACTTGGGGTCGGTGGTGACGATGCCCGACGCGGTATCGATGTCTGCGAACAGCGACTCCTTGCCCGCGGGCGCGGGGTTCGCCGTGATGAGCTCGACGTCCTTCATGAAGCCCTCGAGCGCGGCCGGGACGGCACCGTCGATCATCGGCGAGAGTCCGACCTCGGCCTCGGAGTAGCCCGACTCGTGGTTGAACCAGTCGATCCACGCGCGGGCGGTGGCCTTGTTCTTCGAGTTCACGTTGATGCCGAGGTTGTAGTCACCGCCGGCCATCGCGTGGAACGTGCCGTCCACCTGCACCGGGATCGGCATGTAGCCGATGTCCGCCGGGTCGGCGCCCGCCGCCTCGGCGGCCGCGGCCATCTGCGGGATCGCCCACGAGCCCAGCTGCATCGCGGAGATCTCGCCGACGCCGATCATGCGCTTCGAGCCCTCCCAGTCGGTGGTGGTCGGGTCCGCCTCGGTGAGGCCCTGGGCGACCGCGTCGTAGAGCAGGCCGTCGGTCACGCCGTAGTCGCTGTCGTCGGTCCACGGGGCGTCCTGCTCGACGAGCGCGTTCTTCCAGTCGGGGTCGGCCGTGACCGCGCCGAGCCACCCGTCCCACTGCGAGAGCGCCCACGAGTCCTTGTAGTTGGTGTACAGCGGGGCGACCTTGATGCCCTTGTCCTTCACGGCCTGCAGGTCGTCGAGGAACTCCTGCGGGGTCGTCGGGTACTCGGTGATCCCGGCGTCCGCCCACACGCGCTTGTTGTAGAGGATGCCCTGGACGTTGCCGACGACGGGGATCCCGTACGACTTGCCCTCGAAGGACTTGTCGTTGATCCAGCGGTACTCCTTCGCCATCTCCGCCTGGTCGCCGAGCGGCTCGAAGAAGTCGGGGAGCTGGTCCGGGGTGACCGAGCCGGGGATGGCGAGGACGTCGCCGTAGTCGTCGGTGTTCATCCGGGTCTTGACGGTGCCCTCGTAGTCCTTGACGCCCTCGACCTTGACCTCGGTGACGTCGGGGTACTTGGCCTTGAACTCCTCGACGTACTTGTCGAACGTGCCGTCCTCCACGCGGTCGGTGCGCCAGGTCAGGACCGTGATCGACCCCGACGGGGTGCCGTCGTCGTTGGCCTCGCCGCCGCTCCCGCCGCCCGAGCAGGCGGCCGTGAGGGCGAGGACCGAGCTGGTGGCCACGACCGCCGCGAGGCGGGTGCGGCGCTGGTGAGGGAACATCGTTGATCCTCTCGTCGTGCCGGCACCTCCGCGTGCCGGCCGGGGTCTGATGAGGCACAGCAGCCCGGGGTCGAGCGTCTGTGCTCCCGCGTGGCATTCTTAGGCAAGTGAACAAAGTTAGTCAACGGGCGTGTCTGGGCGGGTTCCACCCGTTCCCGGATCGTTATGGTGTGCCAGGAGGGGGACACCCCATGGAGGAGGACGTGTGAGCGGCTCGCAGCCGGGCCTCGGCGCCGCGCACGCCAGCAGCAGGTCGGCGATCCTCGACCTCATCCGGGCCGCCGGCACGATCAGCCGCGTCGAGCTCACGCGCGCGACCGGCCTGACCGGGGCGACCATCTCCACGGTGGTGCGCCGGCTCATCGACGACGGCCTGGTGCTCGAGGTCGGCAGGGCCGAGTCCACCGGCGGCAAGCCGCGCATGCTCCTGCAGCTCGACCCGTCCGCGCGCTACGCCATCGGTGTGCACCTCGACCACGCCGGGATCACCTACGTCATCGCGAACCTCGGCGGCGCGATCGTCGCGCGCTGGCGCCGGCCCGGCGCGGGGTCCGACGACCCGCGCGAGGTGGTCGCCCGCATCGCCGCGGAGATCCGCGCCACCATCACGCGCGTGGGCGTCGACCCCCGGCGCGTCCTCGGTCTCGGCGTGGTCTCGCCCGGACCGATCTCTGCCTCCACCGGCATGACGCTGACGCCGCCCGTGATGCAGCGCTGGGCCGAGTTCCCGCTCGGCGCGGCGCTCGAGGACGCCGTCGGCCTGCCCGTGCTGCTGGACAACGACGCCACGGCCGCGGCGATCGGTGAGTACTGGTCGGGCGGCATCGCGACGGGGTCGGCGTTCGCCGCGCTCTACATGGGCACGGGCATCGGCGCCGGGATCATCGTCGACGGCACGGTGTTCCGCGGGTCCAGCTCGAACGCCGGGGAGGTCGGACACATCTGCGTCGACCTCGACGGGCCGCCGTGCTGGTGCGGCAGCGTGGGTTGCGTCGAGGTGCTGGCCGGCCCCGCGGCGGTGGTCGAGGCCGCCCGCGCGGCCGGGATCGAGCTCGCCGGTCGCAACGTCGCCGAGAGCTTCGGGTCGCTCGCCCGGGCCGCCAGCCGCGGCGAGGACCTGCCGATGCAGCTGCTGCAGCGGTCGGCCCGGTACCTCGGGGTCGCCGCGCAGACGCTGGCCAACGTGCTCGACCTCGAGCTGGTGATCCTCACCGGGCCTGCCTTCGCGCTCGCGGGCTCGCTCTACCTGCCCGAGATCGAGCGCCGGCTGGGGCAGTCGTTCTTCGCGCGCGGCAGCCACGCCGTGCGCGTCACGATCTCCTCCAACGCGCCCGAGGCCGCCGCGGTGGGCGCCGCCGCGCTGGTGCTGCAGAGCGAGCTGGCCCCCCGGCAGGTGGGCGTCCGCATGCCGCTGGAGCTGCCGCTCGAGGTCACCGCGGGGGCGTGAGCCGTTCCAGCCCCGCGATCGGGATCGGCAGCCACGTCGGTCGGTTCCGGGACTCGTAGACCGCCTCGTACAGGGTCTTGTCCAGCTCGAGCGCGCGCAGCAGCGTCTGGTCCCCGCCCCCGTACCCGGCGAGCAGGCCCGCGCGCGCGGCGGCGGTCCAGTCCGCGGCGGCGGCCCCCGAGAGGCCGCCTACGGCCGCGGCGTAGTCGAGCGAGCGCAGCAGGCCCGCCACGTCGCGCAGGGCGAGGTCGGGCCGGGTGCGCTGGGCGAGCGGCGCGAGCGGCTCGCCCTCGAAGTCCATGATGAACCAGGCGTCGTGCGAGCGGAGCACCTGGCCCAGGTGCAGGTCGCCGTGCACGCGCTGGCGCGGGGGAGCCGACGGCAGGGAGCGCACCTCGGCGACGACCTCCGCGACGCCGTCGGCGAACCGCGCGAGCGACGGGACCGCGGACAGCGCCCACGAGAACCGCGTGGCGACCGCGCGGGCGACCTCCTCCGGCCCCTGGTCGACCTCCTCGACGCCGTACGCCCGGACGAGGGCGTCGTGCATCGTCGCCGTGATCGACCCCAGCGACCGGGCCAGGTCCGCGAACGACTCGCCGCGGCCCGCGTACGCGCACGCGAGCTCGAAGCCGTCCTCGGCCGCGTCGACGAACGCCGCGAGCACCCCCAGGTAGCCGGTGACCGGCTCGCCGTCGTGGCCCGGCCACTCGGCCTGCAGCCAGGCCAGGGGCGCGGGGACGTGCTGCCAGCCGACGTCGACCAGGTGGCGGGGGACGTCGACGTCCGGGTTCTCGCCCGGGGCCACCGCGCGCAGGACCTTGAGGATGCCCGGCCGCGCGCCCGGCAGGATCACGGACGTGTTGGACTGCTCGCCCGAGATCGCCCGGGCGGCGGTCACGTCGACGTCGGCGCCCGGGCCGTCGGCGGCCGCGAGCCACGCGCGCAGGAACGACGGGTGGTCGGCGCCGTCCAGGACGCTGCGGCCGTCGAGCGTGCCGATCGCCTCCGCGGTCGGGCCGTCGGTGAGGACCAGCGGCACCTGCAGGAGCGCGTCGATGGATCCCGCGCGGGCCCGTACCAGGAGCACGGTCACGTCGGGGGCGAGCGCGAAGGAGGCGGTCGCGGTCAGCTCGGTGACCTGCCCCTTCGCCGGGAACCAGCGCTTCGTCGGCAGCCAGTCCCGCACGACCTCGAGCAGGCGCGCGTCGTCCGGGGACGTGCGGGCGGTCAGGGTCACGGCGCCGTCAGCTCCAGCCAGTAGAAGTCGCGCGACCCGAGGGTGAACGAGGCGGACCCGTCGGCCGCGACCGGGGTGAACGGGGCGCCGCCGAACACGTCGTGCACCGACCAGCCCGCGCGGTCCTTCAGCGTGACGGTCGCGGCGCGTGCCGTGGACGCCATGTTGGCGACGACGAGGATCGTCTCGTCGTCCGTGTGCCGGCAGAACGCCAGGACCGACTCGTTGTCGCAGGCCAGCACCTCGAAGTCGCCCGCCCCCAGCGCGGGGTGCTGGCGCCGGACCGTGAGCATGCCGTGCACCCAGTGCAGCAGCGACGTCGGCTGCGCCAGCTGGGCCTCGACGTTGGTGTGGCTGTAGTGGTGCACCAGCGACTGGACCAGCGGGAGGTAGAGCTTGCCCGGGTCCGCGGTCGAGAAGCCGGCGTTGCGGTCGGGGGTCCACTGCATGGGTGTGCGGACCGAGTCGCGGTCGGGCAGCCAGATGTTGTCGCCCATGCCGATCTCGTCGCCGTAGTACAGGCAGGGGCTGCCCGGCAGGCTCAGCAGCAGCGCGTGCGCGAGCTCGATCTCCTTGCGCGAGTTGTCCAGCAGCGGGGCCAGCCGGCGCCGGATGCCCACGTTGGCGCGCATGCGCGAGTCGGGCGCGTACCACCCGTACATCGACGCGCGCTCCTCGGTGGAGACCATCTCGAGCGTGAGCTCGTCGTGGTTGCGCAGGAACGTGCTCCACTGGGCGCCGTTGTTCGGGATCGGCGGGGTGTCGGCCAGGATGTCGATGATCTGCGTGGCCCGCTGGTCGCGGATCGAGTAGTAGATGCGCGGCATGACCGGGAAGTGGAAGCACATGTGGCACTCCGGCTCCTCCTCGGTGCCGAAGTAGTGCACGACGTCCTCGGGCCACTGGTTGGCCTCGGCCAGCATGATCCGGCCCGGGAACTCCTGGTCGATCATGGCGCGGACCTTGCGCAGGAACGCGTGCGTCTCGGGCAGGTTCTCGCAGTTGGTGCCCTCGGCCTCGAACAGGTACGGCACCGCGTCGAGCCGGAAGCCGTCGACGCCGATGCCCAGCCAGAACCGGCCGACGTCGAGCATGGCCTCGACCACGCGCGGGTTCTCGAAGTTGAGGTCGGGCTGGTGGCCGAAGAACCGGTGCCAGAAGAACTGCCGGCGCACGGGGTCGAAGGTCCAGTTGGACGTCTCGGTGTCGACGAAGATGATGCGGGCGTCCTGGTACTTCGTGTTGTCGTCGCTCCACACGTAGAAGTCGCCGTACGGCCCCTCGGGGTCGGAGCGCGACGCCTGGAACCACGGGTGCTGGTCGCTGGTGTGGTTCATCACGAGGTCGACCACGATGCGCATGCCGCGGGCGTGCACCTGCTCGATGAGCTCCGTGAAGTCGGCCATGGTGCCGTACTGCCCGGCGATCGCGGTGTAGTCGGCCACGTCGTAGCCGCCGTCGCGCAGGGGGCTCGGGTAGAACGGCGGCAGCCACAGGCAGTCGATGCCCAGCCACTGCAGGTAGTCGAGCCGGTCGATCAGGCCGCGCAGGTCGCCGCTGCCCTGGCCCGAGCTGTCGGAGAACGTCCGGAGCATGACCTCGTAGAACACCGCGGTCCGGTACCACTCCGGGTCGTCGGTGAGGCCAGGCGTGTCCGCCTCCTGGTGCGGCAGCGTCGGGGTGCGCCGTGCGGGAAGCACGATCTGCGCGGTGGTGGGTGCCGGCTCCCGAGCGTGCCGGCCGGTGACGGGGACGTCGGGGGTGCTCACGGCGCGACCAGGTGGACCACGTGCGCGGCACGGATCATCGGGTCGAGCCGGACGTAGACCGAGGGGCCCCACTCGTAGGTCTCGTCGGACAGGATGTCGTGCGCGACGACCGGCCGGCCCGGGTCCAGGCCGAACGCGTGCAGGTCCAGCTGGACCGACCCCTCCCGGGCGTTCCACGGGTCGAGGTTGACGATGACGACGATGGTGTCGGCCCGGCCCGAGGGGGAGTGCTCGGCGTCGAGGTGCTTGGCGAACGCCACGAGGGCGTCGTCGGACGTCGGCAGGACGGTGAGGTTGCGCAGCTGCTGCAGGGCCGGGTGCGTGTGCCGGAGCTCGTTCAGGCGGCCCAGCAGCAGGTTGATGCCGATGGCGTCGGCCTTCGACCAGTCGCGGGGCTTGAACTCGTACTTCTCGTTGTCGATCTGCTCGTCGACGCCCGGCCGCGGCACGTCCTCGACCAGCTCGTAGCCCGAGTAGATGCCCCACGTCGGGGCACCCAGCGCCGCGAGCACCGCGCGGACCGCGAAGCCCCGCACGCCCGTGGCCTGCAGGTACGGCGGCAGGATGTCGTGCGTCGTCGGCCAGAAGCTGGGCCGCATCCACGCGCCCTGCTCGCCCGACACCTCCGCGAGGTACGCGGTGATCTCGTCCTTCGTGTTCCGCCAGGTGAAGTACGTGTACGACTGGTGGAACCCGATCTTGGCCAGGGTCTGCATCATGGCCGGCCGCGTGAACGCCTCGGACAGGAAGATCACGTCGGGGTGGGCGGCCCGCACCGACGCGAGGATGCGCGCCCAGAAGTCGAGCGGCTTGGTGTGCGGGTTGTCCACGCGGAACAGGGTCACGCCGTGGTCGATCCACACCTGCAGCACCCGGCGGATCTCGGTGTAGATGCCCTCGGGGTCGTTGTCGAAGTTCAGCGGGTAGATGTCCTGGTACTTCTTCGGCGGGTTCTCGGCGTACGCGATGGTGCCGTCCGCGCGCGTGGTGAACCACTCCGGGTGCGCCGTGACCCACGGGTGGTCGGGCGAGCACTGGAGCGCGATGTCGATCGCGACCTCCATGCCGAGCGCGCGGGAGGCGGCGACGAAGTGGTCGAAGTCGTCGAACGTGCCGAGCGTCGGCTCGATCGCGTCGTGCCCGCCCGCGGGCGAGCCGATCGCGTACGGCGAGCCCGGGTCGCCCTGGTCGGCGTAGAGCGAGTTGTTGCGGCCCTTGCGGAACGTCGAGCCGATCGGGTGCACGGGCGTCAGGTAGACGACGTCGAAGCCCATGCCCGCGATGCGCGGCAGGTCGAGCGCGGCCGTGCGCAGCGTGCCCGAGACCCACTCGCCGATCTCCGCGTCGTACCGGGCGCCCTGCGAGCGGGGGAAGAGCTCGTACCAGGCGCCGGCCAGGGCCAGGGGACGCTCGACGGTCAGCGGGTACGCGGCCGACCGGGTCACGGCGTCACGTAGCGGTGTCTCGGCGAGCGCCGCGTGCACCGGGGCGGACAGTCCCGCGGTGAGCCGCTGGTGCGGGGTGTCGCGGACGTCCTGCAGCGCGGTGACCGCGTCGAGGAGCACGCGGGCCGCGGCCGGTGGCATCGCGTCCGCTCCCGTGCGGCCCGCCGCCCGCTGGAGCAGCAGGGCGCCCTCGGTCAGCATGAGCTCGACGTCGACGCCCGCCTCGACCTTGATCTCGGCGTCGTGCGCCCACGTGCCGTACGGGTCCGACCAGCCCTCCACCCGGAACGTCCAGTCGCCCACGGACGTCGGCACCAGACGCGCCTCGAAGCGGTCCAGGCCGGGCGCGATGTCGACCATCCGGGCGCTCGCCACGTCGCGGCCGGAGGGGTCGGTGAGCACCGCCGTGGCCCCGACGGCGTCGTGCCCCTCGCGGAAGACGGTGGCCCGGACGGGCACGGCCTCGCCGACCACCGCCTTGGCCGGGAACCGCCCGGCCTCGGCGACGGGGGAGACGTCCACGATCGGGATGCGGCCGACGGAGGTGCCGAGCGGCGCAGAGGGAGTCGTCACGCTCCCGAACCTATCCGTAGGTCCAGGTCGGGGGCATCCGGAGCGCGCCGGAGCACCGAGGTGTTCACCGTCCGGCTACGCGCCGAGGGCGCGTCCGACCGTCCGACCCGTGAACAGGCAGCCGCCGAGGAACGTGCCCTCGAGCGCGCGGTGGCCGTGCACGCCGCCGCCGCCGAACCCGGAGGCCTCGCCGACGGCCCACAGTCCCGGCAGCACCTGGCCGTCGGGGCGCAGCACCCGGCCCTCGAGGTCGGTGTGCAGACCGCCGAGGGTCTTGCGCGTGAGCACCGACAGCCGGACCGCCAGGAGCGGGCCGTGCTCGGGGTCGAGCAGGCGGTGCGGCTTGGCCACGCGGATCAGCTTGTCGACGATGTACCGCCGCGCCATCGCGGTGGCCACGACCTGCAGGTCCTTGCCGAGGCCGGTCTCCACCTGCCGGTCGCGCGCGACGATCGTCCGCTCCAGCGCCGCGGCGTCGATGCGGTCCGAGCCGGACAGCGCGTTCATCTTGGCGGCCAGCTCGGCGGGGGTGTCGGCCCAGAGGAACTCGTCCGACTTCTCCGCGAACGCCTCGACCGGTCCGACCGCTCCGGGCTTCACGCGCTCGAGCAGCAGCTTCATGTCTTTACCCGTGAGGTCCGGGTTCTGCTCGGAGCCGGACAGCGCGAACTCGGACCCCAGGATCGTCTTGTCGAGCACGAACCACGAGTGGTCGTCGCCGCGCGAGGTGATGTGCTGGAGCGCGCCGAGGGAGTCGAAGCCCGGGAACAGCGGGACCGGCAGGCGGTTGCCGTCGGCGTCGAGCCACAGGCTGCTGGGCCCGGGCAGGATGCGGATGCCGTGCTGCGACCACACCGGCGAGTGGTTGGTGATGCCCTCGGGGTAGTGCCACATGCGGTCCTCGTGCACGACGGCTGCGCCCGACGCCTTCGCGGCGGCGATGCCCGAGCCGTCGACGTGGTCCGGGACGCCCGACAGCATGCGCTCGGGGAGGCGGCCGGCGCTCGCGGGCCAGGTGCTGCGGACGAGGTCGTGGTTGGCGCCGATCCCACCGGTCGCGACGACCACGGCGCTCGCGCTGATCTCGAACGGCCCGGCGACCTCGCGCGAGCTCGGGACCGCGCGCTCGGCCTTGTCGGGCACCAGCACGTCGCCCCGGACGCCGGTCACGCGACCGTCCGTCGTCACCAGGTCCGTCACGCGGTGCCGGAACCGCACGTCGACGAGCCCGGCGCGGCGCGCGTCGAGCAGTGCCTCGACGAACGGCTCGAGGATGCCCGGACCGGTGCCCCACGTGACGTGGAACCGCGGGACCGAGTTGCCGTGGCCCTCGGCGAGGTACCCGCCGCGCTCGGCCCACTGCACGAGCGGGAACCAGCGCACGCCCTTGGCGTACAGCCACGGCCGCAGGTCGCCGGCGGCGAAGTCGACGAACCCCTCGGCCCACGCGCGGCCCCAGCGGTCGGAGCCGTCGGTGGCGAAGTCGGCGGACCCCATCCAGTCGGCCAGCGCGAGCTCCGCGGAGTCCTTGACGCCCAGGCGTCTCTGCTCGGGGGAGTCCACGAGGAAGAGGCCGCCGAACGACCAGAAGGCCTGGCCGCCGAGGCTCGCGGCCGGCTCGGCGTCGAGCAGGGTGACCCGGCGACCGGCGGCGACGAGCTCGGCGGTGGCGACGAGCCCGGCCAGGCCCGCGCCGACGACCACGACATCGGAGTGCGTCATGGCTCGTACGGTACGCGGTTGGACGCGTGTCCAGAACCCGACGACCCGTGTCGTGACCGACGAGCTCAGCGACGACCCGGGCCGCCTCGACCGCGACGCCGAACGGAGGGATTCAGGCGGTTTCGGTGATGTCGACCGACGCTCTCCGCTAGCGTGCTGCCGCGCCCGGCCTCGGGCCCAGGGAGGAACCCCGTGACGGTGCGCCGATCGAGCCCCACCCGGATGCGCCTGCGCGCGGCCCAGGCCGTCGTCGGCATCGCGGCCCTCGTCGCGGCCGGGCTGACTGCGGCTCCGGCGTCCGCCACCGCGCCAGGTCCCGTGGTCGCGCAGGCCGTCGCGCCGGCAGTCTCGTCCCTGTCGCCCGCCAGGGGCCACGAGTACGGCGGCACCCGTGTGACGATCCGTGGCACCGGGCTGGACTCCGTGACGGCGGTGTGGTTCGGGGGCTACCGGACCGGCACGTCGCTGGAGATCGTGTCGTCGACCGAGCTGCAGGTGACCACGCCTCGATGGGGTGTCGGACCGTGGCCCGTGACGCTCGAGTCCCCGGCCGGGACCGTCGCGGCCGGCACGTTCACCTACGAGGGGACCCAGTTCCTGGCGCCCACCCGCGTGCTCGACGACCCCGACGTCCGTCCGAACGAGCGGCGGTGCTTCGTCGTCCCCGCGCTCGCCTCGCTGCCCCCGACGGCGGCCGTGGCGATCATCAACGTCACGGCGGTGCACCCGAGTGGTCCGGGGTTCGCCACGGTCTACCTCGGGGGACTCCCACCCGGGGCCTTCCCGAGCGCCGCGACGGTCAACTTCGAGCCGGGTCGTGACGTCGCGACGACGAGCGTGGTGAATGCGTTCACCCCCGGCGGCGAGCTCTGCTACGGCACCGGCGGCGCCGAGCACGTCGGACTCAAGGTCGACCTGGTCGGGTACAGCACGGCCTCGATCGCGGCCACCGACTGGTCGTACCGGCTGCTGGACACGCGGACGGCCGGCGGTCAGGTGACCGGACCGGTGAAGCCGCGCACGGTGTACACGATCGACGTCGCCGGCCTGCAGAACGTTCCCGAGGACGCCACCGCCGTGCTGCTCACCGTCGGGGTGGTGGGAGGTGGCACCGGCAACCTCCGCGTCTTCCCGGCCGGCGAGGCGGTCCCGACGGCGTCCGTCGTCAACTACGCCGCGGGCGTCGACAAGTCGAACAGCACGCTGGTCGGGCTCCCCGAGTCGGGCCAGGTCTCGTTCTGGTCGGACACCGACCGAGACGTCGACGTCGTCGTCGACGTGATCGGCTGGACGAGGACGCCGCCGGCCGCGCTGCACACCGTCACACCGTCGCGGGTCGTGGACACCCGACCCGGCCCCGCGCACGTCGGGCCCCTCGACGGGGCGCTCCCCGGGCAGCAGATCCGCTCGGTGCCGCTCCGGGGGGTGGGGTCCGTGCCCGCCGACGCGACCGCGGTCGTGCTCAACGTCACGGCGATCGGCCCGGCCGGACCGGGCAACCTGCGGGTCTACGCCGACGCCGACGGTTCGGGGGCTACCAGGCCGCCGGGGACCTCGTGGATCAACTACATCCCCGGGCGCGACGTCCCGAACATGGTCGTGGTCGACCTCCCGGAGAACGGCCGGGTCGACTTCTACAGCGACACCTTCTCCGGGCCGGTGGACGTCGCCGTCGACGTGCTGGGGTACCTCGTCGCCGGGTGACGGTGACGAGTCAGTCCTGGACCAGGACGTACACCCGCATGCTCAGCGCCTCGACCACGGTCGCCTCGCCCGGCTCCGCGTGCAGGCTCCCCTCGATGGCGGCCGCGCGCTCCTCGGCGGGGCTCTCCCAGACCGAGTCCCACGCCAGGCGCCACCGGCCGCCGTGGTCGTCGGCCAGGATCAGGTGCACCGCGTCGAGCGAGCCGTTGATCACCAGCAGCACGGTGTCCCGGTCGGGCGGCGGCGCGGTGCGCACCATCTGCAGCGTGCGGATGGACGGGTCGTGCCACCGGTCGTGGTCGAACGGCATGCCGAGCGCGTCGAACCAGGCGAGGTCGGGGCGCCGGCCCGGGACGTACGGCCGGCCCGAGTAGAACCGCTCGGTGCGCAGGGCGGGGTGCTCGCGGCGCAGCAGCAGCAGCCAGCGGGCGGTGGCCAGCAGGTCGTGCCGCCACGGCGGCAGGTCCCAGCGCACCCAGGAGATCTCGTTGTCCTGGCAGTAGGCGTTGTTGTTGCCGCCCTGGGTCCGGCCCATCTCGTCGCCCGCGGTGATCATCGGTGTGCCGGCCGCGAGCACCAGGGTGGCGAACATGTTGCGGATCGAGCGCCGGCGCAGGGGCACGATGTCGACGGCGGGGGAGTCGTGCTCGACCGGCCCCTCCACCCCGTGGTTCCAGGACCGGTTGTCGTCGCTGCCGTCGCGGTTCTGCTCGCCGTTGGCCGCGTTGTGCTTGTGCTCGTACGCCACCAGGTCCGCGAGCGTGAACCCGTCGTGCGCCGTGATGTAGTTGACGGACGTGACCGGCCCCCGCACCAGCGGCGGGTCGCTGTGCCCGAACAGGTCGACGGAGCCGGCCAGGCGGGTTGCGAGGTCGCGGACGCGGTGGCCGGGCAGGCCGTGCGCCGCGCGGCCCGGGTCGGCCAGCCAGAACGACCGCGCGGCGTTGCGGAAGCGGTCGTTCCACTCGCCGAACGGCACCGGGAACTGCCCCGTGCGCCAGCCGCCGGGGCCCACGTCCCACGGCTCGGCGACCAGCTTGAGCCCGTGCAGCGACGGCTCGGTGGCCATGGCGACGAGCGCGGGGTGGTCCGGCGAGAAGCCACCGGCGTCGCGCCCGATCGTCACGGCCAGGTCGAACCGGAACCCGTCCACGCCGACGACGTCGGCCCAGTACCGCAGCGAGTCCAGGGTCATCCGCACCACCTCGGCGCGGCGGAAGTCGAGCGTGTTGCCGGTGCCCGTCACGTCCGCGAGCGCGGCGGGCGCCCCGCCGTCGTGCGCGTAGTACGTCGCGCTGTCGAGCCCGCGCCACGACAGGTGCTGACCCGGCAGGCCGCCCTCGCACGTGTGGTTGTAGACGACGTCGAGGAGCACCTCGAGGCCGGCCTCGTGCAGCGCGTGCACCGCGCCGCGCAGCTCGGCCAGCACCGCCGCGGGACCCGCGGCCCGGGCGGCGGCCGTCGCGAACGCCGCGTGCGGGGCGAAGAAGCCGAGCGTGCTGTAGCCCCAGTAGTTGGTGAGCCCCTTGGCCACCAGGTGCGGCTCGTCGGCGAACGCGTGCACCGGCAGCAGCTCCACGGCCGTGACACCGAGCCCGAGCAGGTGGTCGATCACCGCGGGGTGCGCCAGGCCTGCGTACGTGCCGCGCAGCTCCTCGGGCACCTTGTCGGCCAGCAGCGTCAGGCCGCGCACGTGCGCCTCGTAGACCACGGTCTGCGACCACGGGGTCCACGGGCGGTTGGTCGTGGGGTCGGGCCCGGGCAGCTCGCGGGTGTCGACGACGACGGAGTACGGCACGTGACCGGCGGAGTCGCGCGGGTCTGCCGGGCCGTAGGGATCGCCGACCAGGTCGGCGCCGACCACGTGGCCGTAGGTCTCCGGCGTGTGCGCGACCTCGCCGTCGAGCCCGCGGGCGTACGGGTCGACCAGCAGCTTGGCGGGGTTGTGGCGGTGGCCGGCCGCGGGCTCCCACGGGCCGTGCACGCGGAACCCGTACCGCTGGCCCGCGCGCACGCCGGGGACCGAGGCGCTGAACACGCCGTGCACCGGGCCGCCCAGCGGGATCCGGCGCTCGCTCGTGCGGCCGTCCCCCTCGAACAGGCAGAGGTCGACGCCCGTGGCGTGCGCGGCGAGGACGGCGACGTCGACGCCCTCGTCGGTGACGTGCACACCGAGACGGGGCGCTCGTCGGCGCGGGGAGGGCGGGGTCACCCGCACATTGTGCGGGACACAAGCCCACACGTGTTGGGTGGGACCGCCCGTGGACGGGTGTCCGTGCGGTCCGGGGCGGGCGGTAACGTTCCGCGGGTGAGGATCGTCGTCTGCGTGAAGCATGTCCCTGACATCCAGTCCGAGCGGGCCCTGGGCCCCGACGGTCGCGTGGTCCGCGACGGCGGGGACGGCACGCTCAACGAGCTGGACGAGAACGCGCTCGAAGCGGCGCTCGCGCTGGTCGAGGCGCACGAGGGGACCGTCGTGGCCCTGACCGTGGGTCCCGACGACGCTTCGGACGCGGTCCGGCGCGGCCTGCAGATGGGCGCCGAGGAGGCGGTCCACGTGGTCGACGACGCGGTCGCCGGCTCCGACGTCGTCGGCACCGCGCGGGTGCTCGCCGCCGCCGTCCGGTACCTGGACGCGCAGGAGCACGTCGACCTGGTGATCACCGGCATGGCCGGCCTCGACGGCCTGACGTCGCTGCTGCCGACGGCGCTCGCGGAGCTGCTCGACCTGCCCGCCCTGCCGCTCGCGGCCGAGCTCACGGTCGAGGGCGGGACCGTGCGGGTCCGCCGGAACCTCGACCACGCGTCCGAGGTGCTCGAGTCTGCGCTGCCCGCGCTCGTGTCCGTGACGGACCAGGCCAACGAGCCGCGCTACCCCAACTTCAAGGGCATCATGGCGGCCCGCAAGAAGCCGATCACCACCCTGACGCTGGCCGAGCTCGATGTCGACGCCGCGCGCGTCGGCGCCGCGGGTGCCCGCACCGAGGTGCTCGAGGCCGCCGCCCGGCCCCCGCGCGACAACCGCGTGCTGGTGCAGGACACGGGCGACGCCGGCATCCGGCTCGCCGCGTACCTCATCGACAACCAACTCGTCTGACCTCTCCCGACCGAAGGACCGCCGCTGTGACCGCTCCTGTGCTCGTGCTCGTCGACCACACCCAGGCCGGCGCCGTCCGCGCGCCCGTGCGCGAGCTGCTCACGCTCGCCCGCGAGCTGGCCGGACCGGCCGGCGTGCACGCCGCGTGGGCCGTCGACGGTGTCGAGCCGTCCGCCGACGTGGTCGCGGAGCTCGCCGCGCTGGGCGCGACGCACGTGCACCGGCTCGTCGCCGACGCGGACCTGCACCTGTCGGCCGTGCTCGCGGAGGCGCTGGCCTCGCTGCTCGACGCGACCGGCGCGGACCTGCTGCTCGCCGTCTCGTCGTTCGAGAACAAGGAGGCCGCCGCGCGCCTCGCGGTGAGCACCGGCGCGGGGGTCGTCACGGACGCCGACGGCCTGGCCCGCGTCGACGGCCGGTACGTCGCCGCCAAGACCGTGTTCGCGGGCACCTGGACCACGTCCTGCGCCGTCACCGCCCCGCTGGCGATCGTCACGGTCAAGCCCAACTCGGTCCAGCCCTCGACGGTGGACGGCGGCACCGCGCAGGTGGGCGAGCACGTGGTGACGGTGAGCGACAAGGCGCGGCGCGTCGCGCTGGTCGAGCGCACCGAGCGGCCCGCGAGCGGGCGCCCCGACCTCGGCAGCGCCAGCGTCGTCGTCGCCGGGGGCCGCGGCACCGAGGGCGACTTCTCGGTGGTCGAGCAGCTCGCCGACGTGCTGGGCGGCGCGGTCGGTGCGACGCGCGTGGCCACGGACGAGGGCTGGATCGGCCACGACGCGCAGATCGGCCAGACCGGCGTCACCATCGCGCCGCGGCTCTACGTCGGCGTCGGCGTCTCGGGCGCGGTGCACCACCGCGGCGGCATGCAGGCCTCCGGCACGATCGTCGCGGTCAACTCCGACCCCGACGCCCCCATCTTCGAGATCGCGGACTTCGGCGTGGTCGGCGACCTGTTCACGGTGATCCCGCAGGCCGTCGAGGAGATCCGCCGCCTCAAGGGGTGATCCGGCCGACCGCCCCCGGGTCGGGGAGCGGGCGGGGATAATCGCGGGATGGTCCGGCGCGTGGGCATGGCCTCGGTCGAGCTCGTCGAGCACGACGACGACGCCGCCCGCCCGGACGAGCCGGCTCCGCGGCGCCGGTCGAGGCGCTGGCTGCTGGTCCCGGCCCTCGTCGCGGTCGCGCTCGTCGGCGTCCAGCTCGTCGTGGCGGCCCGCGAACGGTCCTCCGTCGCCGCGCTGGCCCGGGTGCCCGGCGTCGTCCGCCCGGTCGACGAGCACCTGGAGATCCGGTGGCAGCCGGAGGCGGGCGCCGAGTCGGTGCTCTGGTCCGGCATCGACCACGACGGTGCCCTGGTGGGCCTGCAGCGCGGGAGCGACGAGTCGCAGGCGCTGGTCGCCGTCGACGAGCGGACGGGCGCGCAGGTCTGGAGCACGCCCCTCGCCGAGGCGCACGAGGTGGCCCGCGACGCCGACCAGGGGTTCTCGCCGATCGGCGGGTGCGTCGGGGACCCCGGGGACGCGGACCGGGCCGTGTGCCTGGTCTCCGACGCCGTGATGGCCTACCGGCAGGAGGAGACCGTGCTCGTGCCGTCGGACCTGAGCCGGCTCGTGGGCGTGGACCTCTCCGACGGCTCGGTCGTCGACGACCTGCAGGTGCCGGGGGCGACGGCGTTCGCGGCCCTCCCGGGCGGTGCCGTCGCCGTCGGGACGCCGGGCGCGGACGGTGCGCTCGTCGTGGCGGCCGTCGACCTCCGGACGGGGCGCGAGCAGTGGCGCACGCCCGTCCCGTCCACCGCCGAGCCCGACGAGGGCGGCTTCGTCGACCGGTCGACGGCGATCTTCCGCACGGCGGACGGCCTCGCGGTGGTGACGGCCGGCCGGCGGATCACCCTCCTCGACGGTGACGGCCGCCCGGCCGGCATGGGCGTCGACGCGAGCACCGGGTTCGAGGCCGACCCGCAGCGGGGGACCGTGGCGGCCTTCTCGCAGGACGAGCGGGGCCGTCAGACGACGACGATCCTGGGCGACGGGGCGAACCTCGTGCTGGCCGGCGGGCTGGCGCGGGTCTCGGCCGACGACGGCAGCCTGCCCGGCCTGGTGCTCGCGGCGGACTCGAGGGTCCGGGCGTACGACCGGGCCACGGGACGCGAGCGGTGGAGCGTCGGGCACGGGCTGCTGGGCTCCGCGGTCGTGGCGCGCGGGAAGGTGTACCTGAGCACGCCGGACGGGGTCGTCGCCGTCGACGGGCGCACCGGCGACGAGCTCTGGCGGGCACCGGTGCTCCCGGGCCGGACCATGGGCGACCTGGTCACCGACGGCCGCCACCTGCTGAGCGGCCAGATGCGGCCCGACGAGCCGGGCGACGTGGCCGCGCTGAACGACTGGCCGGGGATCGGCGAGGTCGTCGCGTACCGGTTCGGCGACGGCGGCGAGCAGTGGCGCGTCGACCTGCCCGGGACGCTGCTCGGCATCGGCTCCGTCGGTCACACCCTGCTCGGCTGGGGTTCGACGGCCGTGGTCCTGGGCTGAGCGGGCCGGCTCGGCGAGGTCCTCGTCCTTCGGCGGATCGCCCTCCCGCGTCTAGCATCCGGGGATGGGTCGGCGGGACGGGATGCAGGCGGTCGAGCTGGTCGAGCGCGACCTCGATCGACCGACCGACGAGCCCCCCGCGCGCCGCCGGACCTCCCGCGGCTGGGCGCTGGTCCCGGTGCTCGTCGTGGTCGCGCTCGTCGGCACGCAGCTCGTCGTCGCGGCGCGCGACCGGGCGGCTGCCGCGGCGCTGGCGGAGGTGGCGAAGATCCCCGGGGTGGTCCGTCCCGTCGATGCGGACCTGCGGGTGCTCTGGCGTGCCCAGGCCGACACCTGGGCGGCGATCCAGTCGGGGATCGTCGTCGACGGGGCGATGATCGGCCTGGAGCAGTCGCCCGACAACGCCAAGGCGCTCGTGGCCGTCGACGAGCGCACCGGGGTGCGCCGGTGGACGACGCCGCTCGCGGACGCGCACCAGGTCGACCACGGCGCCGACGGCGGCTACAGCACGGTCGGCGGGTGCGCCGTCGACCCCGGCGGCACGGGGCGGGTCGCGTGCCTGGTCACCGACGCGTTCCTCGCCTACCGGGACACCGCGGTCGTCTACGTCCCCTCGACGACCAGCCGGCTCGTCGTCGTCGACACCGGCGACGGCTCGGTCGTCGCCCAGCGGGCGGCCCCTTCGGTGGTCGCCCTCACGGTTCTCGCCGGCCTCGCCGTGACGGCGGAGCCGGGCGCGGGCGGCGCGGTCGTCGTCACTGCGACCGACCTGCTCGGCGGCCAGGAGAGGTGGCGGACGGCCGTCCCGGGCTCCTCCGGCGACGGCGGCTCCTCCGACGGGTCCACGTCGATGTTCGCCACCGCCGACGGGCTCGGCGTGGAGGCGCCGGGCCGCCGGGTCACGCTCCTGGACGGGCGGGGCCGGGTGGTGCGGTCCGAGCTGGACGGAAGCCTGGGCTACTCGGCCGACCCCGGCTCCGCGACCGCGGCCGTCGTCTCCGGCGACGAGCAGGGCAGCCCGAGGACGACGATCGTCGGCGGCGGCCCGGACCTCGAGCTGGTGGGCCGGCCGATCCGGGCCGCGGTCGACGACGGCAGCGTGCCGGACCTGGTCCTCATGGCGGACTCGGTCGTCCGCGCGTACGACCGGTCCTCGGGCGACGTGCGGTGGAGCATCCGCCACGCGAGCGCCGGGGGTGACGCCGTGATCCTGAACGGGCGCGTCTACGTGAGCACCGGCGGCGGCGTGATCGCGGTCGACGGGCGCACGGGCGAGGAGCTCTGGCAGGCGCCCGTCGCGCCGGGACTGACCATGGGCGGCCTGGTCACCGACGGGCGGCACCTGCTCAGCTCGCAGCAGCGACCCGAGGGGCCGGGCGACGTCACGTCGCCGGACGACCGGCCCGGCGTCGGCGTCCTCGTCGCCTACCGGCTCGACGACGGCACCGATGAGTGGCGCGTCGACCTGCCGGCCGGAGTGACGGGCGTCGGGACCCGAGGGCGCACGCTCGTCGGCCTGGGCTCGACCGGCGCCGTGCTCGGCTGAGTGCTCCGTCCGGGTGATCGGGTCGGTCGGGCAACGGTTCGCCGGACAGCGGACTCACAGGTTCGCTAGCGTGCCCGTCGGTCCCGGCCGTCCGTGCGCCGGGGAGGGGCGCCCGAGGAGAGACCGTGATCCGCTACCTGCCGTTCCTGATCGAGCTCGGGCTGCTGGTGTACTGCCTGATCGACTGCATCCAGACGGACGTGCCGCGCAACCTGCCCAAGATCACGTGGGTCTTCGTCATCATCATCCTGCCGCTGGTGGGCGGGATCGCGTGGCTGGTCGCCGGGCGCCCTGAGCACCGGCCGGCGCGGAACGTGCCGTGGCCGTCGACGCAGACGGCGGGCTTCCCGGAGTACGAGCGGCCGCGGCGGTCGAACCCCGACGACGACGCGGAGTTCCTGGCCGGCATGACCAGGTCCGACCAGACCCACGAGCAGATGCTCAAGGACTGGGAGGCGCAGCTGCGCGAGCGGGAGCAGAAGCTCAAGGGCGACGACGCCGCGTCCTGACGTTCAGGACAGGTCGCGCAGCCAGCGCACGGTGGCCAGTCCCTGCGCGGCCTGGAACCGGCGCAGGTTCGGGATGCCGAGGGGCGCCGGCTGGAACGAGCTCCACGCGAAGTAGCCCGACAGCCCCGCCAGGCCCGCCCGCAGGTCGTCGTCGGGCACGCCGTCGGACACCGCGTGCTGGCGGAAGTTCGTCGCCGGGTCCCCGCCGCCCTGCAGGGCGACGCTGGGCAGCATGAACGCGAGGTCGAGCCACGGCGCACCGACGCTCGCGTGCGGCCAGTCGATGATCCACACGCGGTGCTGGTGGTCGGGGTCGATGAGGATGTTGTCGGCCCGCAGGTCGCCGTGCACGAGCGCGTCGCCCGCGCAGACCCGCAGCGCGTCCTGCTCCCACAGCACCAGCTGCTCGAGGTTGTCCAGCGCGCACTGGCCGGCCTCACCCGCGCGGTCGGCGTAGCGGAGCTGGGACTCGCGGTCGAGCGCGTGCAGCTTGCGCCAGCCGGTGAAGTCGTCGACCAGCTGGTCGTCGGTGCGGGGCAGCTGGTGGCCGGGCAGCGGCTCGGCGTCCGCAAGCGCTCCCAGGGCGTCGGCGACGGCGCGCAGGTCCTCCGGCTTCCACGGCAGCTCGGGGGAGCGGCCGTGGATCACCTCGAACCCCAGGATCACCCACTCGTCGTCGTCGGACGACCAGAGCAGCCGCGGCGCGGGCACCTGCGGCGGCAGGGCGTGGGAGACGCGGATCTCGGCGCGGGCGAGGTGCGGCGACACCGGGTTCTGCTCGGCGGAGACGGCCTTGACGAAGACGCCGCGGCCGTCGGCGAGCTCGAGGACGGCCGCGAACCCGGGGCTGAACCCGCTGGTGGCGCTGATCTCGGCGGTGACCTGGGCGCCCGCGAGCTCGGCGATCCGGGTGCGCACGTGCCGGGGGAGGTCGCGCCAGTCCAGCCGCTGGCCGCTGAAGGCGAGCGGGAGGGCGATGACGTCGTCGGCACTCACGCCGGACATCCTGCCAGGTGATGCGCGGGCGTCGGAGGGGTGTCCCACAGGCTGTCGGGTCGGGACGGCGCCGCGCGGTTCGTAGGATGGTGCCGATGAGCGTGTATCTCGACCATGCGGCGACCACGCCCATGATCCCGGAGGCCGCGCGGGTGCTCGCCGAGCAGCTCGCGCGCCCTGGCAACCCCTCGTCCCTGCACGCGTCGGGCCGCGCCGCGCGCCGGGTGGTGGAGGAGTCCCGCGAGCGGCTCGCCGCCGCCCTGGGCGCCCGCCCGAGCGAGGTCGTCTGGACCTCGGGGGGGACCGAGGCGGACAACCTCGCCGTGAAGGGCCTGTTCTGGGCCCGCCGCACCCAGCACCCGGACCGCCGGCGCCTGCTCGTGTCGGCCGTCGAGCACCACGCGGTGCTCGACCCCGCGTTCTGGATGGCCGAGCACGCGGGCGCGGAGCTGGTGCTGCTGCCGGTCGACGCCGACGGCGTGCTCGAGGTCGACGCGCTGCGCGACGAGCTCGAGCGGAACGGCGAGCAGGCCGCGCTGATCTCCGTGATGTGGGCCAACAACGAGGTCGGGTCGCTGCAGCCGCTGGACGAGGTGGTCGCGCTGGGCCGCCGGTTCGGGGTGCCCGTGCACGCCGACGCCGTGCAGGCCGTGGGCCAGGTGCCCGTGGACTTCGGCGCGTCCGGGCTCGACGCGATGACGGTCAGCGGCCACAAGGTGGGCGGCCCGGGCGGCGCCGGCGCGCTGCTCGCCCGCCGCGGGCTCGACCTCACGCCCGTGCTGCACGGCGGCGGGCAGGAGCGCGGTGTGCGGTCCGGCACGCTCGACGCCGCGCTGCTCGCGTCGTTCGGGCTCGCCGTGGACGTCGCGGTGGCCGGCCGGGAGGCGTTCGCCGACCGGGTGGGAGCGCTCCGCGACGCCCTGGTCGCGGGCGTCGAGGCCGTCGTGCCGGACGCCGTGCTGCGCGGCCCGCGGGACACGTCGCGCCGGCTGCCGGCCAACGCGCACTTCACGTTCCCCGGGTGCGAGGGCGACTCGCTGCTCTACCTGCTCGACTCGGCAGGGATCGAGGCGTCCACCGGCTCGGCGTGCCAGGCCGGCGTCCCGCGGCCCAGCCACGTGCTGCTGGCCATGGGTGTCGACGAGCTCGCCGCGCGCGGCGCGCTGCGGTTCAGCCTCGGGCACACCTCGACCGCCGACGACGTCGCCGCGCTGCTCGCCGCGCTGCCGGGGGTGGTCGACCGCGCCCGCGCGGCCGGCCTGGCGACCGTCGGGTCGGTGTCCTGATGCGCGTGCTGGCCGCCCTGTCCGGCGGCGTCGACTCCGCGGTCGCCGCCGCGCGCGCGGTCGACGCGGGGCACGACGTCGTCGGCGTGCACATGGCGCTGTCCCGCACGCGCGACCAGTTCCGCACCGGCTCGCGCGGCTGCTGCTCGATCGAGGACGCCGGCGACGCCCGCCGGGCCGCGGACGTGCTGGGCATCCCGTACTACGTGTGGGACCTGTCCGAGCGGTTCGAGGAGACGGTCGTCGCGGACTTCGTCGCGGAGTACGAGGCCGGGCGCACCCCCAACCCGTGCGTGCGCTGCAACGAGCACATCAAGTTCGCCACGCTGCTGGACAAGGCCGTCGCCCTCGGGTTCGACGCCGTGTGCACGGGCCACTACGCGCGCATCGAGACCCGCGGCGACGGCACCCGCGAGCTGCACCGCGCCCGGGACCTGGCCAAGGACCAGTCCTACGTGCTCGCGGTGATGGGCCCGGAGCGCCTGGCGCGCTCGATGTTCCCGCTGGGGGACGTCGCCTCGAAGGAGGAGACCCGCGCCGAGGCGGCCGCCCGCGGGCTGTCGGTGTCCGCGAAGCCGGACTCGTACGATATCTGCTTCGTCGCCGACGGGGACACCCAAGGCTTCCTGCGCTCGCGGCTCGGGTCGCAGCCGGGCGAGATCGTCGACGCCTCCGGCGCCGTGCTCGGGCAGCACGACGGGGCGTACGCGTTCACCGTGGGGCAGCGGCGCGGGCTGTCGATCGGTCGCCCGGCCGCGGACGGGAAGCCGCGGTACGTGCTCGCGGTCGAGCCGGTGAACAACCGGGTCGTCGTGGGGTCCGCCGACGACCTGGCGGTCGCCACCGTCGAGGCCGACCGGGCCGTGTGGTTCGACGGCGTGACCGACGCGGCGTTCGACTGCGCCCTGCAGGTGCGCGCGCACGGGGCGGCCGTGCCCGCGCGCGCGACCGTGCGCGACGGGCGGGTCGAGGTCCTGCTGCAGGACGCGCTGCGGGGCGTCGCGCCCGGGCAGTCGGCCGTGCTCTACGCGGGCACCCGGGTGCTGGGTCAGGCGACCGTGACCGCCGCCCGGCGGGCCCCCGCGGGCGTCGCCGGGTGAGCGGCGCACGGCCCTCCGTCACGGGCACCGGTCCGTGGCCGGGCCTCGACGTGCTCGAGGCGCAGACCGTGGTCGTCGGCGACCTCGTCGACACCCCGTCGGAGGTGGCCGGCCTGCCGTTCACGGTGCTGCTGGCCGAGCGCGGCCCCTGGGGCGACCGGGCCGGGCGCGCGGCGGCCCTCCTGGCCGAGCTGCCCACCGAGCTGGGTCCGCACGGCTGGAAGCTGGCCGACCGGCCGAGCCGCGACCTCGCCAGGGCGCAGGCGTACGTGCGCGAGGACGTCGACGCGCTCGCGGTCGCGGGGCACGGGTTCGCCGGCCGCCTCGTGGTGCCCGTGCTCGGCCCGATCACTCTGGCGGCGACCCTCTACCTCGCGCGCGGCGACCGCGTGGTCTCTGACGCCGGCGCCGTCCGCGAGCTCGCCGCGTCGCTGGCCGCGGGGATCGCCGAGCACCTCGCCGCGATCCGCCGCGCCGTGCCGGGCGCGCAGCCGACCGTGCTGCTGCACGAGCCGCTGCTCGCGCAGGTCATGGCCGGCGTGCTGCCCTCGTTCTCGGGGTACTCCGCGCTGCGCTCGGTGCCCGGGCCGGTGGCGGCCGAGCGCATCTCCGAGGTGGCCGAGGGCATCCGGACGATCGAGGGCGCGGGGGTCGTCGTGCACGGCGGGACGGCGTGGACCTCTCTCGGAGCGATCCGCGCGTCGAAGGTCGACGGCTTCGGCCTGGCCGTGGACGCGCTGGACGAGCGCAGCTGGGAGAAGGTCGCCGAGGTGGTCGAGGGCGGCCTCGCGTTCTGGCCCGAGCTGCCGCCCCAGGCGTCGTCGCAGTGCGCCGGGCCCGACGTCGCCGGTCAGGCGGACGCGCTCGTACGGCCGTGGCGGTCGGTCGGTCTCGGCATGGCCGGCCTGCGGGACGTCGTCCTGCTCGCTGGGGACAGCACCGGCAAGGGCAGCCCGGACGACGCCCGCGCGGTGCTCGCCGGACTCGTGCGGGCGGCCCGGATCGTGGCCGAGAAGGCGGAGGACTGACCGTGGCGGGACGCAACGCAGGGGTGGGGCGCGCGCTGGCGCTGCTCGTCGCGTCGGGGGCGGCGATCGTCGGGCTCGTGCTGCTCGTCATCTGCTACTCCGGCATCGGCATCGCGACGCTGAGCACCTCGAAGGACGACCCCGACCCGTGCGTCCAGGCCTACGCCGCGGGGACCGACGACGCGTCGGTGCGGTACACGGTGGTCCCGCCGCAGGCGATCTGCACGTGGGACGTCGCCGGGCAGCCGACGGAGGTCGTCGTGGCCTCCGCGTCGCCCGCGCTGTTCGCCGCCGGGGCCACGCTGGCGGTCGGCGGGGTGCTCGTGTGCGTCGGGCTGCTGGTCGCCCCGCGACTGCGGGCGTCGCGCCGGCAGGGACAGGCCTAGAGGTCGAGCTCCAGGTCGACGTGGGCCTGGCTGAAGTCGAGCAGGCTGCCGAGCGCGAGCGTGACGACCATCGTCCCGACGCCGATCCCGACCGTCCGGAGCACGGCGCGCCGCACCGGCATCCGCTCGGAACGGGCAGCGATCGTGGCGCTGATCCCGAGGGCGACCGCGACCGCCACGAACGTGCCGACGATCCGGGCGGACGGGGGGACGAGGGCCGCGACCAGGATCGGCACGACGCCGCCGACCACGAAGGCGCCGCCCGCCGAGGCCGCAGCACGCCAGGGAGCCTCGGTGGACCGGCGACCGAGGCCGTACTCGGCATCCAGCTGCGCGGCGAGCGCGTCGCGCGCGCTCAGCTCCTCGGCGACGGTGCGGGCCGTCGAGGGCGACAGCCCCTTCTGCTCGTAGAGCATCGCGAGCTCGGCACGTTCGGCGTCCGGGTCCTGGGCGATCCGGAGCGCCTCCGCCTCGACCAGGGCGTCCTGCGCCGCGTTCTCGTCCGAGGCCTCCATGAACCGCACGCCCGCGACCGCGACGACACCGACGAGAAGCGCGGCGAGCCCCGCCACGAGCACGACGTCGGGGGGAGCCCCGGCCCCGGCGACGCCCTCGACGACGCCGGCCGCGGCGATCAGGCCGTCGTTGGCGTGGGCCAGCCGTTCGCGCCGGGCGCGACCGCGTTCCGGGTCGTCGTCGAGCCCGGCCGGGGTGAGGGCGGACGGGGTGTCCACGACTCGGATCGTAGGACCGCCGGGAGGTGCGCGTCGTGTGGGTGCGGCGCGACATGATGGGGCCGTGAGCAACGAGATCGACGACCCCGCCGCCACGCGTGAGATCCCCGCCGACGCCCGCCACCGCTGGGCCGAGCTGGCCGGCCTCATCGAGGCCGACCAGTTCGCGTACTACATCCGCGACGCGCCGGTGTCGTCGGACAAGCAGTACGACGAGCGGATGCGCGAGCTGCAGGCCCTCGAGGACGAGCACCCCGGCCTGCGGACGCCCGACTCGCCGACGCAGCGCGTGGGCGGCACGTTCTCCACGGAGTTCGCCTCGGTGCAGCACGTCGAGCGGATGCTGTCGCTGGACAACGCGTTCTCCGACGAGGACATCGCGACCTGGGCCGGCCGCCTTCACCGGGACCTGGAGTCGGACGCCGCCCTGCACTACCTGTGCGAGCTGAAGATCGACGGGCTGGCCATCGCGCTGCTGTACGAGAAGGGCCGCCTGGTCCGGGCCGCCACGCGCGGCGACGGGCGCACGGGCGAGGACGTCACGCTCAACGTGCGCACGATCTCGACCATCCCCGACGTGCTGGGCGGGGACCCGGCGACGCACCCTGAGCGGATCGAGATCCGCGGCGAGGTGTTCCTGCCGGTCGCCGCGTTCACCGAGCTCAACGCGTCGCAGGTGGAGGCCGGCAAGAGCCCGTTCGCCAACCCGCGCAACGCGGCCGCGGGATCGCTGCGGCAGAAGGACCCGCGGGTGACGGCCTCGCGCGACCTGCGGATGTACGCGCACGGCATCGGGGCCCTGGTCTGGGGTGCCGGCCGCGGCACCGGGATCGAGCGGCAGTCGCAGGTGTACGACCTGCTGGCGGATTGGGGCGTCCCGGTCTCCGGGCACACCCGCATCGTCGAGGGGCTGGACGGCGTGCGGGAGATGATCGCCTACTACGGCGAGCACCGGCACGACGTCGAGCACGAGATCGACGGCATCGTGATCAAGGTCGACGAGATCGCGCTGCAGCGCCGCCTCGGGTCCACCAGCCGCGCGCCGCGGTGGGCGATCGCGTACAAGTACCCGCCCGAGGAGGTGAACACCAAGCTCCTCGACATCCGCGTGAACGTCGGCCGGACCGGTCGCGTGACGCCGTACGGGGTGATGGAGCCGGTGTTCGTGTCCGGGTCCACGGTCGAGATGGCGACGCTGCACAACGCGAGCGAGGTGGCGCGCAAGGGCGTGCTCATCGGGGACACCGTGGTGCTGCGCAAGGCCGGCGACGTGATCCCGGAGATCGTCGGGCCGGTGGTCGACCTGCGCGACGGCACCGAGCGCGCGTTCGTCATGCCGACCGAGTGCCCGTCGTGCGGCACCCCGCTGGCGCCGGCCAAGGAGGGCGACGTCGACATCCGCTGCCCCAACCAGCGGTCGTGCCCGTCGCAGCTGCGCGAGCGGCTGTTCCACGTGGCCTCCCGCGGGGCGTTCGACATCGAGGCCCTCGGCTGGGAGGCCGCCAGCGCGCTGCTGACCGCGGGCGTGGTCACGGACGAGGGCGACCTGTTCGCGCTCGACGCCGACGCGCTGCGCAAGGTGCCGCTGTTCACGCTCTCGACCAGCTCGAAGGTGGGTGGGGTCGTGCGGGAGGCCGGCGACCTCAACGCCACCGGCACGGCGCTGCTGGGCAACCTCGAGAAGGCCAAGCAGGCAGCGCTGTGGCGGGTGATCGTCGCGCTGTCGATCCGGCACGTCGGGCCGACTGCGGCGCGGGCGCTGGCGCAGCACTTCGCCTCGATCCCGGCGATCGCCACGGCCACGGAGGAGGAGATCGCCGCGGCCGAGGGGGTCGGCCCGACGATCGCGGCCGCCGTGGTGGCCTGGTTCGAGCAGCCGGGCGAGGACGACAAGTGGCACGCCGCGATCGTCGACAAGTGGGCCGCGGCCGGCGTGCGGATGCAGGAGGAGCGCGACGAGTCCGCGCCGCGCACCCTCGAGGGGCTGACGGTCGTGGTCACCGGCGGGCTCGAGCGCTTCAGCCGCGACGGCGCCAAGGAGGCGATCCTGGCGCGCGGCGGCAAGTCGGCGGGCAGCGTCTCCAAGAAGACCGACTACGTCGTGGTGGGCGAGAACGCGGGCTCCAAGGAGACCAGGGCGCGCGAGCTGGGGCTGCGGATCCTGGACGAGGCGGGGTTCGAGCGGCTGCTCGCCGACGGCCCGGCAGGCGTGGAGGAGGCGTGACGACGCCGGTCGTCCGGGTCGCGCGCGGCGGTCAGGTGGCCGACGCCGGTGCGCTGACCGCCGAGGCGTACCTGGCGGACCGGCTGGTCGACGCGACCGAGTCGTACACGCAGGAGCTGCGCGACGCCGAGCGGCGGGCTCGTGAGGCGACGCTGCTGGTCGCGCTGCTGCCCCCGGGCGAGGGCGACGGCGGGGACGCCGAGTCCGACGACCTCGTCGTGGTCGGCACGGTGACCCTGGCGCCCTACGGCACCTCGTACGCGGAGATCGCGGAGCCGGGCGAGCTCGAGATCCGGATGCTCGCGGTGGCGCCGGAGGCCCGGCGCCGGGGGATCGCCGAGCTCCTGGTGTCCGCGGCGCTGCGCGAGGCGGTGGCCGGCGGCGCGCGGCGCGTGGTGCTCTCGACGCTCGACTCGATGCAGGCCGCGCAGCGGCTGTACAAGCGGCTGGGCTTCGTCGCGGTGCCGGAGCGGGACTGGGGGCACGTCGAGGTGCACCTGCGCGTGCACACGTGGACGCCGCCCGATGCGCCGGGCGCGCTGGTGGAGTCGGCGACGTGGCCGCCCGCGCGCGTGGTCGACGTGGACGGCTGGCGCGTGGGGCTCTCGGGCGGGCTCACGCGACGGGCCAACAGCGTGCTGCCGCTCGGCGCCCCGACCGACCCGGCGGCCGCCCTCGACCGCGTCGAGGCCCTCTACGCGGAGGCCGGGCAGCCGTCGATCGTCCGGGTCTGCCGCGCCGCGGCGCCCGGCCTGGACGCCCTGCTCGACGCCCGCGGGTACGAGGCCGTGGCCCGCACGGACGTGCTCGTGCGGGAGCTGGACGACCCTCCCGCGGAGCCCGGGCGCGCGCCGCACGCCCCCGTGCGGGTGTCGGTGGCGGACCGGCCGGACGACTCCTGGCTCGCCGCGTGGTCGAGCTCCAAGGCCCGGCTGCGCACCGGCGGGACAGCGCACGAGGACGACGGTGCGAGCCTGCGGCTCGCGCGCACCGTGCTCAGCGGCGCGCCCGCGATCTACCTCACCGCCACCGACGCCACGGGCCCGGTCGGCGTGATCCGCGCGGCCTTCGCGGAGGACTGGGTCGCGTTGTCCTGCCTCGTCGTCCACCCCTCGGCGCGACGCCGCGGCCTGGGCCGGGCGCTCACGCTCCGCGCGCTCGACGAGGCCGAGCAGCGCGGCGCCGAGCGGGCGTTCCTGCAGGTCGAGGCGCAGAACACGGCCGCCGCGACGCTCTACACGGGGCTCGGGTTCCAGCCCGCGGAGCGGTACGTGTACCGGGAGCTGCGCCGCTAGTCGGTCGCGCGCGGGCCGTACGGTGCGTGCCGGGTCGCGGCGAGCCACATGCCCGGCCAGCCCGGACCGCGGCTGATCGTCTCGCGGCTCCCGTCCTCGTGCTCGATGCGCGCGTGCTGCCCGGACCGGCCGGCCTCCCGCGACCGTCCCGCGAAGACGGCGGCCGCCAGCGGGGTGAGCCACTCCAGGCGGTCGGTGGGCCCGGCGATCTCGCCCGTGGTGGAGCCGACGGTGACGAGCAGCAGGTCGTCGTCCTCGACACCGACGGTCAACGGTGCCGCCCCGGCCGCGTGCGGCGTCACGACGGTGAACCAGGTCCTCGCCGGCTCGGACCACTCGAGCCGGACCTCCGCGACCTGCCCGAACGGCCGCAGCGCCGCGACGAGCGTGTCGTGCACCGCGCGGTCCCGCGCGTCCGGCTCGGGCGTCATGGCCCGAACCTAGGGCACCCGGCTGGCCCAGAGCAGGCCGCGCTCGATGATGGTGCGCACGGCGGGCACCTCGAGGTCGGCCAGCAGGTGCCCGGGCGCGCAGACGAACACGCGGCCGGCACCCCAGCGGCGGGTCCAGACGGCCGGCGACGTGACGGGCGCGTGCCAGGGGTCGTCCGGGCCGGGGGTGATGGTGGTGGTCGCCAGGACGTCGTTGAGGGGGTCGGTCAGCAGCCAGTACTGCTCGGAGCGCAGCGTGAAGTCGCGCACGCCCTCGACGATCGGGTGGTGGCCGGTGATGTTGATCGTGTGCTCGACAAGGGGGCCGCCGGGGTGCGCCGTGAACTGCGCGCCGACCAGCTGCAGGTAGTCGGTGGCCATCCGGAACGAGTCGATGATCCCGCCGTGCCAGCCGGCGAACCCGGTGCCGGCGGCGACGGCGGTCCGCAGGCCGCGCAGCTCGTCGGCGAGGATGTCGCCCATGGTCCAGCACTGCACCACGAGGTCGGTCGAGGCCATGAGATCGGGGTCGGCGTAGGCCTCGAGGGAGCCCTCGACCACCACGTCGAAGTCGTGCTCGCGCAGGAACGGCACGAAGAGGTCGGCCGCCTCCTCGGGGGCGTGGCCGTCCCACCCGCCCCGGACGACGAGCGCTCGGCGTTGCTGGGTCACGCGATCCTCCGGAGGGTCAGGCGATGAGGGCGTCGATGGCGGCGGCGGACAGCACGTGCTCCGACGCCATCGCCGAGGCGCCGAGCACCCCGGCGCGGCCCTTGGTGCGGGACGTCACGATGCGCAGGTGCTGCGTGGCCAGCGGCAGGGAGCGGCGGTAGACCACCTCGCGGATGCCCGCGAGCAGGTGCTCGCCGGCCTCGGCCACGACCCCGCCGATGACGATGACCGACGGGTTGAGCATGCTCACGCACGCGGCGAGCACCTCCCCGATGTGCCGGCCGGCCTCGCGCACCTCGCGGCTGGCGTCGAGGTCGCCCGCGCGGACCAGGGCCACGACGTCGGCGCTGGTCGTGGCGTTGGGGGCCCGG
>NZ_JBGFQZ010000030.1:0-45129 GCF_041295535.1 Cellulomonas sp. ICMP 17802 | reverse complement strand
CAGGTGCTGCTCGGCGCGGTCGGCCCGACGGCCGTGCGCAGCCGCCTGCTCGCCGCCAGCACCGAGCTGGGCGCGCAGCACGCGGTTCTCCTGTGGGACCCCGTCTGGGAGCCCGTGCCGGACGCCGGGTAGGGTCGCGCTGTCCGCCCCCCGACACCCGAGGTCCCGATGTCTTCCGACGCGCACGAGCCCGCCCTCCCGCCCCTGACGATCGACCGCGTCGCCGCGCGGCTCGACCTGCGGGGCTCGGTGTACGGCCGCGACGACGACGGCGACCTGGTGGGCCGCTGGGACGGGCACCCGTTCTGGTTCATCACCATGGGCCGGGCCAAGGAGTACTTCCAGGTGCGCGGCCGGTGGGCGCGGCAGGTGCAGGCGACCGAGTTCGGCAACGTGCTGCTGGCCGCCAACTCGTGGTCCGAGACCATGGTCTGGCCCAAGCTCTACGTCCGCATCGAGGCCGAGCAGGTCGCCGTCTACACCGAGCACACCGTCGACTACGAGCACGGCGTCACCGACGAGCAGCTCGACCTGCACGTGACCGGGGGGATCGCGAGCGCGCTGCGGTTCTTCGCCAAGCTCGACGAGATGTACCCGGAGGCCGCCGCGACGCAGCCGTTCCGCCCCGAGCCGCCCGCACCCGTCGCCTACCACGACCCGGCCCGGCCGACGATCGACTGACGCCGATGACCCTCGTGGTCGCCCTCGTCGGGCCGACGGCGACGGGCAAGTCCGACCTGGGGCTCGCGCTCGCGCACGCGCTCGGCGGCGAGGTGGTCAACGCCGACGCGATGCAGCTGTACCGCGGCATGGACGTCGGCACGGCCAAGCTCACCCCGGAGGAGCGCCAGGGGGTCCCGCACCACCTCCTGGACGTCCTCGACGTGCACGAGGACGCCTCGGTGGCCGACTACCAGGCCCGCGCCCGCGCCGCGCTGCGGGAGATCGCGTCGCGGGGCGCGCGCGCGGTCGCCGTCGGGGGCTCGGGGCTGTACGTCCGCGCGCTGCTCGACCACATGGAGTTCCCCGGCACCGACCCCGAGGTCCGGTCCCGGCTCGAGGCGCGGGTCGAGGCGGAGGGGGCGCGCGCGCTGCACGCGGAGCTCGTCGCCGCGGACCCGCTCGCCGCGGAGGGCATCGGCCCGCGCAACGCCCGACGGATCGTGCGCGCGCTCGAGGTCATCGCGCTCACCGGCCGCCCGTACTCCGCCAGCCTGCCCCAGCACGTGTACGAGGTGCCCGCCGTGCAGATCGGGCTGGACTGCGACCGCGCGGTGCTCGACGAGCGGATCACGGCGCGCGTGGACCGGATGTGGGCGCGGGGGCTGGTCGAGGAGGTCGAGCGGCTGCGCGCGCACGGGCTGGGCCGCACCGCGTCCCGCGCGGTGGGCTACGCCGAGGTGCTCGCCATGCTCGACGGCGCGCTCACGGCTGACGAGGCGCAGGCGGCGATCGCGGCCGGCACGCGCCGGCTGGCGCGCAAGCAGATGGGCTGGTTCGGCCGGGACCCGCGGGTGCACTGGCTCGACGCGCGCGACCCCGACGTCGTGGCGCGCGCCCTCGAGCTGGTCGCGGCCGCCGACGCCGGCGACCTCGGGCTCGCCACGGACGACCCCGCGCCACGACGTAGCCTGGGATCATGACCGTCGTGGCCGCCCCGACGCTGCACGTGACCAAGGGTCACGGCACGCAGAACGACTTCGTGCTGCTCGACGACCGCGAGGCGCGGGTGGACCTGACGGCGACGCTGGTCCGGGAGCTGGCGGACCGGCGCGCGGGCGTGGGCGGCGACGGCGTGATCCGGGTGGTCGCCAGCGAGCTCGTGCCGGAGGGCGTCGAGGTCCTGGCCGAGGAGCCGGCGGCGCGCTGGTTCATGGACTACCGCAACGCCGACGGCTCGGTCGCGGAGATGTGCGGCAACGGCGTCCGGGTCTTCGCGGCCTACCTGGAGCGGCTCGGCCTGTGGGACGGCTCCGACGGCGAGCTGGCCCTGGGCACGCGCGCCGGGGTGCGCCGCGTCCGCCGGGTGCCCGTGCCGGCCGGCGTCGGCGACGACGTCTGGTACGCGGTCGACATGGGCCGCTGGCACCTGCCGGGCGGCACCGACGCGGTGCGGGCCGGTGCGGACGCCGAGGTCGAGGTCGCGGGCCTGGCGGTCGCCCGCGCCGGGCTGAGCGTGGACGTCGGCAACCCGCACGTCGTGCTCGCGCTGAGCGACGCGGCCGAGCTCACCGCGGCCGACCTGACCCGGGCGCCCCAGGTGACCCCGGTCCCGCCGAACGGCACCAACGTCGAGCTCGTCGTCCCGCTGGGCGAGCAGCAGCAGCCCGACGGCTCGCTGGTCGGTCGCGTGCGCATGCGCGTGCACGAGCGCGGCGTGGGTGAGACCCGGTCCTGCGGCACGGGCGCGTGCGCGGCGGCGCTCGCGGTCCGCACGTGGGCCGGTGCCGGGGCTCCCGACGTCTGGCTGGTGGACGTGCCGGGCGGGACCGTGCGGGTCAGCGTGCTGCCGGACGGTCACGTCGAGCTGGCCGGTCCCGCGGTGCTCGTCGCGGCCGCCGACGTCGACCTCTCGGCCCTCGCCGCCGGACGGTGACCGTGCCCACCCTGACCTCCGCCGACCTGGGCGGCGTGCCGCTCGGCGAGCGCGCGACGGTCGTCCAGTTCTCGAGCACCTTCTGCGCGCCGTGCCGGTCCACCCGGTACGTGGTCGAGCGGGCCGTCGCCACCACGAGCGGCGTCGCGCACGTCGACCTCGACGTGGCCGACCACCTGGCGCTGGGGGAGCGGCTCGGCATCGACGTCACCCCGACCGTGCTCGTGCTCGACGCCCGCGGGGCCGTCGTGCGGCGGGCGTCCGGGGTGCCGACGCTGGCTCAGCTGCGCAGGGCGCTCGAGGCCGCGTCCGGGGTCGCCCGCTCCGCCTGACGCCGGGCTGCGACGCGCGGGCCCACCAGCGCGGCACCGAGGGCGAAGAGCGCGGCGACCGAGAGCGCGGCCGCGAACGGGACGCCGTCGGCCGCGGCGAACGCCAGCGCCGTGAGCGCCAGGGCTAGCGCGGAGCCGATCGAGTCGGCGATCGAGAGGGCCGAGCTGTTGACGCCCTGGCTGCCCGGCGCCGAGTACGCCAGCACCAGGACGGTCAGGCGCGAGTAGACCAGGCCCATCCCGGCCCCGGCGAGCGTCCACGACGAGATCGCGACGGCGGCCGGCAGGTGTGCCGCCGCGGTCACCAGCGTGCCGGCGATCGCCACGACGACGAGCGCCGAGCCGACCACCACGGCCGTCCGGTGCGGCAGCCGCTCCCCGAGCCGACCCTGCAGCCACGACGTGCCCGCCCAGGCGATCCCCGCGAGCGTGAGGGCGATACCGGCGGTGGTGGGCGAGAACGCGTACCGCTCGGTGAGCAGGTACGGCAGGTAGACCTCGGCGCCGACGAACGCCCCCGCCACCAGCCCGCGGGTCGCGATCACGCTGGGCAGGCCGCGCGCGGCGCGCATCGTGCCCGCGGGCACCACGGCGCGGAGCGCGACGACGGCCACCACGCCCGTGACCGCGGCGACGAGCGCCGACCACGGCTGCGGCACCTGCGCGGCGAGGTTGAGGCCGAGGACGGCCACGGCGGCGAGCCCGGCCCACGCCAGCCGTCCGCGCGGCGCGGCGTCGCCCGGCGTGCCCGGCGGCCCGATGCGGCGCAGCGCGGGGACGAGCACGAGGGTGGTCGGCACCACCAGCAGGGCGACGCCCAGGAACACCCACCGCCACCCGGCGTGCTGGGCCACCGCACCGGCACCGGCCGGCCCGACGAGCGAGGGGACGATCCAGGCGGCGGCGAACCAGGCGAACACCCGCGGGTGCAGGATCGCGGGATAGAGCCGGGCCACCACGACGTAGAGGGCGACGGTCATCGCGCCGCCGCCCAGGCCCTGGACCAGCCGCCCGCCCACCAGGACGCCCATCGACGGCGCGGCGCCCGCGACGAGGATGCCCGCGGTGAACAAGCCGATCGCCACCAGCAGCGGGGCGCGCGGCCCGCGGCGGTCGCTCCACGGGCCGGCCACCACCATCCCGACCACGCCCGTGGCCAGCGGGCCTGCGAACGCGAACGCATACAGGGAGGCGCCCTCGAGATCGCGGGAGACCGTCGGCATCACGGTCGTCACGGCCAGCGACTCGAACGCCACCATGAAGATGAGCGCGACCATGCTCCACGTGGTGGCGCGCAGGGCCCGCCAGTCGCTCATCGGTCGCGGACGGCGAGGACGCGGAAGCCCTTCGCGCTCGCGGTCCGCTCGACCGCCACGCCCAGCTCCGCCGCCATCCAGCGCTGGAGCGAGTCCGCCCCGAGGTTCTTGCCGACGACCAGGTGCGCCTCGCCGCCCCGCTCCCGCCGCCCGAGCCACTGCGTGAGCATCGCGTGCAGGGCCTCCTTGCCCACCCGGATGGGCGGGTTGGACCAGATGGCGGCGAAGACGACGTCCTCGGGCACCCGGTCCGGGGTCACCGCGTGCAGGTTGGTCGCGCCGAGCCGCTCGGCGTTGCGCCGGGTGAGGTCGAGCGCGCGCTCGTTGACGTCGACCGCCCAGACCCGCGCGCCGGGCGACTCCAGCGCCAGCGTCAGGGCGATCGGGCCCCAGCCGCAGCCGAGGTCCAGCAGGTCGCCCTCGGCCGGGGGAGCCGGCACGTGGTCGAGGAGCACGCGCGTGCCCAGGTCGACGTGGTCGGGGGAGAAGATGCCGCCGGCCGTCTCCACCTCGACGTCCCGGCCCGCCAGGTGGACGCGCAGGACGCGGCGCTCGTCGGGGGACGCCGGGGTGGCGGTGAAGTAGTGGTCGGGCTCGCTCACGGCGCCGACGATACCCACGCGCGCGCGCTCGGCCCGCAGCGAAATACCTCGTCGCCCTCCGAGCCGGCGTGCGACCCTGGAGATACCGCACGAGAAAGAGGATCCCCTTGACCGACCCGCAGCCCCTCACCCGCGAGACCGACGACGACACCACGCTCACGCGCTCCGCGCAGCAGGTGGCCGACGACGTCGTGGCCCGGGTGCTCGCCAGGGCGGGGACCTCGCTGCACGCCGGCGGGACGGTGCACTCGTCCTACGACGGCGACCAGCTGGAGCTCGAGGAGCGCACCTCGCTGCGCCGCGTGGCGGGCCTGTCCACCGAGCTCGAGGACGTCACCGAGGTCGAGTACCGGCAGCTGCGGCTGGAGAAGGTCGTGCTCGTCGGCGTCTGGGGCTCCGGCACCGTGACCGACGCGGAGATCTCCCTGCGCGAGCTCGCGGCCCTGGCCGAGACGGCGGGCTCCGAGGTGCTCGACGGGCTGCTCCAGCGCCGGCAGAAGCCGGACCCGGGCACCTACCTCGGCTCGGGCAAGGCCTCCGAGCTGGCCGCGCTGGTCGCGAGCCTGGGCGCGGACACCGTCGTCGTCGACGGCGAGCTCGCCCCGTCCCAGCGGCGCGCGCTGGAGGACATCGTCCGCGTCAAGGTCATCGACCGGACCGCGCTGATCCTCGACATCTTCGCCCAGCACGCCAAGTCCCGGGAGGGCAAGGCGCAGGTCGAGCTCGCGCAGCTCGAGTACCTGCTCCCGCGCCTGCGCGGCTGGGGCGACTCGATGTCACGGCAGGCCGGTGGCCAGGTCGGCGGCGCCGCGGCCGGCATGGGCTCGCGCGGACCCGGTGAGACCAAGATCGAGCTCGACCGGCGGCGGATCCGCAACCGGATGGCCAAGCTGCGCCGCGAGATCGCCGCGATGGAGCCGGGCCGCGTCACCAAGCGGGCGTCGCGCAAGAAGCACGCCATCCCGTCGGTGGCCATCGCGGGCTACACCAACGCGGGCAAGTCCTCGCTGCTCAACCGGCTCACCCACGCGGGCGTGCTGGTGGAGAACGCGCTGTTCGCGACGCTCGACCCGACGGTCCGGCGCGCCGAGACCGTCGACGGGCGGATCTACACGCTGGCGGACACCGTCGGCTTCGTCCGCGCGCTGCCGCACCAGCTGGTGGAGGCCTTCCGGTCCACGCTGGAGGAGGTCGCGGACGCGGACCTGATCCTGCACGTCGTCGACGCCTCGCACCCCGACCCGGAGGGCCAGATCGCGGCCGTCCGGCACGTGTTCGCCGACATCCCGGGCGCCATGGACGTGCCCGAGATCATCGTCCTGAACAAGGCCGACCTGGCCACGCCCGAGGCGATCGCCCGCCTGCGCTCGCGCGAGGTGCACTCGATCGTCGTGTCCGCGCACTCGGGCGAGGGCATCGACGAGCTGCAGGCGCTGGTCGCCGACCAGCTGCCGCGGCCGGGCGTCGCCGTCGACCTCGTCGTCCCGTACCACCGGGGCGACCTGGTCAGCCGGGTGCACGAGCACGGGGACATCGAGGCCGAGGACCACACGGCCGACGGGACGGCCATCCGCGCGCGGGTCGACGCCGGCCTGGCGGCCGAGCTGCAGGCGGCGGCCCACCGTCCGTGAGCGTCGTCGGCCGCCACTAGGCTGACGCGGTGCCAGACGCCGACCCCTCCGTCGAGACGCTGCTCGACGTCGCGGTCGAGGCGCTCGGCGGTGTCCGCCGCGACGGCCAGCACCAGATGGCCGTCGCCGTCGCGGAGACGATCGAGAAGGGCGAGCACCTGCTGGTGCAGGCCGGCACGGGCACGGGCAAGTCGCTCGGCTACCTCGTCCCGGCGCTCCGCCATGCCGTCCTGGAGAACGAGCACGTGGTCGTGTCGACCGCCACGCTCGCGCTCCAGCGCCAGATCATCACGCGCGACCTGCCGCTCGTCGCCAAGGCCCTCGAGCCGCACCTGCCGCGGACGCCCTCGATCGCGCTGCTCAAGGGCTGGCACAACTACCTCTGCGTGCACAAGGTCGCCGGCGGCTACCCGGAGGACGACGCGGGGACGCTGTTCGACCTGGGCGAGCACGCGGGCGCGGCCGAGCACCCGGCGCCGGCCCGGACGGGGGCGACCGGACCGTCCGAGAGCCTGGGCGAGCAGGTGCTGCGGCTGCGGGAGTGGGCCGACGAGACGGACACCGGAGACCGCGACGACCTGGTGCCCGGCGTCACCGACCGCGCCTGGCGGCAGGTCTCCGTCACGTCGCTGGAGTGCCTGGGCGGCAAGTGTCCGATGCTCGCCGAGTGCTTCCCCGAGAAGGCGAAGGCCGCGTCGCGCGAGGCGGACGTCGTGGTGACCAACCACGCGATGCTCGGTATCGCCGCGTCGGGGTCGCCCGGGGTCCTGCCCGAGCACCAGGTGCTGGTGGTCGACGAGGCGCACGAGCTGACCGACCGCGTGACGGCGCAGGCCACGTCCGAGCTGTCGGTCGCCACCATCGAGCACGCCGCCCGGCTGGCCCGGCGGCACGGCGGCATCCCGACCACGGACCTCGACTCGGCCAGCCAGGCGCTGGCGACCGTGCTGGTGGGGCTGCCCGAGGCCCGGTTCCGCGACGGCCTGCCGCCCGCCGCCCGCGACGCGGTGGCGAGCGTGCGGGACGCCTCGCGCGCGCTGCTCAGCGTGCTCAAGCCCGAGACCGGGCCGAACGCGCCGCCCGAGGGCGGTCGCAAGATGGCGCAGGCGACCATGCTCGCGCTGCACGAGGTGGCCGACCGGATGGCCGCCGACCCCGACGACAACCGGCACACGGTCCTGTGGTGCTCGCGCAGCGAAGACCGCCGCGGCGGCATGCTCACGCGCCTGTACGCGGCCCCGCTGGCCGTCAACGGGCTCATCCGCACCCACCTGCTGTCGGGTCGGTCCGGCGTGCTCACATCGGCCACGCTCGAGCTGGGCGGCTCGTTCGACCCGATCGCGCGCGCGGTCGGCCTCGAGGTGCGCCCGGACGCGGAGCCCGTGGGACCGACCTCGCTGGGCGGGGAGCAGACGCCGGCCCCCAGCGGTCAGCCGTGGCACGGGCTCGACGTCGGCAGCCCCTTCGACTACCCCAGGCAGGGGATCCTCTACCTGGCGCGGCACCTGCCCAAGCCCGGCCGCGAGCCCGCGACCGACGCGCAGCTCGACGAGATCGCCGAGCTGGTCACCGCCGCGGGCGGGCGCACGCTCGGGCTGTTCTCGTCGCGGCGTGCCGCCAACGCCGCCGCGGCCGCCATGCGCGAGCGGCTCGACGTGCCGATCCTGGTGCAGGGCGACGACCAGCTGCCCACGCTGGTCTCGCAGTTCATCGCCGACGAGCCCACGTGCCTCTTCGGCACCCTGTCGCTCTGGCAGGGCGTCGACGTGCCGGGTGCGACCTGCCGGCTGGTGCTCATCGACCGCATCCCGTTCCCGCGGCCCGACGACCCCGTCAGCTCCGCGCGGTCGGACGCGATCGAGGCGGCCGGCGGCAACGGCTTCCTCGCGGTCTCCGCCACGCACGCCGCCCTGCTGCTGGCCCAGGGCGCCGGCCGCCTGATCCGGACCAGCGAGGACCGGGGCGTCGTCGCGGTGCTCGACCCCCGGCTCGCGACCGCCGGCTACGGCAGCTTCCTCACGCGGTCGCTGCCCGACTTCTGGCGCACCACCGACCGCGCCGTCGCCGTCTCGGCGCTGCGGCGGCTCGCTGCGGCCGGATAGCCTCCAGGAATGACCGAGAGCCTGGACATGGAGGACGTGGGCCTGGCCCCGTCGCGGACCGCCCGTCGCACGTCGAAGCTCGCGATCGTGGGTGCCGGGGCCGTCGGGTCGACCATGGCCTACGCCGCGCTCATGCGGGGGGCGGCGCGCTCGGTGGCGCTGTTCGACATCAACGCCGCCAAGGTCGAGGCCGAGGCGCTCGACCTCGGGCACGGCATCCAGTTCATGCCCATGGCCCAGGTGGTGGGGTCCGACGACATCGCCGTGTGCGCCGACGCGGACATCGTGATGTTCACGGCGGGCGCCAAGCAGAAGCCCGGGCAGTCCCGGCTCGACCTCGCGGAGGCCACGATCGGCCTGGTCCGCAAGGTGCTCCCGGCGCTCGTCGACGTCGCGCCCGACGCGGTGTACGTCATGGTGACCAACCCGGTCGACGTCGTCACCTACGCCGCCCTGCAGATCTCGGGCCTGCCGCCCACCCAGCTGTTCGGGTCCGGCACGGTGCTCGACTCGTCGCGCCTGCGGTACCTCATCGCGCAGCACACGGGTGTCGCGGTGCAGAACGTGCACGCGTACATCGCGGGGGAGCACGGCGACACCGAGCTGCCGCTGTGGGGCTCCGCGAGCATCGGCTCGGTCCCGCTGCTCGAGTGGACCGGCCCGGGCGGCTCGTCGTTCACCCCCGAGGTGCGCGAGCACATCGCCGCCGAGGTGGTCGGCTCCGCGTACCGGATCATCGAGGGCAAGGGGGCGACCAACTACGCGGTGGCCCTGGCGGGTTCCCGCATCATCGAGGCCGTGCTCAAGGACGAGGGCCGGGTGCTGCCCGTCTCGTCGCTGCTGGACGACTACTACGGGATCAGCGACGTCTGCCTCTCCGTCCCGGCGATCGTCGGGGCGCTCGGCGTCGGCAAGCGGCTGCCCGTGCCCCTCTCGGACGACGAGCTGGCCGGCCTGCGGAGCTCCGCGGACGCCGTGCGCTCGGTGGCGCGGCAGTTCGGGTTCTGAGCCCGGCGCGCCGGACGGCACCGTGTCCGGTGCCGTCCGGCGTCCCCCGCGGTGCGTCCGCAGGCGTCAGAGGCTGCGCAGCACGCTGACGACGCGGCCGAGGACCGTGGACTCGTCGCCGGGGATGGGCGAGTACGCCGGGTTGTGCGGCATCAGCCACACGTGGCCGTCGATGCGCTTGAGCGTCTTGACCGTCGCCTCGCCGTCGATCATGGCCGCCACGATCTCGCCGTTCTCCGCCACCGGCTGGCGACGGACCACGACCCAGTCGCCGTCGCAGATCGCCGCGTCGATCATGGAGTCGCCGCTGACCTTGAGCAGGAAGAGGTCGCCGTCGCCCACGAGCTGGCGGGGGAGCGGGAACACGTCCTCGACCACCTGCTCCGCGAGGATCGGCCCGCCCGCCGCGATCCTGCCGACGACCGGCACGTACGACGGCGCCGGCATGCGCTCGCCGTCCGCCTGGTCGGGGAAGCTCGACCGGCTGCCGTCCGGGGCGGTCCAGGTGCCCACGCCGCGCGAGTCGTCCGCGTGCACGACCTCGATGGCCCGCGGGCGGTTGGGGTCGCGCCGCAGGTAGCCCTTGCGCTCGAGCGCGGTGAGCTGGTGCTTGACGCTCGACGGGCTGGTGAGGCCGACGGCCTCGCCGATCTCGCGCATGCTCGGCGGGTAGCCGCGGGACTCGACGGACGACCGGATGGTGTCGAGCACGAGCCGCTGGCGCGCCGTGAGGCCGTCCGGGCCCGGCGCGCCGTCCGGCAGCGCGTGGACCGTCGCCAGGTCCTTCTCGGGCTGGGACGTGTCCCGTGAGTCCGTCACTGCGCTCCTCCTCGGTCCGGCGGCCGCCTCTCGGCCTGATCCGCCACGGCACTGCTGCTGCTCTGCTGCTCGAGCTCCCCGTCCCACAGGCCCCTGACCTGCGCCGACGGGTGCTGCCCGCGGTCGTGTCAGTGGCTCGTGGTGCGCTTTGCCTGCATCGCCAGCCTAGGGATGTCGGGACCGAAGATCAAACATCTGTTCGATCGTGTCTCGACAGTGTCGGTGGATGCTGGTAGACATCGTACAGACGTTCGACGAACAGGCGTTCGACGATCAGCACCACCCCGGGCCACCGGGCCGAGCAGGAACGAGAGACGTGATGAGCGCGATGGTGATGGGACCGGCGATGCCGAGGATCTCGACCTCGAGCGCCCGGACGGTGGGCCGCCGAGCTGAGGGCCTGCGCGCGGTCGGCGCGGGGTCGGTCGCCGACCGCCGGGCCGAGGCGCGTCCGGCGGCGAGCGCGCACCTGCGGCTCACCACCCGGGGTCGCGTCGTGCTCTGGGTCCTCGCCGCGAGCCTCGTCGCGCTCGTCACGCTGCTCGGCAGCCGCGCCGCCGCCGACGGCCCGGCCGGTGCGCAGGAGGTCGTGCGGCACGTGGTCCAGCCGGGGGAGACGATGTGGCAGATCGCGGAGACCGTCGCCGGGCCGTCCGACGACGTCCGGGACGTGGTGTTCGACCTCGTGCGCCTGAACGAGCTCCCCGACTCCGGCCTGATGGCCGGGCAGGTCATCGTGGTGCCGGCCGGGTAGTGCCGGCGAGGGTGGACCCCGACCGCGGGTGAGCACGGCTCGCGGTGGTGTTGGCCGGGCGGCCCGTCGTGCGAGGTTCGGGCTGGTCGTTCGCCCACGGCGAGGGGCCTTGCACCGCTGGGGGGCGTGGCCTAGCGTCACGGAGGCGTTCTCGAGACGCCACCGCCGCGGGTCGACGTCCCGGCCCGGCGCGCCAGCTCGAAGGGGATCACGGTGCACTGTCCGTTCTGCCGTCACCCGGACTCGCGGGTCGTGGACTCGCGCACCTCGGACGACGGGTCGACCATCCGGCGTCGCCGCCAGTGCCCGCACTGCAACCGGCGCTTCACCACGGTGGAGACCGCGAGCCTCTCGGTCGTCAAGCGCTCCGGTGCCACCGAGCCGTTCAGCCGCGAGAAGATCGCGGGCGGCGTGCGCAAGGCGTGCCAGGGACGGCCGGTCAGCGAGGACGACCTCGCGCTCCTGGCGCAGAAGGTCGAGGAGACGCTGCGCGGCGCGGGCTCGGCGGAGATCGACGCCTACGAGATCGGCCTCGCCATCCTGGGGCCCCTGCGCGAGCTCGACGAGGTCGCCTACCTGCGCTTCGCCAGCGTCTACCAGGCCTTCGACTCGCTCGAGGACTTCGAGGCGGCGATCACGGTCCTGCGGGCGGAGCGCGAGGACGACGGCGACGCCGACGACGACGGCGCCGCCCACGAGGGCGCCGAGGCAGTCGCGGAGCCCGCCGACGAGGGCGCTCGCACCAGCTGATACGGGTTGGGCGTCGCGCGGCGACAGCACGTAGGTTCGTCGGGTGCTTCCTACCGACCTCGAGCTCCTCCACGTCCCCGGCGCGCCCGCCGTCCTGCCCGACGGCAGCCGCGCCATCGTCTCGGTCGTCCGCCCCGACCTCACGGGCGACGAGTACACGGGCCACCTCTGGTCCGTCGACCTCGTCGGCGACCAGCCGCCCCGGCCGCTGACCCGGGGCCACCTCGACACCGCGCCGGACGTGTCGCCGGACGGTCGGTGGGTGGCGTTCCTGCGGTCGGAGCCCGAGGGCAAGCCGCAGGTCCACGTCGTCGAGTCCGCCGGGGGCGAGCCGTTCCGGCTGACCGACGCGCCGCTGGGCGCCGCGGAGCCGCGGTTCTCGCCGGACGGCACCCGGATCGCCTACACGGCCCGGGTGCCCGAGCCGGGCCGGTACGACGCGGACGGCAAGCCCGGGTCGGAGGACCCGCGGCACATCACGGAGCTGAAGTACCGCGCGGACGGCATCGGGTTCGTGCGGGACCGGCCGCAGCACGTGTTCGTCGTCGACGTGCCCACCGATGGCGAGCGGCCGGCGTCGGTCCCCGAGCCGGTGGCGCTGACCGCCGGGCCGGTCGGCGTGGCGGGTGCGCGGTGGCTGCCGTCGGGCGAGGCCCTCGTCGGCGTCTCCTCCCGGCACGCGTCGCGCGAGGACGACCTGCGCAGCGACGCGGTGCTGGTCGCCGCCGCTCCGGACGGCGACCCCGCGGCGCCGGTGGCCCTCACCGACGCCGACGCCGGCAGCACGCTCGGCGTCGAGGCGGTCCTGCCGTCGGCGGACGGGAGCACGCTGTGGCTGCTCGCCGGCGACCTGGGGTCGACCGGCCGCGACTTCGTCGCCGCGCAGGTGGGGCTGTTCCGCCTCCCGCTGGGCGTCGAGGGTGCCACCCCCGAGCGGCTCACCGACCTGGACGACGACCAGCTGACCGGCGTCCTGGTCGAGGTGCACGGCGACCCGGTGGTCGGCGTGGAGCGGCGGGGTGCCCAGCACCTGGTCCGGCTCCACGACGACGGCACGGCGACCACGCTGGTCGGCGGCACGTCCGTGGTCTCGGGCGCGGCGGCGGCTCCCGGGCGGGTCGTCGTGACCGCCGGGTCTCCCACGTCGTCGGGCGAGGTCCTCGCGGTCGACCTGGGCACGGGGGCCGTCGAGGCGCGCACCGACCTGTCGGGCCCGCTGCGCGAGACCGGCCGCGTGCGCGTCCCGGCCGAGCTGCTGGCCACCGCGCCCGACGGCTACGAGGTGCACGGCTGGGTGGTCACGCCGGACCCGGAGCGGTTCGGCGCCGGCCCCCACCCGACGATCCTCATGATCCACGGCGGCCCGTTCGCGCAGTACACGCACGGACTGTTCGACGAGGTGCAGGTGCTGGCCGAGGCCGGGTACGCGGTGGTCTTCGGCAACCCGCGCGGGTCCTCCGGCTACGGGCGGGCGCACGGGCTGGCCATCCAGGGCGGGTTCGGCACGGTCGACACCGACGACGTGCTGGCCCTGCTGTCCGCCGCGCTGCAGGACCCGGCGCTGGACGGCGAGCGCGTCGGGGTGATGGGCGGCTCGTACGGCGGCTACCTGACCGCGTGGCTGACCACGCGGACGGACCGGTTCGCCGCGGCGATCGTCGAGCGCGGCTTCCTCGACCCGGTGAGCTTCGTGGGGTCCAGCGACATCGGCTGGTTCTTCGGCACCGCCTACCTGGGCGACGCCGCGGACGAGCAGGGCGCGGTCGCGGTCGCCGCCCAGTCGCCCATGGCCCACGTCGGGGCGGTCCGCACGCCGACCCTCGTGATCCACTCCGAGCAGGACTGGCGCTGCCCGGTGGAGCAGGGCCAGCGGTGGTTCGTCGAGCTCAAGCGGCGGGGGGTCGAGGCCGAGCTGCTGCTGTTCCCGGGCGAGGGTCACGAGCTGTCCCGGTCCGGCAACCCGAAGCACCGCCGCGCCCGGTTCGAGCACGTGCTGCGGTGGTGGTCCACGCACCTGCCCGTGGGCGGCTGACCTACCGGTCGCTCGAGCGCACGCCCCACAGGTTGATCCCGGCGTCGACGGCGTGCGGCTCGATCGTCGCGACCTCGTCGTCGGTGAGCGGGGGCAGCGCGACGGCGGCGAGGTTCTCGTCGAGCTGGTCGGTGGTCCGCGCACCGACCAGCACCGACGTGACCCGCGGGTCCCGCAGCACCCACGCGAGCGCGAGCTGGGGGAGCGTCCGACCGCCCTCCCGGGCGATCCGGTCGAGGGCGCGTACGTGGTCGAGCACCTCGTCGGTGAGCCACTCGGTACGCAGGGGGCCGCCGCGCGCGGCGCGGGAGTCGGCCGGGACGCCGTGCAGGTAGCGCGCGCTGAGCATGCCCTGGGCCAGCGGCGAGAACGCCACGACGGCCAGGTCCCCGTCGCCCGCGACGTCGAGCAGGGACCGGCCGTCGGCCCCCGGCCGCTCGATCCAGCGGTTGAGGATCGAGTAGGCGGGCTGGTGCACGGCGAGCCGCAGGCCGAGGGACTGCGCGACGGCGAGGGCCGCGACGGTCCGGTCGGCCGAGTACGACGAGATGCCGGCGTGCCGCGCCTTGCCGGACCGCACGGCGCGGTCGAGCGCGCCAATCGTCTCCTCGAGCGGCGTGGTCGGGTCGAACCGGTGGCTGTAGAACACGTCGACGCTGTCCAGCCCGAGCCGCCGCAGCGACTCGTCGAGGGACGCGCGCAGGTACTTGGCGGAGCCGTGCTCGCCGTACGGCCCCGGCCACGCCCGGTAGCCCGCCTTGGTGGTCAGCAGCAGCTCGTCGCGGTGCCCGCGCAGCTCGCGCGCCAGGAGGCGGCCCACGGACTCCTCGGCGGCGAAGGGCGGCGGGCCGTAGTTGTTGGCCAGGTCCAGGTGCACCACGCCCCGGTCGACCGCGTGCAGGACGAGCCGGCGCTGGTCGTCGAACGGGGTCGCCGCGCCGAAGTTCTGCCAGAGGCCGAGCGAGACCATGGGCCAGGAGAGGCCGCCCGCCCGGCGGTGGGGGAGTTTGTCGGCATCGGGCACGGAGCCGACGCTACCGGCCGCCAGAAGAGGTGGCGCCCGGGGTTCGAGTCCGTAGGCTGGGCAGGTCGCGGGCGCAGACGTCCGTCGGCACAGAGCACCGCATCGGAGGAGACGCCATGGCGAAGGATGACGAGACGGCGACCACGGAGGCGGCGGTGAGCGACGACACGAAGGCGAAGTTCCGCGAGGCGCTCGAGCGCAAGAAGTCGAACCAGCACAGGACCGCGGACGGCTCGGCCAACACCGGTCAGGTGCACGGCTCCGAGACCGCCGGACCGTCGCAGCGTCGCTTCCAGCGCAAGTCCGGCTCCGCCTGACACCGACGGCAGAAGGGCCCGACCACGCAGGTGGTCGGGCCCTTCCGCACACCGACGGTCAGGACAGCAGGCGCAGCCGCACCGACTCGGGCCGCGACGAGAGCGCGTCGACCACCGCGGCGTCGACGGGCGCGCCGGCGTCGGTCACCACGTAGCCCAGCTCCCCGCGCGTGGCGAGCAGCTGCCCCTCGATGTTCACGCCGTGCTCCGCGAGCGTCGCGTTGACCGCGGCCAGCACGCCGGGGACGTTGCGGTGCAGGTAGGCCAGCCGGTGCACGCCGGGCTGCTGCTCGAGCGCGAGGTTGGGCACGTTGACGCTCAGCGTGGTGGAGCCGGTGGCCAGGTAGTCGCGGACCTTGTTGGACACGAACTGCCCGATGGCCTCCTGCGCCTCCTCGGTGGAGCCGCCGGTGTGCGGCGTGAGGATGACGTTCGGCAGACCGCGGAGCTCCGACTCGAACGGGTCGCCCTTGCGCTTGGGCTCGACCGGGAACACGTCCACGGCGGCGCCGGCCACGTGGCCGGACACGATCGCGTCGCGCAGGGACGCGTAGTCGACGACGAACCCGCGCGAGAGGTTGAGGAACACCGCACCGGGCCGCATCTGCGCGAACTGCTTGGCGCCGAACAGGCCCGCGTTGCCGCTGCGGCCGTCGACGTGCAGGGTCACGATGTCCGCGGCCTCGAGCAGCTCGTCGAGCGTGTGCATGCGGCGGGCGTTGCCCAGCGCGAGCTTCTCGGCCGTGTCGTAGAACACGACCGACATGCCGAGGTTCTCGGCCAGCACCGACAGCTGCGTGCCGATGTTGCCGTAGCCGATGATCCCGAGCGTGCGGCCGCGGATCTCGTGCGCGCCCGTGGCCGACTTGTTCCAGATGCCGTCGTGCATCGCGCGGTCCAGCTCGGACTGCCGGCGCGTCAGCGAGATGATGTCGGCGATCGCGATCTCCACCACCGAGCGCGTGTTGGAGAACGGCGCGTTGAACACCGCGACGCCGCGGGAGGCGGCCTCGGCGAGGTCGATCTGGTTGGTCCCGATGCAGTAGGCGCCGATCGCGACCAGGGAGGGGGCCTGCGCCAGCACCTCCGCGGTGACGTGCGTCTTCGACCGGATGCCCAGCAGGTGCACGCCGTCGAGCGCCTCGACCAGCTCGGACTCGTCGAGCGCCCCCGTGCGGGTGGTCACGTCGAAGCCGGCCGTCTCGAGGATCGAGCGAGCCTGGGGATGGAGGTTCTCGAGCAGCAGGGCCTTCAGCACGCCCCTATGGTGCGCCTCACAGCCGCCGCGGCCCACAGCGGTCCGGCCCTCGGACACGCGTGAGACGGCGGGATCAGCCCTCGGCGGCCCAGCCCGCGGGCAGCGGGCGGTCGTGGAGCACGTGCAGCGCGCGGGTCGGCCGGGTCATCGACACGTAGAGGTCCCCGGCGCTCGCCTCGCCCACCTCGGCCGGCTCGACGAGCACGACGACGTCGAACTCGAGCCCCTTGGCCTCGCGCGGGGTCAGCACGACGAGGGGTGCGTCGAGGTCCGCGGCGCTCGACCCGGTGCCGAGCGCGGGGCGCAGGCCGGCCGCGCCCAGGGCGTCGGCGATCTCCGCGAGCCGGGCGTCCACCGCGATGACCGCGATGCGGCCGGCGCCGGACGCGTCGGTGACCTCCGCGACGAGCTTCCCGGTGCGCTCGGTGACCGCGAGCACGAGGTCGGTCCGGCGCTCGACGACGAGGGAGTCGTCGACGTCGCGCGCCGACGTGAGCGGGCTCACCGGAAGGTTCGCGGCGACGGCGACGCGGCGCGCGGTGTCGGCCACCTCGGCGGGCGTGCGGTAGTTCACGGTGAGCTCGTTGAGCCGCCACGACGTGCGCAGCACGGGGTCCAGCTGCGCCGCCCAGCTGTGCGCGCCGGCCGTCGAGGTGGTCTGGGCGACGTCGCCCACGATCGTCAGCGACCTCGTGGGCACCCGACGCAGCAGCGAGCGCCACGCCATGGCGGAGAGCTCCTGCGCCTCGTCGACCACCACGTGGCCGTAGGTCCACGAGCGGTCCGCGGCGGCGCGCTCGGCGGTGGTCAGCGTCGGGCCGGTCACGGCGAACCGGTCGGCCAGCATCTCGGCGGACACCATGCCGCTGCTGCCGGTCGACTCGAGCACCTGCCGGGCGTACGCCAGCTCGGACGCCCGGCGCTCGGAGGCGGCCCGGGCCTCGGCGCGGGCGGCCTGGTCGTCCTCGCCCAGCAGCTCCGCCGCCTCGTCGAGCAGCGGGACATCGGCGGGGGTCCACGGAGCGTCGGCGTCGCGGACGAGCATCGCCCGCTCCCGCGGCGTGAGCTGCGGGGCGGCGGACGCGAGCCGGTGCGGCTTGGACCACAGGTCGGCGACCAGCTTCTGCGGCGTGATCGGCATCCAGGCCAGGTTGAGCGCCACGCGGATCTCGCGCGTGGTGCGCAGCTCCTCGACGATCTCGCCCCGCTCGTCCGACGGCACGTCCCCGCCCAGCTGCAGCACGTACTGCTCGGCGAGGCGGCCCAGCATGTCGCGCACGAACGAGACCCGGGCCTGGTTGTGCGGCTTGTGGTTGCGCCGGGCGCGGGCCATGGCCGACGCGATGTCGCTCGGCCGGATCACCAGGTCGTGGCCGTCGACCCGCACGTGGACGGGCTGCGCGGGGATCCGCTCGCGGTCGCGCACGGCGCGGGCGATGACGCCGCCCCACAGCGCGCGGCCCTTGAGCTCGGCGACGGCCTCGTCCTCGGTCGCGGTCGCCTGGATGCCCGGGTAGAGCTCCGCCACGGTCGTCGTGACGACGCCCGTCTCACCGAGCGACGGCAGCACCTGGTCGATGTACCGCAGGAACGTGCGGCTGGGGCCGACGAGCAGGACGCCCGAGCGCTCGAGCATGCGGCGGTGCGCGTACAGGAGGTAGGCGGCGCGGTGCAGCGCCACGGCGGTCTTGCCGGTGCCGGGACCGCCCTGCACGACGAGCGCGCCGCCCAGCTCGGAGCGGATGATCGCGTCCTGCTCGCCCTGGATCGTGGCGACGATGTCGCCCATGCGGCCCGTGCGGCCCGCGGCGAGGCCCGCCAGCAGCGCACCCTCGCCCGACAGCCCGCTGAGGCGCGCGTCGGAGTCCTCGCTCAGCAGGTCCAGGTCGAGCACCTCGTCCTCGACGCTGGTGACCGTGCGGCCCCGCGTCACCACGTGGCGCCGGCGGACGACGCCGTCGGGGTGGGCGGCGGTGGCGCGGTAGAACGCCTGCGCCGCGGGGGCCCGCCAGTCGGTGAGCAGCTGCGACTGCTCCTCGTCCGTCAGCCCGAGGCGGCCGATGTAGCGGCGCGAGTCGTCCTGCAGGTCCAGCCGGCCGAACACCAGGCGCTCCTCGACGGCCTCGAGCTGCGCGATCCGGTCCTCGTAGAGCGTGGCGAACGCGTCGCGCTCGCTGCGGTTCTGCGGAGAGCCCGACGGCCCCTCCCGGCGGACGTCCGCGAGCCGGGCCCGCATCTGCGCGCGCAGGTCGTCGAGCCGCCCGTACAGCTGGTCGACGACCTGCTGCTCACCGGTCAGCTCGTTGTCCATGCCTGCCACCTGGGCGATCTCCGTTCCGCCGGGGCGACCCGGCCGTGCGTTGCTCCGCTCCTGCACCCGCCGAGGGACGGCGCGGCGCGCGGAGCGGCCGTCCATTATCCGTTGTCCGGCGCCCCGGCGCACACGTCCGTGCGGGTGGGTCGCGCGGGGAGCGGGTGAGATGGCGCGCGGGCCCGCGTCCGGGCCCCTACGCTTCGGATGTTCTGTCGAGCAAAGGCAGGCGCACTGCTCGGGAGGAGGCCCGTTGAGCGAGGTACGCACCGCGCTGGACGCCGCGCGTCCGGACGTCGCGGTCGGCGGTACCCCGATCCGCCTCCTGCTCGTGGAGGACGACGAGGGCGACGCGGTCCTGGTGCGCGAGCACCTGGACGACGCCGGCCTCGATGTCGACCTGTCGTGGGTGCGCACGCTCGACGAGGCGATCGACCGGCTGGACGCGGACCTCGTGCTGCTCGACCTGGGCCTGCCCGACGCCATGGGCATCGCGGCCCTCGAGCGGCTGCTCGCCGCCGGGGCCCCGGCCGTGGTCGTGCTCACCGGGCTGGCCGGCACCGACGTCGGGCTCGCGGCCGTGGCCGCCGGCGCCCAGGACTACCTGGTCAAGGGCGAGGTCGACGGCGAGCTGCTCGGGAGGTCGGTCCGGTACGCCATCCAGCGCCGCCGGCTCGAGGACACCGACCGTGCCCTGTACCGCAGCCTGATCCGGGCCGAGGAGGTCAACCGGCTCGAGCGTGCGCTGCTGCCCACGCCGTCGGTGCTGGACCAGCACCTCGAGGTGCGGGTCGGCTACCGCGCGGGCCGCGACGGCGTCCTCGGCGGCGACTTCTACGACGTGGTCGAGCGCGCCGACGGCTCGGTGCTCGCCCTCGTCGGCGACGTCTGCGGGCACGGTCCCGACGAGGCCGCGCTCGGCGCCACCCTGCGCACCGCGTGGCGCACGCTCGTGCTGGCGGAGGTGCCGACGGTCCAGATCCTCGGGCTGCTCGAGCGCGTGCTGGTGTCCGAGCGGGCGCGCCCCGAGGTGTTCACCACGGTGTCCATGCTGGACGTCGCGGCCGACCGTACCTCCGTCGACCTCTACCTCGCCGGGCACCCCGTCCCGCTGCTGCTCGGCACCCCGTCGAAGCTGCTGCCGACGCACGGCCGCGGGCGCGCGCTGGGCATCCCGGTGCCCGGGGGCTGGGAGCCCGTGCGGCTCGAGCTCGAGGCGTCGTGGCGCATCCTCCTGTACACGGACGGCGTCCTCGAGGCCACCATCGCCGGCGGCTCGGACCGGGTCGGCAAGACCGGCCTGCTGCGCATCGTCGACGGCGCCCTGGCCTCCCGCGAGGACCTGGTCGACCGCGTCCTGCACGACGTGCGCGCGCTGCACGGCGGCGACCTGGTCGACGACGCGGCGGTCGTCGTCCTCGGATGGTCTGCGTGAGCGTTGTCCCGACGCCCGCGCGGCGTCCCTCGACGCTGCGCCGCCGCTTGCGCACCGTCATCGTCGCGGCCGGCGCCTCGCTGGCCGTGCTCGTGCTCGGCACGGCGTTCGTGCTGGTCAGGCTGGTGGACCGCCAGGAGGCGGTCACGCAGACGTACTTCGACGCCATCACGCTCGCGGACGGCGCCTACATCCAGCTCATCGACGCCGAGACGGCCGTGCGCGGCTTCGCGCTGACCGGCGACCAGATCACGCTCGAGCCCTACGACCGGGCGGTCGCCGACGACCTGTCGTTCCGCACTCTCGCCGCCAAGGCGAAGACGGGCGGCGACCGGGAGGTCGCCGCGGCCGCCCAGGACGCCGCCGACGCGGCCCGCACGTGGAACGAGGAGTTCGCCGTCCCCGTCATGGCCGAGGTCCGGGCCGGTGGTCCGGACGCGGTGACGGCGGACGAGATCGAGCAGGGCCGGGTGATGTTCGACCAGGCGCGGGTCGCGGCCGAGCGCTACACCGACCTCCTGCGCGAGCGCCGCGCCGACGCCCTCGACGAGCTCCGCGTGTGGACGTGGATCGCCGCGGCCACGGTCGTCGTGCTGGTGCTCGCGGCCGTCGCGCTGGGCATCGCCCTGTGGGTCACCCTGCGGCGCTGGATCCTCGAGCCGCTCGACTCCCTGGCCGCCGACGCGCGCGCGGTGTCGTCGGGGGACCTCCAGCACCCCGTCGCCGGCATCGGCCCCGGCGAGATCGTCGCGCTCGCGGACGACGTCGAGCGCATGCGGGTCGCGCTCGTCGACCAGGTCGGCACCCTCGAGGCGTCGCGCGCCGAGATCGAGACGGCCCACGCGCTGCTCACCGAGCAGGCCGAGGAGCTCCGCCGCTCGAACCGGGACCTCGAGCAGTTCGCCTACGTGGCGTCGCACGACCTCCAGGAGCCGCTGCGCAAGATCGCGAGCTTCACGCAGCTGCTGCAGAAGCGCTACGGCGGGCAGATGGACGAGCGGGCCGACCAGTACATCGCGTTCGCGGTGGACGGCGCCAAGCGCATGCAGCAGCTGATCCAGGACCTGCTGGGCTTCTCGCGCGTCGGACGCGTGGGCGGCGAGGTGACCGACGTGGACCTCGGGGAGGCGCTCGCGGACGGCGTCGACAACCTCAGCGAGGCGGTCGCCGAGTCCGGCGCCGTGGTGACGCACGACGAGCTCCCGGTGGTGCGCGGCGAGGCGCCCCTGCTGGTCCAGCTGTTCCAGAACGTCGTCGGCAACGCCATCAAGTTCCGCGACCCGTCGCGGCCGCCCACGGTCCACCTCGGCGCACGCCGCGTGGGAGACTTCTGGGAGCTCGAGTGTCGAGACAACGGCATCGGGATCGACCCGCAGTACGCGGACCGGGTGTTCGTCATCTTCCAGCGACTGCATGCCAAGGACGTCTACGAGGGCACCGGGATCGGTCTCTCGTTGTGCAAGAAGATCGTCGAGTTCCACGGCGGTCGCATCTGGATCGAGCAGCCCGAGGGCGAGGGCACCAGCATCCGCTGGACGCTGCCCGCTGCCGACGACCGAGCCCTCTGAAGGAGAACCGCGTGCCGAACAGCACCAAGATCATCGACGTCCTCCTGGTCGAGGACGACCCGGGCGACGTGCTCATGACCCGCGAGGCGTTCGAGGACAACAAGCTGCGCAACCGGCTCTCGGTGGTCTCCGACGGCGTGAGCGCCCTGGACTTCCTGCGCAAGGAGGGCGAGCACGTCGACGCCCCGACGCCGGACCTGATCCTGCTCGACCTGAACCTGCCGCGCATGGACGGCCGCGAGGTCCTGCAGGCCCTCAAGGCGGACGCCGCGCTGCGCTCGATCCCCGTGGTGGTCCTGACCACGTCGGAGGCCGAGGAGGACGTCGTGCGCAGCTACTCGCTGCACGCGAACGCGTACGTGACCAAGCCGGTGGACTTCGACCGGTTCATCGAGGTCGTGCGGCAGATCGACGAGTTCTTCGTCGAGGTCGTCCGGCTGCCCGGCCGCTGACCGACCGCCCGGGAAGAACTCGCGCGGGGTGGGCGTTGTCCCGGTAACCCGGACGGAAGTGAGCGCACACCCATGCTGAACCCGAGCGAGATCTACGACGTCGACCCCGAGGTCGCCGCTCAGGTCGAGGCGCGGACGGTCAACGGCGTCGGACCCGTCCTCGTGCACGCGGTACGCGGGTTCGTGGACGCAGGCAACGCCGGCCAGCTGGCCGCCGAGCACCTGGTCGACGAGCTGCCGACCACCCGCCTGGCCACGTTCGACGTGGACCAGCTGCTGGACTACCGGTCGCGCCGCCCCCTCATGACGTTCGACCAGACGACGTGGGCGTCGTACACCGAGCCCGAGCTCGTGGTCGACCTGGTGCAGGACGCCGCCGGCGTGCCCTTCCTGCTGCTGCACGGCGTCGAGCCGGACGTGCAGTGGGAGCGCTACGTGGCGGCCGTGCGGCAGATCGTCGAGCGCTTCGACGTGCCCCTGACGGTCGGCGTGCACGGCATCCCCATGGGCATCCCGCACACCCGCCCGCTGTCGGTCACCGCCCACGCCACGCGGCCCGAGCTGGTGGCCGACCACACGTCGTGGTTCGGCACGGTGCAGGTGCCGGCCAGCGCCAGCGCGCTGCTGGAGCTGCGGCTCGGGCAGTCGGGGCACGACGCGGTGGGCTTCGCGGTGCACGTGCCGCACTACCTGGCGCAGTCGGCGTTCCCGTCGGCCAGCCAGGCCGCGCTGACCAACGTCGAGCGCGCGACCGGCCTGGACCTGCAGGTCGCGGGGCTCACGGCCGCCGCGGACGAGGCCATGCACGAGATCGAGCGGCAGGTCTCCGGCTCCGACGACGTCGCCGCGGTGGTGCACGCGCTCGAGGAGCAGTACGACGCGTTCACGCGCAACATCGGCCGGACCAGCCTGCTGGCGGGGTCGACCGACCTGCCGACAGCGGACGAGCTGGGCGCCGAGTTCGAGCGCTTCCTGGCCCAGCAGGGCGACGACGGTCCCACGATCTGAGACCGCGCCTTTACCAGATCGTTGTCAAAGCGTGTGCGCCGGAGGAGCGAAACCGTGGCGCGGCGCGGGGGGCCGATGTAAAGATGCACGGGTTGCAGTGACGTACTCGCTTGACCGGCGTCGTCACCTGGGCCATCGCCCGGGGGTCGGTTCCGACCAGTCGTTCTCGGCTGGGCCACCCGGTGCAGGACGTGAGGCATTGCGGCACGGTGCAGGCAGAAGGCCAGCGCCGTCACCGGTGGGACAGAAGGAAACGAACATGGCACAGGGTGCTGTCAAGTGGTTCAACGCTGAGAAGGGCTACGGGTTCATCGCCCAGGACGGCGGCGGCGCCGACGTCTTCGTCCACTACTCCGCGATCGACTCCTCGGGCTACCGCAGCCTCGACGAGGGCCAGCGCGTCGAGTTCGAGATCACGCAGGGCGCCAAGGGCCCCCAGGCCGAGAGCGTCCGCCCGCTCTGATCGTGACCGAAGGGCCGCACCCGCTCCGGGTGCGGCCCTTCGTCATGCCGGGGGGTCGGCCAGGACGGGTGCGTTGCCGACGAACGCCGTGACCTCGTCGCCGTGCAGCAGCCGTGCGGGCGCGGGCAGGCTGCGGATGGCGCGGGCGAGCGCCGCGGACCCGAGCAGGTCGGGGTCGTCGGTCGCCGCGAGAACGACGTTCCCGTAGCCCCGGCCCCGGAGCAGCCCGGGCTCGGCGACCACCGCGACGTCGGCGAACGCCTCGCGCAGGGTCGCCCCCTCCGCCCGTGCGCCGGTCAGCGGCGGGCGGTCGGCGCAGTTGACCAGGTAGACGCCGCCGAGCCGCAGGACGCGGGCCGCGTGCGCGACCATCTCGCGCGTGCGCACGTGGGCCGGCGTGGTGTCGCCCGCGAACACGTCGCGCACGACGACGTCCGCCGACGAGTCCGCCAGCCTCGCCAGCTCCGCCCGCGCGTCCCCGGCGCGGATGCGCAGGGCGGGGGAGCGCGGCAGGTCGAACCACCCGCGGACCAGCTCCGCCAGGGTCACGTCGAGCTCGACGGCCAGCTGGTGCGAGCCGGGGCGCGTGGCATCGACCGCCCGGGCGAGCGCGCACCCGGCGGCGCCCAGGTGGACGACGTCGAGGGGACCGCCCACGTCGCCGACCCGTTCGATCACCGCCGCCATCTGCTGCATGTACTCGAAGTCGAGCCGCGTGGGGTCGACCAGGTCGAGGTAGGAGCTGGGCACGCCGTTGACCAGCACCGTGACGCCGTCGGGGTCGTCGAGGTCCCGGACCAGCTCGACCGTGCCCGTGGCGATCGGCAGCGGGCCTGTCGGCCAGGGCGCCCGCGCGGCGCCGCGTGTGGGTGGTCGGTGCGAGCCTGGGCTGCGTCGGGCGGAGCGGTCGCGGGCAGCCATGGGCACACGCTACGGGGCGCACGGGCCGGCGCAGCACTTGACGGGGATCGAACAGGTGTTCGATACTGGGGAGACGATCGACGGCGCGGCGGAGGGGACGGCGGACATGGACGAGCGGCTGGCGCAGCACGGCACCGGTGGGACGACCACGGAGGCGCCGGTCCCGGCGCGCGTGCTCGAGCTCCTCGGCCGCGCGGACGCCGAGCTGCTCGCGGCCCAGTTCTCGCCCGAGCCGTGGGAGCAGCTCTCGCACGCCCACCTCGCCGCGCTGCGCGCCGGAGCCGCGGCCGTGGCGTACCGCGGCACCCCGTCGGGCCGCGGGGCACCCCGCACGGTCTGGGGCATGCTCGGGGTGGTGGCACCGGAGCTGCGCTCGTGGTCCACCTACTTCGCCGAGGCGGCCCCGCTGCGGTCGGCGGTCGACGCCGGGCGGTTCGAGCTGGTCGGGCCCGAGCGCGGCGAGGAGGCCGTCTGCGCCGCGGAGGACTTCGTCGACGCGGTGCGCGGGCTGGTGCAGGGCGGCTCCGCCGCGGTCGCGGGCCGGTCGCTGAGCATGCGCGCCCTGCGGGCGTCGTGAGCGCCGACGGCCGGGCCGTCGCATGAGCCGCGGGCCTCGCGCGCTCGAGGCGAGGCGGGACTGGGGACGTGCCGAGATCGGCTGCTCGATCCTGCACGTCGACATGGACGCCTTCTTCGCCTCGGTCGAGCTGGCCCGGCGGCCGCAGCTGCGCGGGCTGCCGGTGATCGTCGGGGGAGCGACGCGCGGGGTGGTGCTGGCGGCGACGTACGAGGCGCGCGCGTTCGGCGTGCACGCCGCGATGCCGATGTCGGTCGCGCTGCGGCAGTGCCCCCACGCCGTCGTCGTCCCGCCCGACCACCACGCCTACCACGAGGTCTCGACCGGGGTCATGCGGGTGCTCGGGGACGTCACGGCCCTGGTCGAGCAGGTCAGCGTCGACGAGGCGTTCCTCGACGTCGCCGGAGCGCGCCGGCGGCTCGGGCCGCCCACGGTCATCGCGCAGCTCATCCGCCGGCAGGTCCGCGAGCAGTTCGGGATCACGTGCTCGGTCGGCATCGCCTCGACCAAGTTCGTCGCCAAGCTGGCCTCGGGGCACGCCAAGCCGGACGGCGTGCTGCTGGTCCCGCGGGCGGCCACGGTCGACTTCCTGCGGGTCCTGCCCGTCGGTGCCCTCTGGGGGGTGGGTGAAAAGACGGAGGCGGCGCTGGCCCGGTGGGGCATCCGGACGGTGGCCGAGCTGGCGGACAGCGACCTGTCGACCGTCCAGCACGCGGTGGGCAAGGTCGCCGGTGCGCACCTGCACGACCTGTCGTGGGGCCGCGATCCCCGCCCGGTCCGGCCGGGCCGGGAGGAGAGGTCGCTGAGCGCGGAGGAGACGTTCCCGGTCGATGTCGCGGACCTCGGCGTGGTGCAGGCAAAGACGCGCGACCTGGCCGACCGGTGCGCCGTCCGGCTGCGCAGGAACGGCCTGGTCACCCGCACGATCACCGTCAAGGTGCGCACGTCCGACTTCCGCACGCTGACCCGTTCGCGCACCCTGCTGACCCCGACGGACGTGGGTCGCGAGCTCTACCTGGCGGCGCGTGAGCTGCTCGCCGGGGTGGACCTCGGGGGACTGCCCGTGCGCCTGGTCGGGGTCCGGGCCGAGGGGTTGTCGCCCGCGGCCTCGACCGTGCGCCAGCCGACCCTCGAGGAGGCGTCGGAGGGGCAGCTCCCCGCACGTCGGGACGCCGAACGGGCCATGGACGTGGTGCGCGAGCGGTTCGGGAGGTCGGCGATACAGGCCGGTCCCTCTCAGCCAGGGGGCGTATCCTCGCGGTCGACTACCACCTTCGTTCCGGCGGATCTATCCTGAACCGGACGACAGGTCCATACAGCTGACAACGGGGGTCAGGATGCCTCTCTCGGAGTACGAGCAGCGCGTGCTCGAGCAGATGGAACGGCAGCTGACCTCTGACGATCCTCGGCTCGCGAACACGCTGACCCAGCGCGGGCACCGCCCGTTCGGCCGATACGTCATCGCGGGAGCTGGTGCGTCCGTCGGTCTGCTGCTGCTCGTCCTGGGTGCGGCCAACAGCCGGGCCTGGTTGGGCGTCGTCGGCTTCGTCGTGATGTTCGCCGCGGTGGCCTTCGCGTTCGCGGACCCTCGCCGTGGGTCGACGCGACGGTCCGGGCCGCAGGGCGTCGTGCAGAACGACGGCCACGTCAAGAAGGCCGCGCCGTCGAGCCGTCAGCGCGGCAGCTTCATGAGCCGTCTCGAGGAGCGCTGGGAACGGCGCCGCGGCGAGAGCGGTCGCTGAGCAGCGTCTCGACGCCGCTCATCATCTGGTCCACCCACCCGGCCAGCACGGCCGGGCTCACGTCGGGCTGCTGCGGCGCGTAGCGCTCGCGCTCGACGGTCCGTGCCAGCGACTCCAGCGCCGCCTCGTGCTCCCCGGTCAGTGACGACCCGGACGCCTGCCGCAGCTGCTCCTGCACGGAGAGCACCACCGTGCGCGGCGTCTCCGAGTCCGACCACGTCACGCCGCGGGCGGCGAGCTTGCGCCGGGCCCGCAGCCAGGCGCGCTCGGGGGTCAGGTCGGCGAGGAACCGGGTGCGGCGGCGGACCACCGCGAGCCCGAACGAGGCCACGGCCAGCACGATCGCGACCGTGATGGCGACGGGCAGCCAGCCGCGTCCGGCGTCGGCGCTGGACCCGTTGTTCGACTGCCCGCCCGGCGCGCTCGACGTGCTGGGCGCCGGGCGCGAGGTGGGCAGGACGTCGTCGGGCTGGCCGGCGGGCGCGGAGACCCCGCGGAACGGGTCGCTCCACTGGGGCGGCGACCCGGACTGCACGGCCGGCGTCGGCTCGAACCGCACCCAGCCGTAGCCCTCGAAGAACAGCTCGGGCCAGGCGTGCGACTCGTGCCCGGTGACGACGTACGCGCCGTTGCGGTCGGACTGCCCGGGCAGGAAGCCGACGCCCACGCGGGCGGGGATGCCGAGGGTCCGGGCCATGATCGTCATCGACGTGGAGAACTGGACGCAGTACCCGCGCGTCGACTGCAGGAAGTCCCAGACGGCGTCGTCGGACCGCGACGGGGCGACGCGCGTGTCGTAGGTGAAGTTCGACGTGGCCCGGAAGTACGTCTGCAGGGCCATCGCCTGCTGGTACGGGGTCGTCGCGTCGGCGGTGATCTCCTTGGCGAGGTCCGCGATGTCCTGCGAGTGGCTGGTCTCCGGGACCTCGAGCGAGGCGCCGTCGTCGCCGGGGTCGCCCACCTGCGCGTCGGCCAGGTCGTCGGCAGTGAGGGAGGGGATCTGGACGGTCATGGAGTAGGTCATGCCGTCGAAGGTGCCGCGGCGGCCCACCACCTCGTCGCGGCCCGGGTCGTACTCCCAGGTGCCGGGGACGTTCACCGTGCGCGGGAAGGTGCTGACCGGCAGCCGGCGCTCGCGCAGGCCGGCCACCTCGACCTGGACGTCCGCGAGCGTGCCGAGGTCGGCGTCGGGCGTGGTGCCGCGCAGCGCGGGGTCGGAGGACAGGAGCGTCGCGGGGTCCCACGCCACCATGTCGACGGAGTCGGCGCGGTCCCAGGCCCGGCCGTCGAACGAGGTGAGCGTGAAGGCGCGCAGCGGTCCCACGGCCGAGGCCGAGACCGAGGTGGCGCTGGCCGAGGGCGACGGCGTCGCTCCCGCCTGCGGGTCGGTCGCCGGGGCGTTGACGGAGTAACGGAGGACCACCTGCCCGGACCGCGAGCCGAGGCTCTCGCGCAGGTCGAGGTTGTCGCTCAGCGACATCGGGCCCACGGGACCGCTGCCGAAGCTCGGCATGCTCATCGAGGCCCAGCCGGGGAACGCGGCGACGGCGGGCCCGGCGAGCAGGGTCGCGACGATGAGCGTCACCGAGCAGAGGATCGCGACCGAGATCCGGCGCGCGCGGTCGGTGTGGGCGGACGCGGGGGCGGCGCTCAGCGCGAGCAGCAGCAGATACAGGAACGCGGTCCACCCGATCGCCCAGCCGCTCGCGGGGAAGCCCAGGATGATCGCGGGCACCCAGAGCGCGGCGAAGGCGACCCCGGAGAGCGCCGGCAGGCCCAGCCCGATCGCGACGAGGTCGGAGAGCAGGAAGACGGCGACGGCGCCGACGACCACCAGCAGCTCGGCGGGCCGGACGCCGGCCATGGGCACGAGCGAGGCGTTGATGACCGCGACGCCCTCGCGGGCGGTCGCGAGCGTCCGCTCGAACGAGCCGGTGTCGGGGATGACCTGCAGGCGGCCCGGGGGAGCGCCGTACCGGACCAGGATGATGCCGAGCGCGACGAGCGTGCCGGCGAGCGTGGGTGCCCACCACGAGCGGGTCACCGCGCGGACCCCGACGACCACCGCGGCGACCACGAGCACGATCAGCCAGGTGGCCAGCAGCCAGCTGCCGCGCACGATCAGGCCGGTGAGCGCGAACAGGCTGGCGCAGGTCGCGGCGGCGCACAGGGCCGAGCCCAGCACCGACCGGGGCCCGCGCGGGATGCGGTGCGTGCGCCCGGTCACTGGGCCGACCCCAGGAGTCGCAGCCAGCAGTCGACGATCGGCTCGCCCGGTGTCACGCGGCACGCGCGCCAGCCGGCCCGCCGCAGCGCCTTGATCGTGTGCTCGGCCTCGGCCTCGTGCGCCGGGGTGTCGGCGCGGACGACGGCCCAGGCCTGCGCGTTGTCGGCGACGTGCGCGAGGGCGGCGCGCGAGGCCGCCCCGAGGGGGCCGAGGACTGCGAGGACGATCTCCCCGCCGGCGTCCGTCGACTGCAGGAGGTGCGCCGCGGAGACGAGCTCCGCCTCGCCCACCGCGGCCGTGCGCGGCGCCTCGAGGTCGATGGTCCGGTCGAGCACCGCGTTGCGGGCGCCGGGGCCGGTCCGGTTGTGCACGAAGGCCAGGGGGTAGACGCCGGCGTCCTCTCGCAGGCCGCTGACCAGCCGCACGGGGTGCCCGCCGTCGAGCATGGCCAGCGACATCGACGCGGCGAGCGAGATCGACCACTCGAGGCTGGCCACGCGGGCCGGCAGGTCGAGCAGCACGGACACGGGCCGCATGCCCGCGCGCTCGTCGGACCGCACCATGAGGGCGCCCTTGCGCGCGCTGCTGCCCCAGTGCACCCGGCGCAGGTCGTCGCCCTCGCGGTAGTCGCGCAGCGAGGCGTCGTCGGTCGACGGGGTGCGGGCACCGAGCGCGACGCGGTCCGGCTCGCCGACGAGCACGTCCGACGGCGTCGGCAGGGGGACCACGGCGGGCCAGACCGACACCTCGGCCTGCTCGCCGAGCGTGGCGGAGGTGCGGACCACCCCGAACGGGTCGCTGCGCGTCACCACGAGCGGGCCGAGCGGCCACCGGCCGCGCCGCGCCGCCTGCACCGCGTAGGTCACGGTGACCCGCCGCGGCGCGCGGCTGACGCGGGCCCGCAGCGGCCGGCCGCCGGACAGCTCGGTGGCGGCCTGCTCGGCGAACTTCAGGCCGGCCAGCCGCACGCGGGCGGCGGGGTCGGTCGCGGCGATGGTGACCTCGATCTGGGCCTCGTCGCCGGCGTGCACCGGGTTCGGGGTGGCGCGCCGCTGGACGCTGAGCCGGTGCCTGCCCCGGCCCGGGTCCAGCAGCCCGACGCCGACCGCGGCCCCCACGACGAGGAGCAGCGCGAGCGTGCCGATCCGGACCAGGTCGACGGCGCCGAGGACCACCCCCAGCTGCAGGGCAGCCAGGCCCGCGACGCCGATCGCCCAGCCGCGCGGGGTGGGCCGGAGGCGCATCAGCCGATCGCGCGGCGGGAGCGCGCGGTGCCCGCCGCCGACGGGAGCGGGATCCGGTCGAGGATGTCGGCCACGATGTCGGACGTGCTGCGGCCGGACAGGCGCGACTCGGTGCTGGGCAGCAGGCGGTGCGCCAGGACGGGCACCCCGAGCTGCTGCACGTCGTCGGGGAGCACGTGGTCGCGGCCGTCCATGGCGGCGAGCGCCTTGGCGGCCCGGAGCAGCTGGATCGCCGCGCGGGGCGAGGCGCCGAGCCGCAGCCCCTGGTCCTCGCGCGTGGCGGTGACCAGGTCCACCACGTACCGCTTGACCGCCGGCGCGGCGAACAGGCGGCGGGTGGTCTCGATGAGCGCCTTGATCTGCGCGGCGTCGGTGACCGGCCGGAGCGTGTCCAGGGGGTCGGACGTCTCCTGCAGGTCCAGCATGTCGAGCTCGGACTCGACGCTCGGGTAGCCCACGGTCAGGCGCGCCATGAACCGGTCGCGCTGGGCCTCGGGGAGCGGGTAGGTCCCCTCCATCTCGACCGGGTTCTGCGTCGCGACGACGAGGAACGGGCGCGGCAGCGGGTAGGTGCGGCCGTCGACCGTCGCCTGCGCCTCCTGCATGCACTCCAGCAGGGCCGACTGCGTCTTGGGCGAGGCGCGGTTGATCTCGTCGCCGATGACGACGTGCGCGAAGACGGGGCCGGGCCGGAACTCGAACTCGTGGGTCTGCGACCGGAAGATGTTGACGCCCGTGAGGTCGGACGGCAGCAGGTCCGGCGTGAACTGGATCCGACCGACCGTGCAGTCGATCGTCTTGGCGAGCGCCTTGGCCAGGGTGGTCTTGCCGACGCCGGGGACGTCCTCGAGGAGCAGGTGCCCCTCCGCGAGCAGGACGGCGACGGTGACCCGGACCAGCTCGGGGCGGCCGGTCACCACGCCCTCGATGGCGGCCCGCATCCGGTGCGTGGTCGCGACGACGTCCTCGAGCTCGCTCGACGACGGGACTGCCTGCAGCATGACGCCTCCTTTGGCGGAACTGGGTCCGAGCCTAAAGGTCGATCGCTCACAGTTCATCGCCCTTCGCCCCCCACTTCGCTCCACCACCCGCCCGGCCGAGGGTCCCCGCGCGGTCGTCGGCGGGCTGACCTGGGGTGATTCGCCTGATCAGTCCCGAATTCCGGGCGCTCAACACGCCCCGGTGCGCGTCCGGGGCGTGATCGCCCTCCACTTCACCCCACCGCCTCTGACCTGGGGTTTTATGACTTCTATCGGGTGAATCCTGGCATTGTCCAGTAGCAGGTGGAGTGAAGTGGAGTACCGTGGAGGCACGTGGTGAGGCAGGGAGTCTCGCGTCGGACGAGCGGAGGGGGGCGGGGTGTCGCATGAGTCGTCGTCCGGCGTCTTCAGCTCGTTCGCGCCCTTCCTCGGGACGTACACGCCGCGCCTGGACGAGAAGGGCCGGCTCATCCTCCCGGCCAAGTTCCGGGGCCAGCTGGCCCCGGGTCTCGTGATGACCCGCGGGCAGGAGCGCTGCTTGTTCCTGCTGCCCGTGGACGAGTTCCGCCGCATGCACGACCAGCTCCGGCAGGCCCCGGTCACCAGCCGCCAGGCCCGCGACTACCTCCGCGTGTTCCTGTCCGGCGCCAGCGACGAGCTGCCCGACCGGCAGGGCCGCATCTCCATCCCGCCGATGCTCCGCAAGTACGCGGGTCTCGAGCGCGACGTCGCCGTCATCGGCACCGGCACCCGGGTCGAGATCTGGGACCTGACCGCGTGGGAGACGTACCTGGCCGAGCAGGAGGCCGGCTACGCCGACACCGCGGAGGAGGTCTTCCCGAACGGTCCCTTCTAGAGCACTGGCCTGCACGGGCCGCCCGGTGAGACCTCCTCCCGAATCTCTGCCGCACTTCCCCGGTGGCAGAGGGTCGGTGGGGGATCTGGTCGGACGGCGGAGGGGCCGCCTGACCACATTTCTTTGCCGCCTGGGGAGGGGAGCAGCGATGACCGAGCAGACGCCAGACGACGCAGCCTCCCGGCACACCCCGGTGCTGCTGCAGCGGTGCCTCGACCTGCTGGCCCCGGCCTTCGAGGTCGAGCACCCCGTCATGGTCGACTCGACGCTGGGCATGGGCGGGCACACGGAGGGCGTCCTGCAGGCGTTCCCGCACGTGCGCGTCGTCGGTCTCGACCGCGACACGCAGGCGCTCGATCTCGCGGGGCGGCGGCTCGCGCCGTTCGGCGACCGGTTCACGGGTGTCCACGCGATCTACGACGAGATCAACGACGTGCTCGACCGCCTGGGCATCCCGGCGGTGCAGGGCGTGCTCATGGACCTCGGCGTCTCGTCCCTGCAGCTCGACGAGCGCGAGCGCGGCTTCTCCTACTCGGCCGACGCCCCGCTGGACATGCGGATGGACGCGACCACCGGGCAGACCGCCGCCGACGTGCTCAACACCTACGACGAGCGCGAGCTCGCCCGGATCCTGCGCGTGTACGGCGAGGAGCGGTTCGCGCCGCGCATCGCCCGGGCGATCGTCGCGCAGCGCCAGCGGAGGCCGCTCGAGCGCACCGGCGAGCTGGTGAGCATCGTGCGGGCCAACATCCCCGCGGCGACGCGCAAGACCGGCGGCAACCCGGCCAAGCGCACGTTCCAGGCGCTGCGGATCGAGGTCAACGGCGAGATCGAGGTGCTGGAGCGCGCGCTGCCCCAGTCGATCGAGGCGCTCGCGGTCGGCGGCCGGATCGTCGTCGAGTCCTACCACTCGCTCGAGGACCGTGCGGTCAAGCGCGCGCTCGCCGTCGGTGCCACGTCCAGCGCGCCCCCGGACCTCCCCGTCGAGCCCGAGTCGCACGCGCCGTTCCTGCGGCTGGTGACGCGGGGCGCCGAGGAGGCCGACGAGGCCGAGCTCGCGCACAACCCCCGCTCGCAGTCCGTCCGCCTCCGCGCCGCCGAGCGCGTCCGTCCCACGCCCGACCACCTCAAGCCACGCCAGACCGGAAGGAGGGCAGCATGAGCGCCCAGTCCGCTGCCCGAGCAACCGCCTACCCGGCCCCGGCCCGCCCGCGGGCGACCACCGCCCCCGCGCCACGACTTCGCGTCGTCCGCGCGCCGGAGCACGCACGGACGCGAGTTCCGTTCATCCTTGCCTGCATGGCCGTCCTCGCCGGTGCGCTGCTGTCCGCGCTGCTGCTCAACACCTCCATGGCGGCGAGCGCCTACGCCAAGTACGACCTGTCCAACGAGCTGGGCCGGCTGAACCAGGACCAGCAGGACCTGACCGCGCAGCTCGACGCCAAGGCCGCGCCCACGCAGCTCGCCGCGGCCGCGGCCGCGCTCGGCATGGTCCCCACCAACGGCACGGGCTGGCTCCGGCTGTCCGACGGCAGCGTGCAGGGCACGCCCGAGCCGGCCGGAGCGGGCGGATGAGCACACCGGTCGCGCGCCCGCGCGCCCGCACCGAGCCGACCGGTACGCGCCGCCCGGTCCCGTCCAACCGGACGCCCGGCGTGGCCGCGCCGCGGCAGCGCACCGTCGAGGTGCCGCCCGGCACGCGCGGCGGGAGGCCACCGGCAGGACCGGTGCAGCCGGGCTCCCGCGGCCGCATGGCCCTGCTCACGGCCCTCGTGGTCCTGGCGCTCGCCGTCTTCGGCGGGCGCCTGGTCTACGTCCAGGGCCTGCGGGGGGCGAGCATCGCCGAGGAGGCCCGCAACGCGCGCCTGACGTCGATCACGCTGATCGGCGGCCGCGGCGAGATCACGGACGCCAACGGGAACCCCCTGGCCACCTCGGTCGAGCGGTACGACATCTCGGTGAACCAGCGGCTCGTCGCCAAGTTCCACGGCACCACCAACCCGGCCGTGCCGGACGGGCCCGCCGGCGTCGCCGCGGTGCTGGCGCCCCTGCTCGACATGAACGCCGCCGAGCTCGGCGGCTCGCTGGTGGGGGACCGCCCGTTCGTGTACATCCGCAAGGGCGTGCTGCCCGAGGTCGCGCGCGAGATCCGCAAGCTCGGGCTCGACGGCGTCAACGTCGACCGGGTGGCCGAGCGCGTCTACCCGAACAACACGCTCGCGGGCAACGTCATCGGCTTCGTCAACTCCAACGGCGTGGGCCTCGCGGGTCTCGAGTCCTCGCTGGACCAGCGGCTCACGGGCACGGCCGGCAGCGAGACGTACGAGCGCGGGCGCAAGGGGCAGGCGATCCCCGGCGGCTACTCCACGGACACCCCCGCCCGGCAGGGCGACTCGGTGCAGCTCACGCTGCTGTCCGACGTGCAGTGGAAGGCGCAGTCGGCGCTCGACGCCCAGGTCGCCGCCACCGGCGCGGACTCCGGCTCGCTCATCGTGATGGACACCCGCACGGGCGAGATCTACGCGCTGGCCGACTCCGGCTCGGTGGACCCCAACCACCCGGGCGAGTCGTCCGGGTCGCTGTCCAGCGCGGTCTCGGACGTCTTCGAGCCGGGCTCGACCGGCAAGGTCATCACCATGTCCGCGATCCTCGACAACCACCTGGCGACGCCGACCTCGCAGTGGTCGGTGCCGTACACGTACTCGCCGGACGGCCACGAGACGTTCAAGGACTCGCACGAGCACGGCCTCCTGCAGCTGACCACGACGGGCGTGCTGGCCGAGTCGTCGAACACGGGCACCGTGATGATCGGCCAGAACCTGCCGGTGCAGACGCGGTTCGACTACCTGTCGAAGTTCGGCTTCGGGTCGAAGACCGGCATCGAGATGCCGGGGGAGTCCAACGGCATCCTGCACCCGGTCGACACGTGGCAGCGGCGCGACAAGTTCGCCGTGCTGTTCGGCCAGTCGGTGTCGGTGACCGCGATCCAGGCGACGCAGGTGTTCCAGACGATCGCGAACGGCGGCGTCCGCGTGCAGCCGCACATCATCAAGGGCTGGACGTCGCCCGACGGCACCTACACGCCGGTCGCGCCCGCCGCGACGACGCAGGTGGTCTCGGCCGAGACCGCGAAGACCGTGCTCACCATGATGCAGAGCGTGGTCGACGACGGCACCGGCTCGAACGCAGCGATCCCCGGCTACCAGGTGGCCGGCAAGACGGGCACCGCGCAGAACTGGGTCGGCGGCGTGCAAGGCATCACGGCGTCGTTCATCGGCGTCGCGCCCGCCGACGACCCCCGCATCGCCGTCGCGGTGATCCTGCACAACCCGCGGACCTCGGTGTACGGCGGCACGGTCGCCGCGCCGGTGTTCTCGGACGTCGCCGGGTACACGCTCAGCGAGCTCGGCGTGGCGCCGTCGGGCACCACCGGGACGCTCTTCCCGACGACGTGGTGACCGGGCGGTGAGCCGCCGCACTCGGGCTGCCGACGCCCCCGTCCGGGGTAGATTCTCCCCATGACGACCCCCGCCCGGATGCGCCCGCTGCATCCCGCGGCCCACCGGGTCGCCGACCTCGTCCAGGCGTTCGGCCTGGTCACGCACGGGTTGCCGCTGCCGGCCGACGCCCGCCTGACGGGTGTGACCCTCGCCAGCGGCGACGTCCAGCCCGGCGACGTGTTCGTCGCCGTGACGGGGTTCAAGGTGCACGGCGCCGCGTACGCCGCGCAGGCGGTCGACTCCGGCGCCATGGCGGTGCTCACGGACGAGGCGGGCCTGGCGCACCTGGAGGCGGCCGGCCTGACCGGCCGCGTCGCGGTCCTGGTCGCCGACGACCCGCGGGCGCTCGCCGGTCCGGTGGCCGCGTGGGCGCACGACGCCCCGGGCGAGCGGCTGGTCACGGTCGGCGTCACGGGCACCAACGGGAAGACCACCACGACGTACTTCCTCGACGCGGCCCTGCGCGCCGCGCACGCGACGACCGCCGTGCTGGGCACTGTCGAGCTGCGGATCGGCGAGGACGCGGTCGAGAGCCCGCGGACCACCGTCGAGGCACCCGCGCTGCAGGCGATCCTCGCGCTGGCCGTCGAGCAGGGCGCGACCGCCCTGGCCATGGAGGTCTCGTCGCACGCGCTCGCGCTCGGTCGGGTGGGCGGCCTGACGTTCGACGTGGTCGGCTTCACCAACCTGCAGCGCGACCACCTCGACTTCCACGGCGACATGGAGGGCTACTTCCGCGACAAGTCCCGGCTGTTCGCCGCCGGTCAGGCGCGCCGCGGGGTCGTCGTGGTCGACGACGAGTGGGGCCGCCGGCTCGCGGCCGAGGCGCCCATCCCGGTCGAGACGGTGTCGACGCACGCGGGCGAGGACCTCGGCGCGGACTGGGCGGTCGTCGCCGCGGACATCGGCCTGGACGGCGTGGGGTCCAGCTTCACGCTGCGCGGGCCCGACGGCGTCGAGCACGAGGCGGCGAGCCCGCTGCCGGGCATGGTCAACGTCTCCAACGCCGCGCTGGCGATCGTGCTCGCGCACGCGGCCGGGGTGGACCTCGACGCGGCGATCGCCGCGGTGGCCGTCGCGCACCAGATCCCGGGCCGCATGGAGCGCGTCATCGAGCGCGGCGACGGCTTCCCGCTCTCGATCGTCGACTACGCGCACACGCCCGACGCGCTCGTCCTGGCCCTGGAGGCGGTGCGCCCCATCACGCCCGGCCGGCTGGTGATCGTGTTCGGCTCGGACGGCGACCGCGACCAGGGCAAGCGGCCGATCATGGGCGAGATCGCCGCGCGGCTGGCGGACGTGATCGTCGTCACCGACGAGAACCCGCGTTCCGAGGAGCCGGCGGCCATCCGATCCGCCATCCTCGACGGTGTCCGGTCACAGCGGCCGGACCTGGTCGACGTGCACGAGGCCACCAGCCGCGCGCAGGCCATCCGCGACGCCCTCGACCTCGCCGCCGAGCAGGACACCGTGATCATCACGGGCAAGGGCCACGAACCGACACAGGAGATCGCCGGCGTGTTCCACCGGTACAACGACCGCGACGTGCTGATCGCAGCGCGCACCAGCCGGCAGGAGCAGCACGCGTGATCGCCCTGACGGCGGCCGAGATCGCGGCCGCGACCGGTGGCGTGCTGCGCGGCGCCGCGGCGACGGACCCCGCGCTGGTCGTCAGCGGTCCCGTGGTGGTCGACTCGCGCGACGACGTCACCGGGGGGCTGTTCGTCGCGCTGCCCGGCGAGCACGCCGACGGCCACGACTACGCCGCGGTGGCGGTGACCCGCGGTGCCGCGCTCGTCCTGGCGGCGCGCGACGTGACGGGGGCCGGCGGTGCCGTGCTGCCGAGCGTCGTCGTCACGGACGTCGAGCGGGCGCTGGGCGACCTCGCGCGCGTCGTGCTCGAGCGCCTGCGCGAGGCCTCGTACGAGCCGGGTGGCAGCGGGCTGCGGGTGGTCGGCATCACCGGCTCGGTCGGCAAGACGACCACCAAGGACCTGCTGGCCCAGCTGTGCGGGAGCGTCGGGCCCACCGTTGCGCCGGTCCGCTCGTTCAACAACGAGATCGGGCTGCCCCTCACGGTGCTGCGCGCCGACGAGTCCACCCGGTTCCTCGTGCTCGAGATGGGCGCCAGCGGACCCGGCCACCTGACCTACCTCACCGACATCGCGCCGCCCGACGTGGCCGTCGTCCTCATCGTCGGCCACGCCCACCTCGGCGGGTTCGGCGGCATCGAGGCGGTCGCCGTGGCCAAGTCCGAGATCGTGCAGGGCCTGGTCGCCGACGGCGTCGCCGTGCTCAACGCCGACGACCCGCGGGTGTCCGCCATGGCGTCGCTCGCACCGGGCGACGTCGTCACGTTCGGCGCGGCCCCGCAGGCCACGGTCGGCGTCCGGGACGTGCGGCTCGACCGGACCGGCCGCGCCACCTTCACGCTGGTCCAGCGGGGTGCCACCGAGCGGACGTCGGAGGTCTCGCTGCGGCTGGTGGGCGAGCACCACGTGCACAACGCCCTCGGCGCGGCCGCCGCGGCCCTGGCCGTCGGGCTCGACCTGGACGAGGTCGCGGCCGGCCTCAGCGCCGCCGACGCCCTGAGCCCGCACCGCATGCACGTGGTCGACCGCCCGGACGGGGTCACCATCGTCGACGACTCCTACAACGCGAACCCCGACTCGATGCGTGCGGCCCTCAAGGCCCTCGCGGTGCTGGCCGGGCGCGACCGCCGCTCGATCGCGGTGCTGGGCGAGATGCTCGAGCTCGGCCCGGGGGCGCGCGAGGCCCACGACGCGATCGGCCGCCTCTGCGTCCGGCTCAACATCGGCCTGACCATCGTGGTCGGCGACGGCGCCCGCGCGATCCGGGACGGCGCCAACCACGAGGGCTCGTGGGGCGACGAGGTCGTGCTCGCCGACGACCTCGCGGTGGCCACCGCGTTCCTCGAGAGCGAGCTGCGGCCCGGCGACGTCGTCCTGGTGAAGTCGTCGTACGGCGCCGGCCTGTGGAAGCTCGGCGACGCGCTCGTCGGGGAGGCGGCGTCATGAGAGCCGTCCTGATCTCCGGCGGGCTCGCGATGCTCATCGCGCTGCTGGGCACGCCGCTGTTCATCCGCTTCCTGGTGCACAAGCAGTACGGGCAGTTCATCCGGCAGGACGGTCCGACCGCGCACTTCACCAAGCGCGGCACCCCGACCATGGGCGGCGTCGTCATCATCGGCGCCACGCTGCTGGGCTGGGTGGGCGGCCTCATCGCGACCGGGACCCCGCCGAACGCGTCGGCGGTGCTCGTCCTGTTCCTCATGACCGGGCTCGGGGTGGTCGGGTTCCTCGACGACTTCATCAAGATCAGCCGGCAGCGCAGCCTGGGTCTGCGGGCCCGCTGGAAGATCGTCGGCCAGGGCGTCGTGGGGATCACGTTCGCGGTCGCCGCGCTGCAGTTCCCCAACGAGAAGTTCCGCACGCCGGCCTCGACGAAGATCTCGTTCATCCGCGACACCACCCTCGATCTCGCGTTCTGGGGCGTGACGCTGGGCATCATCCTGTTCGTCGTCTGGGCCAACTTCCTCATCACCGCCTGGTCCAACGCGGTCAACCTCACCGACGGGCTGGACGGCCTGGCCACGGGCGTGTCGCTCATCGTGTTCGGCGCCTACGTGATCGTGGGCGTCTGGCAGTTCAACCAGAGCTGCCAGTTCCTGGCCAGCGCGGGGCCACGCTGCTACGAGACCCGGGACCCGCTCGACCTCGCGGTGGTCGCCGCGGCCATCACGGGCGCGTGCTTCGGGTTCCTGTGGTGGAACGCCAGCCCCGCCAAGATCTTCATGGGCGACACCGGCTCGCTGGCGCTGGGCGGCGCCCTGGCCGGCCTCTCGATCCTGTCCCGCACCGAGATCCTCGCCGCGATCATCGGCGGCCTCTTCGTGGTCATCGTCCTGTCGGACGTGATCCAGATCGGCTTCTTCAAGCTGACCGGTAGACGGGTGTTCAAGATGGCACCGCTGCATCACCACTTCGAGCTCTCGGGGTGGGGCGAGGTGACGATCGTCATCCGGTTCTGGATCATCGCCGGCCTGTTCGTGGCGCTCGGCGTCGGCATCTTCTACGCCGAGTGGGTGGCCGGGTAGGTGTCCGGGCTCGTGCTGGAGGGCGCCCTCGTGGTCGTCGCCGGGCTCGGGGTCTCGGGGCGGGCCGCGGTCGAGGTGCTGGCCTCCCGGGGCGCCCGCGTGGTGCCGGTGGACGACCACGCCGACGACGTCATCGGCTCGGCCGAGCTGCTCGAGGGCACCGTGCTCGACCGCGCGGACCTCGTGGTCGCCTCGCCCGGCCTCGCGCCGCACCACCCGCTGCTCGCGGCCGCGCTCGAGCGCGGCGTGCCGGTGTGGAGCGAGGTCGAGCTGGCCTGGCACGTGCGGGTCGACCGGGCCGCCGGGGGCGGGCCGGCGCCGTGGCTCGCCGTGACCGGCACCAACGGCAAGACCACGACCGTGGGCATGCTCGAGTCGATCCTGCGGGCGGCGGGCGAGAACGCGCTGGCGGTCGGCAACGTGGGCACGCCGGTGGTGCTGGCGGCCACGGACCCGAGCCTCGACGTGCTCGCCGTGGAGCTGTCCAGCTTCCAGCTGCACTTCACGCACTCCCTGTCGGCGCAGGGCGCGGCGGTGCTCAACCTGGCGCCCGACCACCTCGACTGGCACGGCTCGCTCGAGGCGTACGCGGCCGACAAGGGACGCATCTTCGAGCGCGCGCAGGTGGCGTGCGTCTACAACCTGGCGGACCCGGCGACGGAGGACCTCGTGCGCGAGGCGGACGTCGTCGACGGCTGCGTCGCCGTGGGGTTCACGCTCGGCACCCCGCTGGTCGGGCAGGTCGGCATGGTCGAGGACGTGCTGGTGGACCGCGGGTTCGCGCGGCTGCGGCACACGCACGCGGCCGAGCTGGGCACGCTCGACGACCTGGTCCAGCTGGCCGGCCCCGACGGGACCGTGCCGCCGCACGTCGTGGCGAACGCGCTGGCGGCCGCGGCGCTGGCGCTGGCGCACGACGTCGCCCCGGCCGCCATCCGCGAGGGCCTGCGCGCGTACGGCCCGGGCGCGCACCGGCTGGCCACGGTCGCCACCGTCGACGGCGTCGCGTACGTGGACGACTCCAAGGCCACGAACGCCCACGCGGCGGCGGCGGCGCTCGGTGCCTTCCCGGCCGGCGGCGTCGTGTGGATCGCGGGCGGCCTGGCCAAGGGGGCGCAGTTCGACCAGCTGGTCGCCTCGCGGCGCGACCGGCTGCGCGCGGTCGTGCTGATCGGCGTGGACCGGGCACCGTTGCGCGAGGCACTCGCCCGACACGCACCCGAGGTCCCCGTGGTCGAGGTCGACGCCGGTGAGACTGGCACGGTGATGACCCGCGCCGTGCACGAGGCTGCCTTGCTCGCCGCCGCGGAGCCCCGGACGGACGCGGTCACGGTGCTGCTCGCACCCGCGTGCGCGTCGATGGACCAGTTCACGTCGTACGCGGCGCGGGGTGACCAGTTCGCTGCTGCCGTGCGTGCGCTCGGCGGGGACGCGTGAGACGCACAGAGGGGACACCGGGATGACCGCGACGACACCCCGCCCGAGCGTGCGCCGCACGGACGAGCCCGGCGCGTCCACCAGCTCGCTGCTCGGGCAGTGGAACAGCGCGGTGACCAGCTACTACGTGCTGCTCGGTGCCACCGCGCTGCTGCTGGTCATCGGGCTGGTCATGGTCCTGTCGAGCTCGAGCGTGGAGTCCCTCGACGACGGGCACTCGCCGTACGCGGTGTTCCTCGACCAGGCGAAGTACGCGCTCATCGGCCTGCCCATCCTCATCGGGCTGTCGCGCGCGCCCGTGCGGTTCTTCCAGGTCATCGCGTGGCCCGCGCTGGCGTTCGCCGTCGTGTTCCAGCTCACCGTGTTCACGCCGCTCGGCTGCGGCGCGGGCGGCAACCAGAACTGGGTGTGCATCGGCGGCCTGTCGGCGCAGCCGTCGGAGACCATCAAGCTCGCGCTCGCCATCTGGCTCGGCGCCGTCCTGGCCCGCAAGCTGCCGCTGCTGCGCCAGTGGAAGCACGCGCTCATCCCCGCCGTGCCGGTCGCGGGCGTCGCGATCCTCGTGGTCCTGGCCGGCCACGACCTCGGCACCGCCCTGGTCCTCATCATGCTGGTGGCCGGCGCGCTGTTCGTGGCCGGGGTCCCCATGCGGATGTTCGGGTTCGCGGCGCTGCTGGCCGGCGGGCTCACGGCGCTGCTCACCGTCACCAGCAAGAACCGCACCGACCGCATCACGTCCTGGCTCTCGGACCAGTGCGACTCGTCGGGCGCGTGCTACCAGACGCTGCACGGGGGCTGGGGGCTGGCGAGCGGCGGCTGGGGCGGACTCGGGCTGGGGGAGAGCCGCGAGAAGTGGGCGTACCTGCCCGCGGCGCACAACGACTTCATCTTCGCGATCCTCGGCGAGGAGCTCGGGCTCATCGGCACGCTGCTGGTGCTCGGGCTCTTCGGCCTCCTGGCGTTCGCCATGATCCGCGTCATCCGCCGCCACCCGGACCCGTTCGTGCAGATCACCACCGGCGGGATCCTGTGCTGGATCATCGGGCAGGCGATGGTCAACATCGCCGTCGTCATCGGCCTGGCGCCGGTGATCGGTGTCCCGCTCCCGCTGGTGTCCGCGGGCGGCTCCGCGCTCATCATGACGATGGCGGCGCTCGGTGTGCTCATCGCCTTCGCGCGCTCGGAACCGGGCGCGGCCGAGGCGCTGGCCGCGCGGCCGAGCGTGGTGCGCCGGTCGCTGGCCGTGATCGGGCGGTCCCGTGCCTGAGGGCCGCGGGGCGCCCTCCGTGCTCCTCGCCGGCGGGGGCACGGCGGGACACGTCAACCCCCTGCTCGCGGTCGCCGACGAGCTGCACCGACGCCACCCGAACGCCCGGCTCACGGTGCTGGGCACGGCGCAGGGCCTCGAGGCGCGGCTGGTGCCCGAGCACGGGCTGCCGCTCGCGGTCGTGCCGCGCGTCCCGCTGCCGCGCCGCCCGACCCTCGACTGGTTCCGCCTGCCCGGACGCCTGCGGGCCGCCGTGCGAGCCGCGGGCACGGCCATCGACGAGTCGGGCGCGCAGGTGGTGGTCGGATTCGGCGGCTACGTCGCGACGCCCGCGTACCTGGCCGCCCGCCGCCGCCGCATCCCCGTCGTCATCCACGAGCAGAACGCGCGCCCCGGCCTGGCCAACCGGCTGGGCGCCCGGTGGGCCGCGTCGGTCGCGGTGACCTTTCCCGGCACCGCCCTGCGCGGCGCGCAGGTGACCGGCCTGCCGCTGCGCGCGCCCATCGCCCGGCTGGTCGAGCAGCTCGAGGACGACCGCGCGGGGACACGGGCGGCGGCCGCGGCCGAGCTGGGCCTCGACGCCTCCCTGCCGACGCTGCTGGTCACGGGCGGCTCGCTCGGCGCGGTGAGCGTCAACGCCGCCGTCGCGGGCGCCGCGGCCGACCTGCTCGCAGCGGGCGTCCAGGTGCTGCACCTGACGGGTGCCGGCAAGGCCGACGCCGTGCGCGCCGCGCTCGACGGCGTCCCCGGTGCCGAGCGCTACCACGTGCGCGAGTACCTGACCGAGATGCACCTCGCGCTGGCCGTCGCCGACGTGGTGGTCGGGCGCTCCGGCGCCGGCACCGTGTGCGAGCAGGCGGCCCTCGGCATCCCCGCCGTCTACGTGCCGCTGCCCATCGGCAACGGCGAGCAGCGCCTCAACGCGGCCGCGGTGGTCGCGGCCGGCGGCGGGCTGCTCGTGGACGACGCCGACCTGGACCCTGCCTGGGTCCGGGCGCACCTGCCGGTGCTGCTGGTGGGCGAGACCGCCGTCGAGACGCGCGAGCGGATGGGCCACGCGGCCGCCCGCGTCGGCGTGCGCGACGCCGCCGCGCGGGTGGCCCGGCTGGTCGAGGCGGAGCTCCCGTGACCGCGCAGCCGACCGAGCTGCGCCCCGCCGACCTCGGCCGCGTGCACCTGATCGGCGTCGGCGGGGCCGGGATGTCCGCCGTCGCGGCGCTGCTCGCCGCGCGCGGGGTGGTGGTCAGCGGGTCCGACGCCGCCGACGGCCCCGCGCTGCCCGCCCTGCGGGAGGCCGGCGTCGACGTGCACGTGGGCCACGACGCCGCCCTGGTCGACGGCGCCGACACGGTCGTGATCTCGTCCGCCGTCCGCGAGTCCAACCCCGAGCTGGCCCGCGCGCGCGAGCTCGGGCTGCGCGTGCTGCACCGGTCCGAGGCCCTCGCCGCGCTCATGGTGGACCGCGACGCGGTGGCCGTCGCGGGCGCCCACGGCAAGACGACGACCTCCGCGATGATCGCGACCGCGCTGCTGCACGCCGGGGCGGACCCCTCGTTCGCGATCGGCGGCACCGTGTTCTCCGCCGACGGCCCGCTCGGCGGTGGCCGGGACGGCGCGGGCCCGGCGTTCGTGGCCGAGGCGGACGAGTCCGACGGCTCGTTCCTGGCGTACGCGCCGCTCGTCGCCGTCGTCACCAACGTCGAGCCCGACCACCTGGACCACTACGGCTCCGCGGAGGCGTTCGAGGACGCCTTCGTCGCGTTCGCGGGGCGGATCCGGCCCGGTGGGGCGCTCGTGGCCTGCGCCGACGACGCGGGTGCCGTCCGGCTGGTCCACCGCGTCCGGGACATGCTCGCCGAGCGCGACGTCGCCGTGGTCACCTACGGCACGTCGCCCGCTGCGGACGTGCGGGTGGGCGACCTGGTCGCCGACGCCGGCCGCTGGGTGTTCGAGCTCGTCACGGCGGACGCGCGCACGACGGTCCGCCTGGCGGTCCCCGGCGCCCACAACGTGCTCAACGCGGCGGCCGCCTGGGCCGCCGTGCGCCGGCTCGGCCTGCCCGACGCGGCCGACGGTCTCGGCGCGTTCCGCGGCACCGGTCGCCGGTTCGAGGACCGGGGCACGGCCGGGGGAGTGCGCGTGGTCGACGACTACGCGCACCACCCCACGGAGGTCGCGGCGATCCTGCGCGCCGCGCGGTCCGTGGCCGGCGAGGGGCGGGTGCTCGTGCTCTTCCAGCCGCACCTGTTCTCGCGCACGCGCACCTTCGCGGCGGAGTTCGGCGCCGCGTTCGACCTGGCCGACGTCGTCGTCGTCACCGACGTCTACGCCGCCCGCGAGGACCCGGACCCGGCCGTCACGGGCGCGCTGATCGTCGACCACGTCCCGACGCCCGGGAAGGCGGTCTTCGTCGCCGACAAGGAGGCGGCCGCCCGCGCGGTGGCCGCCGCCGCCCGGCCGGGCGACCTGCTGCTCACCATGGG
>NZ_JBGFQZ010000003.1:0-214308 GCF_041295535.1 Cellulomonas sp. ICMP 17802 | reverse complement strand
GCCCCCCCCCCCCCCCCCCCCCCCCCCCCCCCCCCCCCCCCCCCCCCCCCCCCCCCCCGAGGGGGTTCAGGGCTGTCGGCCTAGAACTCGCCTTCCCACGTCTTCTGGGCGGCGGCGAGCGCCTCCTCCATGGACTGCTGGCCGTCGAGCGCCTTCTGGAACTGCTCGCCGAAGTCGCGCATCAGCTGCTCGGCCACCGGCAGACCGGTGAACTCGTTGGCGGGGTAGCCCGACTTGTAGATGTCGAAGGCCGTGCTGAACAGCTCGTCATCCTTGACGAAGTCCGGGACGGACGCGGTGTTGCCCGGGAACGCGTTGGCCATCGTCGACAGCTCGCTGTTGACGTCCTCGCTCATGAGGAAAGAGACCAGCTTGAAGGCCTCGGCCTTGTGCTCGGAGTTGTCGGCGATGCCGATGCCCCACGAGGCGTACGGGATGCCGCGCTTGCCGGTGTACCCGTCCTCGGCAGGGATCGCCGAGATGCTGAACTTGAGGTCCGGGTTGGACTCGCGCAGGTCCGTCACGTGGGCGAGCGAGTCGATCATCATGCCGACCCGGCCGTTGGTGAACTCCTCGACCTTGTCCTGCTCCTTCATGGTGAACGATCCCGGCGCGATGACGCCGTCGTCCCACAGGCCCTGGATGTAGTCGGTCGCGCTGGTGACGGCGTCGTTGTCCGTGAGGGCGGGCTTGCCGTCCTTGAGCATCGAGCCGCCGGAGGCCCACACCCACGACATGACGTCGTTCTGGATGCCGTTGGGGGCCTCGAGCGAGAGCGGGAGCACCCAACCGTGCACGTTGTCGCCGAGCGCCGTGATCTTCTTGGCCGCGTCCGCGAACTCCGTGCGGTTGGTGGGGGGCGCCGTGACGCCGGCCTGGCTCAGCAGCGCGTCGTTGGTGAACATCGGGTAGACGAAGTTCACCACCGGGATCATGTAGGTCTTGCTGTCGACCTGGACCTGGCTGGCCAGCTGCGAGTCGTCGTAGCCCGCGTCCTTCATGACCGCCGTCAGGTCCGTGATCGCGCCCTGCTTGGCGAAGTCGCTGACCCAGGCACCGTCGAGCCCGACCACGTCCGACATGGTCCCGGACGCGGCGCCCGCCACGACCTGCTCCTTGGTCGAGGCGTACGGCCCCGACAGGAGCTTGACCTTGATGCCGGGGTTCTCGGCCTCGAACTTGTCCATCAGCTCGCGGAAGGCCCCGTCGGGAAGCTCGGGTTCCCACCACTGCGAGAACTCGAGGGTGACGTCACCGCCACCACCCGACGCGCTGTCCGAGCTCGACCCGCTGCCGCCGGAGCACGCCGCGAGCGCGAGCGCTGCGACACCGGTGAGTGCAATGAAGCGTCCTACGTGAGCGCCCTTGCTCATGACTCTCCCATCCTCGGAATCTGCCGCTTCGTGCGACTGTCTGCGCACTTCTGCGTGTTTCCGCCAACGTAGACCCGCACATCTGCATCGTCAACCCGTACTTGCGGTTCGCAACCAGTCCGTGACCTGACGCGCTCAGGCGAGCTCGGGCGACTGGCGGGGGATATTCCGCCCCTGAACAGGGAAGATGACCGCTTCCTCCCCCATCGGGACGCCTACGGCCGAAACTTCCGGTCGTCGCGGTTTCTCGCACAAACCCGCATCGGTGTGCTTCAGTACTCCCATGTCCGCGTCCACCGACGGCATCTCCCGCCGACTGCCCGCCGGCCGCAAGGCCGACCTGGCGGCCTACGTCGCCGAGCAGGGCCAGGTCACGGTCGCGCACCTGGCCGAGCGGTTCGACGTCTCGCCGGACACCATCCGCCGTGACCTCGACGCGCTCGACGCCGACGGCGTGCTCATCCGCACGCACGGCGGCGCGATCAGCCCGCAGGCCGTCCCCCGCCCCGACACCGGGCTGGACGTCCGGCTGCGGTTGCAGACGACGGCGAAGGACCAGATCGGGGCGCTGGCGGCCGGGCTGGTGCGGGACGGGGCCGCGCTCATGATCAACGCGGGCACCACGACGCTCGCGGTCGCACGCCACCTGTCCGAGCACCGCGACCTCACCGTCGCGACGAACTCGCTGCGCATGCCGACCGAGATCAACCCGCTCGCGTTCCGTGACCTCTACGTGTTCGGCGGCGTGGTCCGGCTCAGCGCCCAGGGCACCATCGGTACCGTGGCCTTCCCCACCGAGAGCGGCGCGGACCGCGACATCCGGTGCGACCTCGCCCTCATCGGCGTCGGAGCGGTGAGCGTGGATGCCGGCTACTCCACCAGCAACCTCGGCGAGGCGGTGATGATGAGCGAGATGATGGACCGGTCGGCCCGCGTCGCGGTGCTCGCCGACTCGACCAAGTTCGGGCGGCGGCTGTTCGCGCGGATCGCCGACCTGGGCCGCGCGGACTACCTGGTCACCGACGCCCCGCCACCGCCCGACCTCGCCGCGGCGCTGGACGCCGCGGGCGTGGAGGTGCTGGTACCGCCCGAGGCCGCCTGACCGCCGCTGGGCCCACGCCCTTCCGGCCTCCGGCCACCACCTGCGACGATGGTCGGTCCGGCACCCAGCCGGCCCGGTCGCGGTATCCCGGAGGTGCGCCCGGGCTCCTTGCCTGACGAGCACCCGCTCGTCCGAGCTCCGGAGATGGTCGTGACGTCGAACCCGGCCCCGTCGCCCCCGCCGACTGCCGCGCGCGCCGGTAGCGAGACCATGGACCTCTACAAGCTCGCCGTCGAGATGGCGGACCGGGTCTCGGCCCGGCGCGGCGTCGCCAACAGCTTCTTCGTGGCCCTGCAGAGCGCGATCCTGTCGTCGCTGGGCTTCCTGTCCGCCCGCGCGGCGGATCCGTGGATCCTGGTCGCCGTCTGCCTGTCCGGAGCGGTCACCTCGGCGACGTGGTTCCTGCTGCTGCGCAGCTACCGCACCCTCAACCGGGCGAAGTTCACGGTGATCACGCGCCTCGAGACCGAGCTGGCGCACCAGATCTTCGCCGAGGAGTGGACCGCGCTGCGCAGCGACCCCATCCAGCACTGGCGGGCCCGGTACGCCGAGCTCGGCACCGTCGAGCGCGTCGTCCCGGTCGTGTTCCTGGTGATCAACGTCGTGCTCGCCGTCAACCTGGCGTCGTCATGAGCGTCCGCGTGGTGTTCGACGTGCCGGCCCGGGGGTCCTCCCGCAGCGCGTCGGCGTCCGCGGCGAGCCTGACGGGCGTGCTGCTCATGGGGGTCGGGATCGCCGGGGTGTGCGGCGTCGTCGCGGTGGTGGTCGTGCTGGGCGCCGTCGTCGGGCTGGGGTTCGCGGCGAGCCTGGTGGACGGCCTCGACCCCGACGGCCGGTGGGCGCCGGGCTGGGTCCGGTCGGCGCAGCCCGTGGACCCGCAGACGCTGGTGGAGCCCGCCGTCCGGCTGGGTCTCGGGCTCGCGGCATCGCTCGCCGTGCTGTGGCTCGGGCTCGTGCTGCTGCGTCGCCGGCGGCACGCCGTGCTCTTCCTGCGCCGGTTCGGGTACGACGACGCCACCCGCGTCGTGACCGCCGCGCTCGCCGTCCTCGGTCGGTCGTGGCGCGTGGTCACGCTCGACGACTCGGACGTGCGGGCCGTCGGCGCCCGCCGGTCGGGCGTGACGATGTTCTCGCGGTCGGCCGCGCGGCGCGCCGGGAAGGTCGCCGGCCCGGTCACGGGCGTCGCGGTCGTGGTCTCGGTCATCGTCGTCGGGCACGCGGCCGACACGTCGTCGGACGCGACCGCCCTGCTGCCCGCCGGCCTGCTGGACGCCTCGCCGCTGCGCATCGAGTCGGGCACCCAGCTGGCGACGGCGACGCTGCTGGCGCTCATGGCGGTCTCGCTCCTGGTCGCGGTGCTGCGCCGGGTCCTGTTCCCCGCCGTCCTGTTCTCGCAGCGCGTCGAGCGCAGCGTCCAGGCCGCCGAGGGCGCGGCGCGGCAGTCCGTGCAGGACGCGGGCGACGTCGCGACGGTCGGGACGTTGGTGGAACGCATGACCCGCCGCGTGTTCAGCCCGCAGCTCATGGTGGTGGCCTCGACCAACGCGCTGTGGCGCAGCACCGTGAGCCGCCTCCTCGCGGCCACCGAGGTCACCCTGGTCGACGTCTCCCGCCCCACCGAGAGCCTGCTGTGGGAGATCCAGGAGCTGTCCGCGAACGACGACGGCCGGTGCGTGTACATCGGTCACGTCGACCGCCTCGCGCGCTTCCTGCCGGACGTCAGCCGCACGGCTCCGCCCAGCTGGCAGGTCCCGAGCTATGAGGTGCTCGCGGCGACCCCGGCGTCCGTCATCGGGCGGATCGAGCAGGCGCTCGACGGTCACGACGTGCTGGCGTACAGCAGCGACCCCGCCACGGTGGGCCGGTTCTCCCGGTCCCTCGAGCGGCACCTCTGGCAGTCGCTGACCGGTCCGGCACCGGTGGCCCGCACGCGTCGGCGCGCGGGTGCGACGGCGTCATGACGCGCGGCGAAGCACCTGCTCGGCGTGCTTGAGGATCGGCCCGTCCACCAGCCTGCCCTGCCAGCGGAACGCCCCGTGCTGCCCGACCGCGGCGGCGAGCACCCCGCGCGCCCACGCGATCTCGGCGTCTGCCGGCCGGTAGGCGGCCCGGATCACGGGCACCTGCGACGGGTGGATGCACGCCGTCGCGGCGAACCCGCTGGCCACGGCGTCGGTGGCCTCGGCGGCCAGCCCGTCGACGTCGCCGATGTCCAGGTGCACCGCGTCGATCGCCGCCTTGCCGTGCGCGCCCGCCGCGAGCAGCACGGCGGACCGCGCGTGCGCCGCCACGTCGCGGTACGCGCCCGACGGCCCGCGGCTGGAGGTCCCGCCCAGCGACGCGACCAGGTCCTCGGCGCCCCACATCAGGGCGACGACGTTCGGCTCCGCGGCGATCGACGCCACGTCCACCACACCCGCCGCGGTCTCGACCAGGGCGACGACGTCGTAGCCGGCGAGCAGGCGGACGTCGGCGGCGGACGACGTCTTGGCCAGCATGACCGTCCGGTACGGGGTCTGCGCCAGCGCGCGCAGGTCGTCGTCGAGGTCCGGGGCCGGGTTCAGCCGGACTATCGTCCGGGCGGGGTCCAGCGGGTGCGCCGCGAGCAGTGCCCGCGCGGACGGCTTGGCGTCGGGCGACACCGCGTCCTCGAGGTCGAGGATCACGGCGTCGGCCCGCTCGGCCGCCTTGGCGTAGCGCTCGGGCCGGTCGGCGGGGCAGAAGAGCAGCGTCGGGCCCATCGCGAAGCCCGTCACGGCGCGGCGTCCCGGCACCAGAAGAGGACCGACCGCGTGGCCACGGCGACCACGACGTCGTCCTGGTTGCGCCCGGTGTGCTCGAGCGTCACCACGCCCTGCCCGGGCCGCGACTGCGAGAGCCGCTTGTCCCGCACGACCGTCGACGCGTACAGGGTGTCCCCGTGGAACAGCGGGTGCGGGAACCGCACGTCGGTGAACCCCAGGTTGGCGACGATGGTGCCCTGCGTCAGCTGCGCGACCGAGCTGCCGACGAGCACGGCCAGGGTCATCATCGAGTTCACCAGCCGCTGCCCGAACGGCTGCTCGGCCGACCACGCGGCGTCCAGGTGCAGCGCCTGCGGGTTCATGGTGAGCGTGCTGAACAGGACGTTGTCGGCCTCGGTCATCGTGCGGCCCGGTCGGTGCACGTAGCGGACGTCGAGCTCGAGCTCCTCGTAGTACAGCCCGCGCTGCTCGACGTCCCGGGTCACCGCGACGCCCCCGAGAAGCCCAGCTCCCGCGCGATCACCATGAGCTGCACCTGCGTGGTCCCCTCCCCGATCTCGAGGATCTTCGAGTCGCGGTAGTGCCGGGCCACGGGGTTCTCGTTCATGACGCCGTACCCGCCGAAGATCTGCGTCGCGTCGCGCGCGTTGTCCATGGCCGCCTCGCTGCCGATCAGCTTGGCCAGGCTGGCCTCGAGCTTGAACGGCTGCCCGGCCACCAGGCGGTGCGCGGCGTCGAGCCAGGCCAGCCGGGCGGCGTGCACGCGCGACTCCATGCGGGCGATGGTGAACGCGATGTGCTGGTTCTCGCCGATCGGGTGGCCGAACACGTTGCGGCTCTTGGCGTACCGCATGGCCTCCTCGAGGCACCCCTGCGCGGCCCCGGTGCACAGGGCGGCGAACGCGACGCGGCCCTCGTCGAGGGTCTGGATGAACTGCGCGAACCCGCGGCCGCGCTCCCCGAGCAGGTTCGCCTCCGGCACGCGGACGTCCTCGAACCGCAGCGGGTGGGTGTCGGACGTGTGCCAGCCGACCTTGTCGTAGGCGGGCAGCACCGTCAGGCCCGGCGTCTCGCGCGGGACGAGGATCGCGGTGAGCTCCTTCTTCACCGAGCCGTCCTCGCGCACGCTCTGGCCCGTCACCGCGGTGATCGTGATCAGCCTGGTGATCCTGCTGCCGGAGTTGGTGATGAACTGCTTGGTGCCGTCGATCACCCACTCGCCGTCCTCGAGGCGGGCCGTGGTCTTGGTCCCGGCGGCGTCGGACCCGGCGTCGGCCTCCGTCAGCCCGAAGGCCGCCAGCGCCTTGCCCTGCGCGAGCATCGGGATCCACTCCTGCTTCTGCGCCTCGGTGCCGCTGCGCCACACCGGCATGGCCCCCAGGCCGACCCCGGCCTCGAGCGTCACGGCGATGGACTGGTCCACGCGGGCCAGCTGCTCGACCGCCAGGCACAGGTCGACGTAGTCGCGGCCCTGCCCGCCGTACTCGGTGGGGAACGGCAGCCCGAACAGCCCCATCTCGCCCATCTGCGCGAGGATCTCGTACGGCAGCTCGCGCTTGGTGTCGTACTCGTACGCGGCGGGCCCGACGACGGTGTCGGCGAAGTCGCGCACCTCGTCGCGGAGCTTCTGCTGCTCGGGGGTGAGGTCGTAGGTCATGCCGGGGTCCCTTCGTCGGGGTGGCCGCTGATGGTGGCCACCACGTGGTCGAGTGCCACCCGGTCGGTCGGTCGGACCGTGAGGGTGACGATGCCGTCGCTGGGGGCGACGACCCGGTGCTCCATCTTCATCGCCTCGATGGTGAGGAGGATCTGGCCGGCGACCACGCGGTCCCCGGTCTGGGCGTCGACCGACACGACGATGCCGGGCATGGGCGAGCGCACCACGGGGTCGGCCGGGCCGGTGCCGCGGGTCAGCGCCGCGAGCTCGTCGGCGAGGCGCTCGACCCGGCTGCGGAAGCGCAGCGCGACGCCCGAGCCGCGGTCGCCCACCCAGGTCACGGACCCCTCCGGCACGAGGCGCAGCGGGTGCGCGACGCCGTCCAGCTCGAGCTCGACCGCGGAGGGTCCGCGCCGCACGAGCGACGCCCGGACCGGTGCGTCGTCCCCGACCGTCACCGTGGCGTCGTCGGCCGGGCCGAGCACGCTCACCTCCACGTCGCCGACCTCGTAGCGCACCGGTCGGGGGTCGCCCAGGCGCCAGCCGTCCGAGCCCCAGGGGCCCCGCGGGGTGGCGTGGCGCGACAGCGCCGCGGCGACGACCGCGACCGCGCCCGGTCCGTCGTCGGCGAGCGTCGGGATGAGCCGCCCCAGCAGCCCGGTGTCGAGCCGGCCGGCCCGCACGTCCGGGTCGGCCAGCACCGCGCGCAGGAAGGCGACATTGGTGCGGACGCCGAGCACGGTGGTGCGCGCGAGCGCCCGGTCCAGGCGCGCGAGCGCGGTCGCGCGGTCGGGCCCCCACGCGACGACCTTGGCGAGCATCGGGTCGTACGCGGACCCGATCTCCAGCCCCTCGCGCAGCGAGCTGTCCACCCGCACGCCCTCGCCGGAGGGCTCGTCGAGCAGGAGCACGGTGCCCGAGGATGGCAGGAAGTCGTGCGACGGGTCTTCGGCGTAGACGCGCGCCTCGACCGCGTGGCCGCGCAGCACGACGTCGTCCTGGGCGATCGTCAGCCGCTCGCCGCACGCGATCCGCAGCTGCCACTCGACCAGGTCGAGCCCGGTGACCAGCTCGGTGACCGGGTGCTCCACCTGCAGCCGCGTGTTCATCTCCATGAAGAAGAACTCCGTCGGCGCCTCGTCGGACACCAGGAACTCGACGGTCCCGGCGCCCACGTAGCCGACGCTCCGGGCGACCTCGCAGGCCGCCTCGCCGATCCGGGCCCGGGTGGGCGGGTCGAGCAGCGGCGACGGCGCCTCCTCGACGACCTTCTGGTGCCGGCGCTGCAGGGAGCACTCGCGCTCGCCCAGGTGGATCACCGCGCCGTGCTCGTCGGCCAGCAGCTGGACCTCGATGTGCCGCGGCGCCCGGACCAGGCGCTCGACCAGGAGCGTGTCGTCGCCGAACGCCGCGGCGGCCACCCGGCGGGCGCCGGCCAGCGCGTCGGCCAGGTCGGCGGACCGCTCGACCACCTGCATGCCCTTGCCGCCGCCGCCCGCGGACGGCTTCACCAGCAGCGGGTAGCCCACGCGGTCGGCGGCGTCCTGGTCGGACACCCCGGTCAGGGCCGTCCCCGGGATCACGGGCACGCCGGCGGCCGAGACGTGCTCCTTGGCGCGGATCTTGTCGCCCATGACCTCGAGCGCCTTGACCCCGGGCCCGACGAAGACGACCCCCGCGGCCTCGCACGCCCGGGCCAGGTCGGCGTTCTCCGAGAGGAAGCCGTACCCGGGGTGGATGGCCTCCGCGCCCGTCGCGGTGGCGGCGGCCACCACGGCGTCGATGGCCAGGTAGCTGTCGATGCACACCGCGTCGTCGGCGCGCGCGACGTGCAGCGCGTCGCGGTCGGCCGGGGTGTGGACGGCGACGGCGCGGATGCCGAGCCGGTGCAGGGTCGCGATCACGCGGCAGGCGATCTCGCCGCGGTTGGCCACGAGCACGGTGCGGAACATGGCACTCACATCCGGAAGAGCCCGAAGCGGGGCTCGGGGAGGGGGACGCCGGCGCAGACGTCGAGGGCCATGCCGAGGACCCGCCGGGTGTCGGCGGGGTCGATGATCCCGTCGTCCCACAGCCGCGCCGTCGCGTAGTACGGGCTGCCCTGCGTCTCGTACTGCTCGCGGATCGGGGCCCGGAACGCCTCCTCGTCCTCGGCGCTCCAGTCGTCGCCGAGCTGCTCCCGGCGGATCGTCGCGAGCACCGACGACGCCTGCGGGCCGCCCATCACGGAGATCCGGCTCGCGGGCCACATCCACAGGAAGCGCGGGGAGTACGCGCGCCCGCACATGGAGTAGTTGCCGGCCCCGAACGAGCCGCCGATCACCACGGTCAGCTTGGGCACCCGGGTGGTGGCCACGGCGGTCACCATCTTGGCGCCGTGCTTCGCGATGCCGCCGGCCTCGTAGTCGCGGCCGACCATGAACCCGGAGATGTTCTGCAGGAACACCAGCGGGATGCCGCGCTGGTCGCACAGCTCGACGAAGTGGGCGCCCTTGAGCGCCGACTCGCTGAACAGCACGCCGTTGTTGGCGACGATCCCCACGGGGTGCCCGTGCAGCCGCGCGAACCCGGTGACCAGGGTGGTGCCGTACTCGCGCTTGAACTCGTGCAGCTCGCTGCCGTCGACCAGCCGGGCGATCACCTCGTGCACGTCGTACGCGGTCTGCAGGTCGGTGGGCACGACGCCGTACAGCTGGCCCTCGTCGACCTTGGGCGGCCGGCTCTCGTGCACCTCCCAGGCGGTGGTCCGCGGCGCCGGCAGGGTCGCGACGATGTCCCGCACGATCTGCAGCGCGTGCGCGTCGTTCTCCGCCAGGTGGTCGGTGACCCCCGAGGTCCGCGAGTGCAGCTCACCGCCGCCGAGGTCCTCGGCCGTCACCACCTCGCCGGTCGCCGCCTTCACAAGCGGCGGGCCGCCCAGGAAGATCGTGCCCTGGCCGCGCACGATCACGGTCTCGTCGCTCATCGCGGGCACGTACGCGCCGCCGGCCGTGCAGGAGCCCATGACGCACGCGACCTGCGGGATGCCCTCGGCGGACATCCGGGCCTGGTTGAAGAAGATGCGCCCGAAGTGGTCGCGGTCCGGGAACACCTCGTCCTGCTTGGGCAGGAACGCGCCGCCCGAGTCGACCAGGTAGATGCAGGGCAGCCGGTTCTCGAGCGCGATCTCCTGCGCCCGCAGGTGCTTCTTCACCGTGAGCGGGTAGTAGGTGCCGCCCTTCACGGTCGCGTCGTTGGACAGGACCATGACGTGCCGGCCGTGCACCAGCCCGATGCCCGCGATCACCCCGGCGCCCGGCGCCTCGCCGTCGTAGAGCCCGTGGGCCGCCAGCGGCGCGACCTCGAGGAACGGGCTGCCGTCGTCCAGCAGCACGTCGATCCGTTCGCGCGGCAGCAGCTTGCCGCGCGCCACGTGCCGCTCGCGCGAGCGCACCGGTCCACCCTCGGCCGCCACGCGGAGCCGGTCGCGCAGCTCGGCGACGAGGGCGCGCTGGGCCTGCTCGTTCGCGGTGAACGAGGCCGCGGCGGGGTCGGCCGCCGTGCTGAGCATCTCCATCGACGCTGTCTCCACGGGGGTGGTGGGAGAAACAACTGAGTTAACGATCGCTAACTGAAAGGAGGCTAGTCTGCGATCACGCCGTTGTCCACGAAGGAGCCCGATGGCCCAGCCGCAGGAGACCCTGCCGACCGCTCGCGGGCGCGCCAAGGCCGAGCGCCGTGACGCGCTGCTGTCGTCGGCCGCCCAGCTGTTCGCCAGCCGGGGGTTCGACGGCGTGTCGATCGAGGACCTGGGCTCGTCGGTCGGGGTCAGCGGCCCGGCGGTGTACCGCCACTTCGCCAGCAAGCAGGCCGTGCTCGCGGCGCTGCTGGTCGGGGTGAGCGAGGGTCTGCTGGTCGGCGGCCGGGCCGTCGTCGAGGCCGCGGCCGACGACGCCTCCGCCCTGACGGGGCTCGTCCGGTTCCACGCCGACTTCGCGCTGCGCGACCCCGACGTCATCCGCGTGCAGGACCGCGACCTCGCCGCCCTCTCCCCGCGCGACCGCGAGTCCGTCCGTGACCTGCAGCGTCGCTACGTCGACCTCTGGGTGGACGTGCTGAGCAGGCTCAGCCCGGCCACCGAGCGCGCGGAGCTGCGGCTGCGCGCCCAGGCCACCTTCGGCCTGCTCAACTCGACGCCGCACAGCGCCCGGTCGGTCACCGCGGCGCGCACCCGGGCGCTGCTCGAGGAGATGGCGCTGTCGGCACTCGGGCAGGACGCGCGCCGGTCGTAGGGTCGTGCCGTGAGCGTGCAGAACACCGATCGGCAGCCGCTGCGGCCCGACGAGCTGGACGTCTTCGAGGCCTCCCGCGGGCGGCTCGGGGCCATCGCCTACCGCCTGCTGGGGTCGGCCACGGAGGCCGAGGACGCCGTCCAGGAGACGTTCCTGCGCTGGCAGGCAGCGGACCGCGGGCAGGTCCGCGTACCGGCCGCGTGGCTCACCCGGGCGCTGACCAACCTCTGCCTGACCCAGCTGCAGTCGGCCCGGGCGCGCCGCGAGGTCTACGTCGGCGAGTGGCTGCCCGAGCCGCTGCTGGCCGGCGACCCCCTGCTCGGGCCGGCGGACACGGCCGAGCAGCGGGACTCGGTGTCGACCGCGGTCCTCGTGCTCATGGAGCGCCTGACCCCGAGCGAGCGGGCCGTCTACGTGCTGCGCGAGGCGTTCTCGTACTCGCACGCCGAGATCGCCGAGCTGCTCGACATCACCGAGGCGAGCAGCCAGCAGATCTTCCACCGGGCCAAGGAGCACGTGGCCACGCAGAAGGTCCGCGCCGAGGTCGACCAGGCGGCCGCCCGGGAGGTGGTCGAGCAGTTCCTGGCCGCCGCCACGAGCGGGCGGACCGAGCCGCTCCTGCGGCTGCTCACCGCCGACGCCATGGGCGTCGGCGACGGCGGCGGGCACGTGCCGGCGCGCGCGAAGCCGTTCTTCGGCGCGGCGGCCGTCGCGCAGTTCCTGCGCGGCCTGTTCCGGCCGGCCGACAACAAGCGGGCGCTGCTCGGCGGCAGCCCCGACTTCTACGCCTGGACCGCCAACGGCAGCCCGGCGCTGGTCGCGACCGTCGGCGACCGGCTGGTCGGGGTCATGGTCCTCGACGTGGCCGACGGCGGCGGGATCACCGCGGTGCTGAGCCAGGTCAACCCCGACAAGCTCGGCCGCGCCGCGCGCCGGTGGGCGGAGTCGGACCACGGGGAGCCGCTGCTCAGCGGGTGGTGAGTGACCACCGTCACACCGCGTACCTGTCAGGGATCGGGTCGGCGTCCAGTTCAGGAGGCACCACCGAATACCACAGGGAGCGACTCATGAAGCACCGCATCGTCATCCTCGGCGCCGGGTACGCGGGGGCCTCCGCCGCCGGACGCCTCGCGCGCCGCCTGCACCCCGACGACGTAGAGGTCACCCTGGTCAACGCCGAGCCGGACTTCGTCGAGCGCGTCCGGATGCACCAGCTGGCGACCGGGCAGGAGCTGCGCGACCGCCCCCTGACCGACATGCTCGCCGGCACCGGCGTGGTCCTGCGCGTCGCGCGAGTGACAGCCGTCGACGTCGACAGCAGGACCGTCTCCGTGGCGGGCGGCGACGACCTCGCCTACGACACGCTGGTGTACGCCCTCGGCAGCGCGCGCGACGACCACGGCGTGCCGGGCGTCTTCGAGCACGCCGAGGAGGTGGCGAGCCGGCCGGGCGCGCTCCACCTGCTCACGCGGCTGCGCGGGCTCGCTCCGGGCGGCCGCGTGCTCGTGGTCGGCGGCGGGCTGACCGGCATCGAGAGCGCCAGCGAGATCGCTGGGGCCTTCCCGGGCCTCGACGTCGCGATCGTCGCGCAGGGCGGGTTCGGCGACTGGCTGTCGGCCGTGGGCGAGATGCACCTGCGCGGCACGTTCGGGCGTCTGGGCATCACGGTCCACGAGCACACCGCCGTCGCCAGCGTCGGCCCGACCGCGGTGGTGACCGACGGCGGCGCGACGATCCCGGCCGACGTCACGGTCTGGGCCGCCGGCTTCGCGGTCCACCCGGTCGCCGCCGCCTCCGCGCTGGCCGTCACGGACCGCGGGCAGATCCTGGTCGACGACACCATGCGGTCCGTCTCGCACCCGGACGTCTACGCGGTCGGCGACGCGGCCCTGGCCCACGGCCCGGTGGGCAACCCGCTGCGCATGTCGTGCGCGTCGGGCATACCGATGGCGTGGCAGGCCGCCGACTCGATCGTCGCGCGACTGACCGGCGGGCGACTCCCCCACGTGCCGCTGGCCTACGTGCACCAGTGCATCAGCCTCGGGCGCCGCGACGGGATCATCCAGCTGGTCACCGCCGACGACCGGTCCCGCTCGGTGGCGCCCGGGGGCCGCCTGGCGGCGGCGTACAAGGAGCTCGTCTGCGCGGGCGCCGCGTGGATGGTCGCCCACCCCGTGCCGTACCCGGCGCGGCGGCGGCGCACCGCGAAGGAGGGTTCGCTGGTCGCCGCCGCCGCGCGGTAGGGCTACACCATCCGCAGGACGGTGCCGGGGCGCGCGAGGATCGCGCCCACGTCCGCGAGGAAGCGGGCCGCCTCGGCGCCGTCGACGAGGCGGTGGTCGAACGAGAGGCTGAGCGTCAGCACGCTGCGCAGCGCGATCTGGTCCTGGAACTCCCAGGGCAGCCGGCGGATGGCGCCCATGGCCAGGATCGCCGCCTGGCCCGGCACCAGGATCGGCGTGCCCGTGTCGACCCCGAACACCCCGATGTTGGTGATCGTGATGGTCCCGCCGGCCAGGTCGGCGGGCGTCGTGGTGCCCGCCCGGGCGGCCTCGGTGAGGGCGCCGATGGCGTCGGCCAGCTCGGCGAGCCGGAGCCGGTCCGCGCCCTTGACGTTCGGCACGAGCAGCCCGCGCGGCGTGGCCGCGGCGATGCCGAGGTGCACGTGCCCGTACTGCACGATCTCCCCCGCCGCCTCGTCCCAGCGCGCGTTGAGCGACGGGTTGCCCGCGAGCGCGATGGTCACGGCCTTGGCCACGAGCGTGAGGATCGAGATGCGGTGACCCTCCAGCGCGCGGTCGGCCTTGAGCTGGGCGAGCAGCTCGAGGGTCGGCGTGACGTCGACGGTCAGCGCCGTCGACGCGTGCGGCGCCGTGAACGCGCTGGCCACCATCGCGGCGGCGGTCTGCTTGCGGACGCCCGCCACCGGGATGCGGACCTCGCGGGGGTCGGCCACCGGTTGGCTCGCGGGAGGCGCCGCGACCATCCGGCTGGCCGGCCGGCTCACGGTCGGCGTCCTGGCCTCGGACCGGTCGACCACCGGCGCCGTGCCGACGCCCGACACCACGTGCAGGACGTCCTCGCGCGTGATCATGCCGTCCTTGCCGGTGCCCTCCATGCGGTTGAGGTCGACACCCAGGTCGTGCGCCAGCTTGCGCACCGGCGGCAGCACCTTGGGGCCGATGCGCCGGCCCGCCAGGGCGAGCGCCGCGGTGTCGTCGGCGATCGCGTGGGCCGCCACCCAGTCCGCCGACCGGGACCGGCGCCGCGGCCGGGCCGACGCCTCGACCAGCGGGCCGTACCCCACCAGCACCGAGGTGCGCGCAGGAGCGGCCACCTCCGTGGTGTCCTCGCTCACGTCGGCCTCGGCGGGCCGCTCCGCGTCGGGGCTCGTCGTCGGGGCGTCGCCGACCACCGCCGGCTCGTCGACCGCGATCGTCAGCAGCGCCGTCCCCACGGGCACGGTCGCACCGGGCTCGACCAGCAGCTCGGCGACCACCCCGGCGTACGGCGACGGCAGCTGGACCAGCGCCTTCGCGGTCTCCACCTCGGCCACCACCTGGTTGAGCTCGACCGTGTCGCCCACGGCGACGGTCCACTCGACCAGGTCGGACTCGGTCAGGCCCTCGCCCAGGTCGGGCAGCGTGATCGTCCGGATCATGACGCCCTCCACCCGATCAGGGAGTGCTGTCTGCCCATCACACGGTCGACGGCATCGAGCATCCGGTCGAGGTCGGGCAGGAAGTGCTCCTCCACCTTGGCGGCGGGGTACGGGGTGTCGAAGCCGGTGACCCGGGCCGGGGCCGCCTTGAGCACGTCGAAGCAGCGGTCGGTGATGCTCGCCGCGATCTCCGCGCCGAGCCCGCCGTTCTGCTGCGCCTCGTGCGTGACGACGAGGCGGCCGGTCTTGCGCACCGACACCTCGAGCGTGTCGAGGTCGAGCGGCGACAGCGAGCGCAGGTCCACCACCTCGATCGACAGCCCGTCGTCGAGCGCCGCGAGCGCGGCGTCCCGGGCGGTCACCACGAGCGGGCCGTAGGCGGCGAGCGTGACGTCGGAGCCCTCGACCACGACGCGCGCGCGGTCCAGCGGCGGCGCGTCGTCGAGCGACTCGTCCACCTCGCCCTTGACCCAGTAGCGCCGCTTGGGCTCGAAGAACACCACGGGGTCGTCGCAGGCGATGGCCTGGCGCAGCATCGTGTGCGCGTCCTGCGGGCTCGCGCACGTGACCACCCGCAGGCCGGGCGTGTGGGCGAAGTAGGCCTCGGGCGACTCGGAGTGGTGCTCCACCGCGCCGATGCCGCCGCCGTAGGGGATGCGGACCGTGATCGGCATGCGGATCGCGCCGCGGGTGCGGTAGTGGATCCGGGCCACCTGGGTGACCAGCTGGTCGACGGCCGGGTACACGAACCCGTCGAACTGGATCTCCACCACGGGCCGGTACCCGCGGTAGGCCAGGCCGACGGCCACGCCCATGATCCCGGCCTCGGCCAGCGGGGTGTCCATGACGCGGTCGGCGCCGAAGTCTCGCTGCAGCCCGTCGGTCACGCGGAACACGCCGCCGAGCCGGCCGATGTCCTCGCCGAGCAGGACCACGGTGGGGTCGTCGTCGAGCGCGTGCCGCAGGCCCGAGTTGAGCGCGGCCGCCAGGGTCATCGTGGCCATCAGTGCTCACCCCCCTCGAACATGTCGAGGTAGGCGCCGTACTGGCTGCGCTGGCGTTCCAGCGGGGCCGTGGGCTCGACGAAGACGTGGTCGAACACGCTGAGCGGCTCGGGGTCGGGCAGGCCGTAGCAGCCCTCCCGCATCTGGGTCGCGAACGCATCCGCGGTCTGCGCGATCTCGGCGGCGCGCTCGTCGGAGAGCGCCCCGCGGTCCTTGAGCAGCCGCTCGAGCCGGGCGATCGGGTCCTTGGCCGCCCACTCCGCCTTCACGGCCGGGTCGACGTAGCGCGTGGGGTCGTCCGACGTGGTGTGCGGGCCCATGCGGTAGGTCACGGCCTCGATGAACGTCGGGCCGCCGCCCGTGCGCGCCCGGTCCAGGGCCACCCGCGTGGCCGCCAGCACCGCGAGGACGTCGTTGCCGTCCACCCGGATGCTGGGGATGCCCATGCCGGGCGCGCGGTCCGCGATGGGTCGCTGCGCCTGCAGGCCCACCGGCTCGGAGATGGCCCACTGGTTGTTCTGGCAGAAGAAGATCACCGGCGCCTGGAAGCTCGCGGCGAACACCATCGCCTCGTGCACGTCGCCCTTGCTGGTGGCGCCGTCGCCGAAGTACGCGACGACCGCCGAGTCGACGCCGTCCTTGACGCAGCCGAGCGCGTAGCCGGTGGCGTGCAGCGTCTGCGCGCCGATCATCACCTGCGGCGTCGCCATGCCGATGGTCCGGGGGTCCCAGCCGGCCAGGGCGGTCCCGCGCCAGACGCGCATGAGGTCGGTGGGCGAGGCGCCGCGGCAGTAGGCCACGCCGTTCTCGCGGTAGCTGGTGAACACGAAGTCGTCGGTGCGCAGCGCGCGGGCCGAGCCGATCTGCGCGGCCTCCTGGCCCAGCAGCGGCGGCCACAGTCCCAGCTGCCCCTGCCGTTGGAGCGCCGTGGCCTCGGTGTCGAAGCGGCGCACGACGACCATGTCCGCGTAGAGGCCGACGAGCCGCTCGTCGTCGACGTCGGCGACCACCGGGTCGTACACGGGGTCTTCTCGACGGACGCCCTCGGGCGTGACGAGCTGGAGGAGGTCCTCCGGCGGACTCAGCTGGATGGGCAGGGCAAGGCCGGGTGACACATCTGTACGCAACATGTTTCGCTCCGTCTGGTGGCGGAGCCGTCGCTCTTGTGAAGCTAGGCCCCATTGCCTGATGTCCCGCCAGAGTAAGTCCGCAAGGGACCTTGTGCCCATGGGCTGGCGCGAGTGTCGACCGGACGGCGCACAATGACGTCGTCGACAGGAGGCAAGAATGGACAAGGTCGTCCAGTCCGCCGTCGAGGCGGTAGCCGACATCCCCGACGGGGCGACCCTCGCGGTCGGTGGGTTCGGCTTGTGCGGTATCCCGAGCGTGCTGATCCACGCTCTGCTCGACTCCGGTGTCCAGGACCTGGAGGTGGTCAGCAACAACTGCGGCGTGGACGACTGGGGGCTCGGCCTGCTGCTGCAGGCCGGTCGCATCCGGCGCATCGTCGCCTCGTACGTGGGCGAGAACAAGGAGTTCGCGCGGCAGTACCTGGCCGGCGAGCTCGAGGTCGAGCTCACCCCGCAGGGCACGCTGGCCGAGCGTCTTCGTGCAGGTGGGAGCGGGATCGCCGCCTTCTGGACCCGCACCGGCGTGGGCACCCTCGTGGCCTCCGGGGGCCTTCCGTGGCGGTACTCCCCCGACGGGTCCGTCCTGGTCGAGTCGCCGCCCAAGCCCGTCCAGACGTTCACCGTCCGGGGCGCCGAGCACGAGTTCGTGCTCGAGGAGGCGATCACGGCCGACTACTCGCTGGTGCGCGCCCTGCGCGGCGACCGGCACGGGAACCTGGTGTTCCACGCCTCGGCGCGCAACTTCAACCCGCTGTGCGCGGCGGCCGGCGCGGTGACGATCGCGGAGGTCGAGGAGCTCGTCCCCGTCGGAACCCTGGACCCCGACGCGATCCACCTGCCGGGGATCTTCGTCGACCGCGTGGTGGAACTTTCACCCGCCGAGGTGGCCGACAAGCGGATCGAGAGGAGGACCGTCTCATGAGCCTCACGCGCGAGCAGATGGCGGCGCGGGCCGCCCAGGAGCTGACCGACGGCTCCTACGTGAACCTCGGGATCGGGCTGCCCACGCTGGTGCCCGGGTTCGTCCCGCCCGGGGTCGAGGTGGTGCTGCAGTCGGAGAACGGGGTGCTCGGCGTGGGGCCGTACCCGTCCGACGACGCGGTCGACCCCGACCTCATCAACGCCGGCAAGGAGACCATCACGGTCGCTCCCGGGGCGTCGTACTTCGACTCGGCCCTCTCGTTCGCCATGATCCGCGGCGGGAAGGTCGACGTCGCCATCCTCGGCGCCATGCAGGTGTCGGCCGGCGGGGACATCGCCAACTGGATGATCCCCGGCAAGATGGTCAAGGGCATGGGCGGCGCGATGGACCTGGTCCACGGGGCGCGGCGGATCGTGGTGCTCATGGAGCACGTGGCGCGGGACGGGTCGGCGAAGATCCTGCCGGCGTGCACGCTGCCGCTGACCGGGGTCGGGGTGGTCGACCGGATCATCACGGACCTCGCGGTGCTGGACGTCACCGCGGACGGCCTGGTGCTGCGCGAGTGCGCGCCCGGGGTGTCGGTCGACGAGGTCGTGGCCGCCACGTCCTCGGTCCCCCTGGTGATCGCTTCTGAGGTACGGGAGATGGTGCTGTCATGAGTCCTGATCGCGAGGTCGTGATCCTCTCGTTCGCGCGCACGCCGATGGCGCGCCTGAACGGCTCGCTGTCGTCGCTGTCCGCCGCGTCCCTGGGCGCCGTCGCGATCAGCGGCGCGCTCGCGCGGGCGGGCCTCGACCCGTCCGACGTCGACCAGGTGCTGATGGGCCAGGTCGTCCAGGCCGGCGCCGGCCAGAACCCTGCGCGGCAGGCCGCGGTCAAGGCGGGCATCCCGTGGACCGTGCCGGCGACGACGATCAACAAGGTCTGCCTCAGCGGGCTGACGGCGATCATCGACGCCGCCCGCATGATCCGGCTGGGCGAGGCGTCCGTCGTGGTGGCCGGCGGCCAGGAGTCCATGAGCCAGGCGCCGCACCTGCTGCCCGGCTCGCGACGCGGGTGGACCTACGGGGACATCCAGGCCGTCGACTCCCTGGCCTTCGACGGGCTGACCGACGCGTTCGACCGCGAGTCGATGGGCTCGTCCACCGAGCGCGGCAACAAGACGCTCTCGATCCCGCGGGAGGCGCAGGACCGCGTCGCCGTCGAGAGCCACCGGCGGGCCGCCGAGGCGGTGGCGTCCGGCGTCTTCGCCGAGGAGATCGTGCCGGTCGAGGTGCCGCAGCGGCGGGGTGCGCCGGTGGTCGTCTCCGTCGACGAGGGCATCCGGCCCGAGACGAGTCTCGAGTCGCTGGCGTCGCTGCGGCCCGCGTTCTCCGCCGACGGGACCATCACCGCGGGCAACGCCTCGCCCCTGACGGACGGGGCGGCGGCCGTCGTGGTGACCAGCCGCGAGCTCGCCGAGGCCCGCGGGCTGACGTGGCTCGCGTCGGTCGGGGCCTCGGGGCAGGTGGCCGGGCCGGACAACTCGCTGCACTCGCAGCCGTCGGCCGCGATCTCGGCGGCGCTGGCGCGGGCCGGGTGGGAGCTGTCGAGCGTGGACTTCGCGGAGATCAACGAGGCCTTCGGGTCGGTCGTGGTGCAGTCGCTGGCCGACCTCGGGTACCCGCTCGAGCAGACGAACCTCCACGGCGGAGCCATCGCGCTCGGGCACCCCATCGGGGCGTCGGGCGCACGGCTGGCCGGCCACGCTGCGATGGAGCTCGCGCGTCGCGGGAGCGGGCGCGCGGTCGTGTCCCTGTGCGGCGGAGGGGGTCAGGGCGAGGCGCTGCTGCTCTCGAGCGGTCGCGACTGAGGGCTCACGTTCCGGACTCCTGGGCCGTCTTCCCGGTGGGCCCGCCCGGGCCCCACCGCCTCGACTCCGGGAGCCCTCCGTGCCGACGACCACCGCTCCGCGCCATGTGTCCATCGACCCGTCGATCCTCTACTTCGGCACGCCCGTCGTCCTGATCAGCACCGTCGGCGCGGACGGGCGGCCGAACCTCGCCCCCATCTCCTCGGTCTTCTGGCTCGGGCACACGGCGGTGATCGGCATGGGCACCCGGTCCCGCACGGTCCAGAACCTGCGCGACACCGGCGAGTGCGTGCTCAACCTGCCCTCGGTGGACCAGGTGGCGGCCGTCGACCGACTCGCACTCACCACCGGTCGGGACCCCGTGCCTGTCCGCAAGGCGTCCGTCGGCTACCGCTACGAGCCGGACAAGTTCGCCCGCGCCGGGCTCACACCCCTCCCGTCGGCCACGGTCGCCCCGCTGCGCGCGGCCGAGTGCCCGGTCCACCTCGAGGCCGCGGTCACCGACCTCCACCTGCTCGGCGGCGGCGGCACGGCGGCCATCGAGCTCGAGGTGACCCGCATCCACGTCCACGAGTCGATCCGACTGCCCGACACGGCGAACCGCATCGACCCGGACCGCTGGCGCCCGCTGATCATGAGCTTCCAGCAGTTCTACGGGCTCGGTGACCGCGTGCAGCCGTCCACGCTCGCCTCCATCGACGAGGAGTGGTACCGCTAGTCGGGATCACCCGGCCCGCAGGCTCAGCACGTCGACGTGGCCCGCCGCATCGCCGGCGACCACCACGGCCGTCGTGCCCTCGACGCAGGCGGCCACCACGGTGACGATGGCGCCCAGCCGCAGGCTCGCCACCTCGTGGCCGTCGCGCAGGTCCCACACGCGGACGGTCGCGTCTTCGCCTCCGCTCACCACCAGACCGGCGGGCCACTCGGCGACGCCGGGCACCACCGCCACGGTGCGCACCACTCCCTGGTGCCCCACCAACCGGAACAGCTGCCGGCCGCTGCGGAGGTCGAACACGCGCAGCGACCCGTTGGAGGCGACCACCGCGCGGCGTCCGTCGGCGTCGAGCGCGACGTCGACCAGCCGGGCGCGGATCGCGTCGACGCGTGGCCGCCGGACCCGCACCCACCGCCCCAGGAGTCGTCGGTAGACCGCGAACGGCGCGGTGGGTGGGGCGTGCGGGTCGTCGGGCCCGTCCGGCTGGTCCGACGCCTTGGCGATGAGGAGGTCGTACCGGACCCCGACCGTGCCGGAGTCCGACCCGACCCAGACCGCCGCGCTCACCCGTCGGCGCCGTTCGGCGCGGACGGTGCGCCGACGCCGACGGGGCCCGGCGGGCGTCCCGCGGTCGAACACCTCCTGGGCGGGGGCCGACTCGAGCATCTCCCCCGTGCGCAGATCGACCGTCGCCACCTGACGTCCTTGGTCGCGCGCGTGGACGACGGGAGGATCGACCACGAGGCGCGCGATCGGGTTGTCGAGTCGTCGAGCCGGTGCGGCGCGCTGTCCCTGATCGGCTGCCCGGAGGTCCCACACGCGGACCGAGTGGTCGTCGTAGGCCACGATCGCCGACGCACCGTCCGGCGTCAGGGCGCACGCAGCGACCCGCGCACCCGGCTCCGGCAGGTCGGCTCCGAGGGCCGGCGCGCCCACGTCCCAGGCCGCCAGCATGCGCACCTCGGTCGAGGCGATGACCGCGTCGCGCAGCTCGTCGAGCCGCGGTGAGACCAGTGCGTGGCGGCCGTCGGGTGTGAGCGCCAGGACGGCTCGGACGTCGAACTCGATCGCGGACCCCGCGAGGACCGCCTCGGGGTCGCCCCCGGACACGTCCCATCGCTGCAGCTCCGCGCCGAACAGCACGACCCGGCCGTCGTGCGACACCCCGAGGGGCTCGCGCTCCCAGGGCACGTCCCCCGCCCGCGGGGTCGTCCTCCACGTCCCGTCCCGCAGGTCGAGCAGTCGCACGAGCCCTGTGGTGAGCACCGCGAGGACCGTGCCGTCGTCGGAGAGGGCGGCGGCCGTGACCCGCCCGGCGTCGTCGGCCGGAGGACCGTCGATCGACGTGCAGCCCGCGTCCGTGAGGATCCAGGCGCGGCCGTCGTGATCGACCGCGACGGCCAGGTCCACGTCGCTCGCCGACGCCATCGCGGCGATCACTGCACCCTCGGGGAGCACTGCCCGCGGTTGCGAACGCCCGCTAAGGCGGTCGACCTCGACGATCTCGGCGCCCAGCCCGAGGAGCAGGCGCCCCGACGGTCGGAAGGCCATCGGTACCGCGCCGCCCCCGGGCGGGAGCTGCACGGTCCGGACGTTCCGCCCGGTCTCGACCGACCAGAACCGCACCGTGCGGTCGGGGCTCGACGCGCCGAACGAGGCGCACCACGCGCCGTCGTGGGAAACGGCGATCGAGCGGGCGGTCCCGCTGTGGCCGTCGAGGTCGGCGCGGCTCGTGCCGCGCAGGCTCGACGACCTCGACTCGAGCCAGGGGTGCGGCCAGTCGGCAGCGGTGAGCCGGTCGCGCAGCTCCGAGGGGGCCAGCCGCGCGACCAGCTGCGCCGGGAGCTCCCCGGGTCGGGCCTCCACGTGGGGGGCGGCGGCCCGAGCGGCGCGGTCCAGCTCGACCAGCTCCGGGTCGTCCCCGAGCCCGGTGGCCACGGCGTGCACCTGCGCGGCGAGCTCCCACCCCCCGAGCCCGTGCGCGACCGCGGAGAGCCAGCCGGCATCGGTCACGACGGCCCGCGCGTCCGGGCCCCGCCCCGCCGCGAGGAGCTGGGACATCAGCTCGGTCGCACGCCGCAGGTGCGGGCCCGTCCGCCCGTCGCGGTCGACGATCCAAGCGGGCTGCCGCAGGAAGTGGTCGGCGATCGCGCCGTGGACCGCGCGCCCGGCGGGCCCGGTCACCCATCGCCGCTCGATCGCCTCGCGCACCTCGCGGTGGAACGGCACCAGGGTCACGGCCCCTGGGGTCGCGCGGTCGACCAGGTACCCACCGAGATCGTGACGCAGCCGGGCCCACACCACGGGCGCGAGCCCGTCGATCCGCGGGGAGCTCGGCGCCCGCTCGACCTGGTCCGCCAGCACGCGCGCGTCCGCCGACAGGATCTCGACCACCTCGCGCCCGGACAGGCCCGCGCGGCTCGCGACGAGGGCGGCAAGCGCCGCCCCGACCAGCACCTCCCCGTGCGCCTCCGGCCGCATGAGGTCGTCGAGGAGCTGCCCGACCGCCCCGGCGGCGTCCGTCGCCAGCGGCCCGCCGTCCGCCCAGGACGGCCAGCGCCGAGCCCTCTCGAACAGCAGGCGCAGGTGCAGTGGCAGCCCGGTCGACGCGGCCGCGTCGAGCACGGCGGTCCGCTGCTCGCGGGTCAGCGAGCGCCCGGCCGCCGCGAGCCAGCCTTCGAGGGCCTCGCCGCGGTCGACCGCCGCCAGGGGCGCCAGGGCCAGGCGGCGACCACCCGGCACGACCTCGGAGAGCACGTCGAGCTCGGTCCCGTCGAGCACGGAGACGAGCAGGTGGACTCCCGCAGAGCGCTCGGCGGCGAGCCACGGCGAGAGCGGCGCCACGCCCAGCTGGTCCAGCGCGTCCACGACGACGAGCACGGGATCGTCCGCGGGCCAGGTCGCCAGGGCGTCGGCCAGCTGCAGCTCGACCGAGCCGCCGGGGTCGCCGGCCCCGGGCCGCACCTCGCGCAGCGCGTCCAGGAGGCTGGCGGTCAGCCTCGCGGGCTCGGACGAGTCCTCGGTCACGCCGACGAACCGCGCGACCACGGGCACCGGCCCCGCGGCGGCGCGCAGCACGCAGGCGGCGAGCAGGCTGGACTTCCCCGACCCGGACGGACCGTGCACCACGAGCGCGCCGCCGCCGGGACCAGCGAGCCACGCGTCGAGCTCGGCCCGCTCGCGGTCCCGGCCGACCAGGTCCGCGCCGCGCGCCGCGGCGAACGCCAGGTGCTCGGCCCGCTCCGTGCTCGCCCGCGGCACGGACTCGGCCCGGTCGAGCTCGTCGTCCACGAGGCGCGTCAGCCGGCCGAGCAGCTCCGAGGCCATCGCCCGGACGTCGTCACCCTCCGTCCCGGGATCCCCGCGGACGGTGTACGGGACGACCTGCCCGGTCCGGCGCAGGTCGGCCCGCAACCGCTCGCGACGAGGCCGCGCGGCATCGTCCTGGTCGATCCACCGCCCGGCAGGAGCCGGCACGAGCTCGCGGCGGACCGCCACCAGCGAGCTCTCCTGCACCGGAGCGCACGCCAGCCGGTGCCGGACCTCCTGCTCCGTGACCGATCCGAGCAGCGCGTCCAGGACGTCGGTGCGCGGCACGACCCGTTCGAGCGCGTCGAGCACCTCGACCTCCCGCGCCCGGTGCTCGTCGGTGGAGACCGTCAGCACGCGGCAGCGCGGCACGGCGTTGTCGTCGACCCGCGGGTAGAGCGCCTCGAGGCTGTCTGCCTGGGCCTCGGCACCGGTAGCCCGCAGCCCGCCGACGAGGGACGCGTGGAGCTCGGCGTCGAGGACCGACGGCAGGCCGCGCCACCCGAGCCGGTCGCCGAGCAGGACCAGGAAGTCCGGCCGCATGCCGGACGCGACGCAGCGATCGACCTCGGCCAGGCAGATCTGCACCGCCTGGCGAGCCTCCACCGCCTGCCGGCTCACGCCCCAGCGCAGGTCGACGGCCTCGAACTGCGCGCCGCGGGCCTCGCAGTGCCGCGCCAGGGCCGGGTACACGAGCGTGCGCAGAACGTCGCGCTCGACGACGAAGTCGTCGAAGGTCGAGCTCACGAAGACCGTGAACTGCACCGCCATCGACCCAGGCTCCTCGGACGACCTCGACGCGGCAACGGTCCCCGTGATGGGGGACCCCTAGCGTGAGCGAGTCGCACCACCGGCCCCACATCACGGTTGGTCGGGGAACGGTCGGAGGCAGCTCTGGGACGGCGGCAGGGTCGACGGGCACCGCTCGCGTGCAAGTCGTGCCGCGTCCCGATCCCGGGCCGACCGGGCCGCGACCTCACCGGACGGCGAGCACGGGATTACCGTCCCGCAGGACGTGGCCGGGGGCGAGCTTGGCACCGGCGGCGTCGGGCTCCCGACGAGGTTCGGCGCGCACAGGACGGCGGCCGCCGCGACCGCCAGCGTGACGGCGGCGCCAACCAGGCGAGCGCGGTGCGGTGGGGTCGTCGTCGAGGGCGTCGGCTCCGGATCCGGGGCGAACTCGAAGGTGAGCAGCGTGGTGACATGAGGTCGACGTGATCGGTTCATGGCTCGACCGTCGGGCCCGCCGGTATGAGGCCGTCCCTCCGCCGGTATGCACCCGGTATACGGGTCGTTGACCACCCCGGACGGCGAGAACACACTGCGGAGATGGCCGTCCGTGTGCTGGGGCCGATCGAGCTCGACGGAGACTCCTCGTTGAGCCCGCGGGCGAGGACGGCCCTCTGCGCGCTGGTGCTGCGCCGCCCGATGGCCGTCAGCCTCGACGAGCTCGCGGACGCCAGCTGGGGTCCGGTCCCACCGAGCACCTGGCCGAAGCAGCTGCAAGCCACGATCGGCCACCTCCGCAAGGCCTTGCCGCGGGACGTTGTAGTCACGTGCCCGGGCGGCTACCGCCTCGACCTGCCGTACGGAGACGTCGACGTCGACGCGTTCGACGAGGGGGTCGCCCGCGCCCGGGCGTTCGCCGCGTCCGGGGAGCCGGACCGCGCCGTGAGCGCGTACAGCCGGTCGCTGGCGCTCTGGCGGGGAGACCCGTTCGCGGAGCTGCGCGAGTGGGACGGCGCCGCGAGCGAGGTGGCGCGGCTGACCGAGCTGCGGTCCACCTGCGAGGAGGACCTCCTCGACGCGCGGCTGGCCGCGGGTGAGCACCGCACGGTGGCCAGCGACGCCCGCAAGCTGCTCGAGCAGGATCCGTTGCGCGAGCGGCGGTGGGCGATCCTGGCGCTGGCGCAGTACCGGTGCGGACGACAGGGGGACGCCCTGCTCACCCTGCGGGACGCCCGCCGGCACCTCGTCCGCGAGCTCGGCGTCGACCCGGGCGCTCAGCTGACCGAGCTGGAGCAGCAGATCCTCCACCACGATCCGAGCATCGCGGCGATCGACCCCGCGCCCGCCGGCCGGCAGGACTGCCCCTACCGGGGCCTCGCCGCGTTCGGCGTCGACGACAGCGAGACGTTCCACGGCCGCGCCGCCGAGATCGAGGCGTGCCTCACCCGGCTGCACGCCCATCCGCTGCTCGTGATCGCGGGACCGTCCGGGGTAGGCAAGAGCTCGCTGGCCCGGGCCGGCGTCGCCGCGGCACTCCGTCGTCAGGGTGTCCCTCCGGTGGTCGTCATGCCGGGGCCGGACCCGGTCGGGGGCCTGCGGGCGGCGATCGGCGGTGCGCCGGCGGGGGCGGCCCTGGTGGTCGACCAGCTGGAGGACCTGTTCATCGGGGGGTACCGCGCGGGCGTCGTCCGGGAGTTCTGCCGCGTCCTGGCGGAGGCGACGGACGACCACCTCGTCGTCGTCACGGTGCGGGCCGACCAGATCGCGGGGCTGAGCATCGACCCCCGCCTGGCACAGCTGACGGAGACGGGGCTGCACCTGGTCCGCCCGCTCACCGACGACCAGCTGCGCGAGGTCATCGAGGAACCGGCCCGGCAGGCGGGCCTGCGGCTCGAGCACGGTCTGGTCGAGCTGCTGGTCAACGAGGCCGGCGACGGTGCCGGGTCGCTCCCCCTGCTGTCCCACGCCCTGGTCGAGACCTGGCGCCGCCGGGACGGCTCGGTCCTCACCGTCGACGGCTACGAGGCGTCCGGTGGCATCTCGGCCGCCGTCGCGCAGACCGCCGAGCGCGTCTACGAGGGGTACTCGGAGGCGGACCGGGCGACCTGTCGAGCCCTCCTGCTCCGACTCGTGACGCCGTCGGGCGAGGGGGGCGCGATCCATCGCCGCCAACCCCTGCGCGCCCTGGGCCTCGAGGGCGGCCGGGACCGGGTCATGAGCGACCTGGTGCGCGCGCGCCTGCTGACCGCCGACGACGGCACGATCGAGATCGCGCACGAGTCGCTGGTGCGTGCCTGGCCGCGCCTGCGGGCGTGGCTCGACGACGACGCGGCCGGGGTGCGCATCCTGCGGCACCTGAGCGCCGCCGCGAACGGCTGGGACGCCCTCGGACGCCCTGACGGCGAGCTGTACCGGGGCGCCCGCCTGGACGTGGCCCTGGAGTGGCGGGCGTCGACAACCCCCGAGCTGACGGCGGTCGAGACCGACTTCCTCGACGCGGCGCAGGCACTGCGCGAGGCGGACGCGGACCAGCTGGCCGTGCGCGCGGCACGCGACGCCCGGCAGAACCGTCGGCTGCGCACGGCCCTCGCGAGCGTGGTCGCCGTCCTCGTCCTGGCGGTCGTGGCGGGCTCGCTGGCGGGGGTGAGCCGGGCGGACGCCACCAGGGCCAGGAACGCCGCCGAGCTGCAAGTGTTGGTCAACCAGTCCATCGCGCTGCAGGCCACCAACCGCGACGCCGCCGCGCTGCTGGCCGTCGAGGCCTACCGCCGGGCACCGGACGACGCCCACGCCCGCTCCGCGCTGCTGAGCACCTTCACCGCCTCGCCGGGGTTCGTCGGCTATCACCGGGTCCCCGGTGCGACGCGCATCGCAGGGGCGAGCGTCCCGGGGACCGCGACGTCGGTCGTGGTGGTGGACGCCCGCACGCCCCTGCTGATCGGCACGGACGACGGCGCCGTCATCCGCACCTTCGACCCGGTCGCGACGTCGGACCAAGGGCCGCGCCCGCTTGTGCGGGTCAGCGCCGACGGCACCCGGGTGGCGATCCAGGCCGGCAGGTCCCTGACCGTGGACGACATCGCCACCGGGGCACGGCTCCTCGGTCCGCTGACGACCGGCCCGTCCGGGGAGCTCGCCCTCGACCCGCACGGAAAGGTGGTCGTGACGGTCGCCGGCAACGACGGCTCCGTGACGTCGCGACGGGTCCAGGACGGCGTCGTGCTCGCGACGGCCAAGGGCACGGCAAAGGCGGCCGCAGCGTTCGACGGTTCGGGGCAGCTGGTCGTGGGTTCGTCCGACGGACCCGTCCGGGTGCTCGACCCGACCTCGTTGGCCACGCTGCGGACGATCGACCCCCCCGCGCCGTCCTCCGAGCTCCGTACCGGCGGGCTGGAGGGCGCCCTGAACCAGTCGCCCGTCGACCAGCACCTTCCGGGCAGGCGCGCCATCACGGACGACCATGCCGTCAGCGCCGGGGACGACCTCGTCGTCCTGGTCGGAGGGTCCTCGATGCTGGCCGTCGCGCCGTCCACCGGCGGGGTCGTCTGGACTGCGGATCTCGGTGGGTCCGACACGTGCTCGTGGTCCACGGTGGCACCCGAGGCGGGCCTCGTGCTCTGCGGCGACCGGTTCGGAGTCGTGCGGGAACGCAGCCTCACCACCGGGGCCGAGAACGGCGTCGAGCTCGACATCCAGCGGGGCGACGTCGGGAACCTGTCGGTGTCGCAGGGCGAGCTCGTGGTGTTTGGCGCCGGCGCGCCGGTGATCACGCGCTGGATGGTCGACGGGTCCGGACCGGTGACCCGCCTCCTGGCCCGGGGGTCCGTCGCCGTGGCCGGGTACGACCCCGACGGGAACCTGTTCCTGACGGCGAGCCGGCCCGCGGATGCGCAGAGCACGGCGGACCTCACGTCCTACGCCGTGTGGGACGCGCGCACGGACACGCAGGTGCAGGCGTTGCCCGGCCGGGTTCTCGGTGTGGAGTGGATGTTCCGGGGCATCGTCACGGCCTACGTGCAGGGCTTGGGAGACCTGCGCCCGATCGATGTGGAGACCGGCCGGGAGGTGCCCGGTGGCCTGCGCGTTCCCGAGCGCGCCGGCGAGATCTGGTCCACCCCGTCGGGCGACCGCGTGTACGTGTCCATGCCCGGCTGGCAGCTCTGGGTGGGAAACCGGGCCACCCAGAAGTGGGACGGGCACCCGATCGACGGCCGCAACCAGGGCGTGATCGACATGTCCGCGACCTCGGACGGCTCACGAGTGGCGATCGCTCTCCAGGACGGCGACCCGAATCAGACCAGTTCCCTCTCGGCGGACGTCGGGACGACCACGGTCGTGCAGATGTACGACGGCCGCACCGGCAAGCCCCTCGGAACGCCTCGGCCCGGCGCCGACGCGGTCGCCCTCCGGGACGACGGCCTGCTCGCCGTCGCCCGACGCGGGTCGGTCTCGCTCGTGGACAGCACCACGATGACGACGCTTCGTGACCTGCCGGGGGCGCGAGGAGCCATCTCCAACCTGCAGTTCTCCGACGACGGCACCACGCTCATCGCTGCGACCGACGACCAGAGCGTCAGCGTCTACGACGCGAACGCCGGAATCCGGCTCGGCGAGCCGATCCCGAGCTCCACACCCCGGTATCGGGAGGTCAGCGTCCCCATCGGGCCCGAGCTCCCGTACGGCACCCCGGTCATGTACCCGGGCTACCTGCGCCCCGACGGGCGGGCCGTGCTGGTCACCGTCGCCCAGGGCGTCGCGGAGTGGGACCTCGACCCGGCCCACCTCAGCGCAGCCGCCTGTGCGGCCGCCGGACGGAACCTGACCCAGGTCGAGTGGGCGACCTACGCCTCGGCCCTCGGTCCGTACCGCCAGACGTGCCCCACCGCGTCGTCGTGACCCGACGCCGGTCCTACTCGAGCACCGGAGCCAGCGCGCTGATCAGCGCGTGGCTGTTCGAGTCCTGGCTGATCTCCCACGCCATGGCGCCGCGCAGGTGCAGCGCCTTGATCAGCTTCGCGCGCTCGCCGATCGACCTCGGGCTCGAGTACGCGATCAGCGTCGGCACCGTCGCGGGACCCGTGGTCAGGTTCGGGTGGGCGGCCGCGGGGTTGGTCAGGTACGGCTCGCCGGCCAGCAGGTTCCAGTGCGCGGTGTAGCCGGCGCCGCCGACGGTGCCGGCGTCGTTCACGTAGCCGCCCTCGTCGACGAGCGCGTGGAAGCTCGGCTGCGGCGTGACGTCGACGGTCAGCGAGTTCGCGTCCGTGCCCGTGTTGTCGAACGGCTGGTAGAGGCCGTTGTTGGCCGGCCCGGTGCGCAGGTACTGCTGCGCGTAGAACGGCACGCCCACCACGATCTTGTTCGCCGGCACGCCGTTGAGCAGGTACCAGGCGACGGTGCCGCTCGTGTTCCAGGTCAGGTCCTTGGCGTTGGGGTCGCGCGGGTCCGGGGCGAACAGCGTGTTGGGCGACGCCTTCGGCCCGCTGGGCACGTTGAAGTCGTAGGTCATCACGTTGTCCCAGTCGAAGTACTTCGAGATCTCCTTGAGCTCGTAGTACTTCGTCGAGCTCTTCGCCGCCGGGAGCGCCGCGGTGAGCAGGTAGTGCGTGCCGGTCGTGGCGCCGTACGCGTCGAGCTGCGTGCGGAACTCGGCCGCGAGCAGCGTCGCGTTGTGCCGGTCGGCCGGGGTGGGGTTCACGTTCCCGCCGGCCACCTGGGTGGGGTACTCCCAGTCGAGGTCGATGCCGTCGAACAGGCCGGACGCCGCGCCCGCTCCCCCGGCACCCTCGGGCCAGCCGCCGCCGGGCAGGTTGCCCTTGATGAACGTGTCGATGCAGGACGCCACGAACGACTGCCGCAGCTGCGGGGTGCTGGCGAGCGTCGAGAACCACGTCGACTTGGTCCAGCCACCCAGGGAGATCTCGACCTTGAGGTGCGGGTTCGCGGCCTTGAGCTTGCGCAGCTGGTTGAAGCTGCCGAACAGGTGCTGGTCCGGGTTGCTCGGGTCGTCCGCGACGCCGTCGACCGTGTTGTCGCCCGTCCAGTAGACCTGCTGGTAGTCGGCCCACGGGTCGAGCACGTTGCAGCTGGCCGTGCCGGTGGCCGCGTCGTAGCCCGGGACGCCGAACGCGTACTGGATGACGTTCAGCTTGCTGACCGGGATGTCCTTGACGTAGTACCCGCGGCCGTAGACGTCCCAGTCGGCGAAGTAGGCCGTCACCACCTTGCTCGGCGCGGCGGGCGCCGGCTTCGAGGAGGCCTGCGCGGGCAGGGGCGCGAGGAGCGCGGCGCTCACCCCGAGGGCGAGTGCGGCGGACACGGACAACCGGCGGGAACGGCGCATCGGGCTCTCCATCGAACTGGGGATGTCTGACCGTGGATTAGTAAGTACTCCTACCAAATGGCAGTACCCCCACCCTATGACCCGATGTCCGATCCGCGTCAAGAGTCCGGTTCGCACGACGACGGCCCCGCACCAGGAGATGCGGGGCCGTCGAGCGCTCGTCGGGTCAGGCGCGCATCACCCGTGGTGCCCCTCGGTGAACCGGGACGCGGCCGCGACGAGCAGGTCGGCGTCGGGCACCAGAGCCGGGATGCCGGCGTCGTCGGGCAGCTCGATGCTCGCGTGCAGCCGCAGGTCGCGCGACGAGGCGCCGACGTCGATGCCGAACGTGCCGCCCTCGCGACGCCAGGCGCCGAGCCGGCCGTCGGGGCGGGCGGTCGCCACGTCCCAGTACGCGAAGTCGCGGCTGGACAGCTCGAACACCACCCGCGACGACCCGCCCGGCTCGAGCGCGACCTTCTCGAAGCCCTTGAGCTCGCGGACCGGACGGCGGACCGCCGCGTCGGGGTCGCCGACGTACAGCTGCACCACCTCGCGCCCGGCCCGGTCGCCCGTGTTGGTGACCGTGCAGGAGACGCGCACGTCGCCGGCGGCCGCGTCGACCACCTCGACGTCCAGGTCGGAGTACGCGAACGTCGTGTACGACAGCCCGTGCCCGAACGGGTAGAGCACGTCGCGGAGCAGCGCGTCGTACCAGCGGTACCCGATGAACACGCCCTCGCCGTACTGAACGGTGCCGCGCTCGCCGGTCCAGGTGACGTAGCCGGGCGAGTCCTGGACGGCGAGGGGGAACGTCTCGGCCACCTTGCCGGACGGGTTCACGCGCCCGAACAGGACGTCGACCACCGCGGCGGCGCCGGCCTGGCCGGGCAGCCAGGCCTCGACGATGGCGTCCACCCGGTCGTGCCAGGGGTCCATGGTGACGGCCGCGCCGTTGGACAGGACGACGACCACGGGCTTGCCCAGGCCGGCCAACCGCTGCACGAGCGCGACGTGGTCGGACGGCAGCGCGAGCGTGGTGCGGTCGTCGGCCTCCTGCTCGAAGGCGAGCGGGAGCCCGACGAACGCCACGACGACGTCGGCCTGCTCGGCGACCGCGACCGCCTCGTCGATCAGGCGCTCCGCCCGGGCGGACGGTGCGGCGGCCGCCACGCGCTCGGCGGCGGCCGCCATCCGCAGGGCCCGGGCGAGCGCGGCGGAGCGGCGCGCGGGGCCGGACCCGTCGTCGACGAACGTCGCGTCGTGCGCGGCGAGGTAGGCGTCGAGGTCGTCCTGGTAGTCGTCCTTCGGCGTGTGCACGTAGCCCGGCGCGTACGTCAGGCGGTCCCCCGCGACGGCCCGGAGGGACTCGAGCGCGCTCTCCACCCGCGTCGGGCTCACGCCCGACGAGCCGCCGCCCTGGATGCGGAACCGCTCGGCGAACGCGCCGACCACCGCGATCCGCTCCTCGCCGTTCGCGGCCAGGGGAAGCACGGAGCCCTCGTTGCGCAGCAGCGTGATGCACCCGGCCGCGGCCTCGCGCGCCACGGCGTGGTGCTCGGCCGCACCGAGGAGGTCGAGCTGGGCGTCGGTCAGCGCGTCGCCGGGCTCGACGCCCAGGTCCATGACGGGACCGTTCACCAGGTCAGTCCCGGGATAGGCGCGGGCCACGAGCCCCAGCACCCGCCGCGCCGCGGCGTCCACGACGGCCTCGGGCAGCTCGCCCGCGCGGACGGCGGCGACGATCTCGGCGTCCGTGCGCCCGCCGGTGCCGGGCATCTCCAGGTCGAGCCCCGCGGCCAGGGCGGGCACCCGGTGGTGGACGGCGTTCCAGTCGGACACGATGACGCCGTCGTAGCCCCACTCGTCCCGGAGCACCTCGGTGAGCAGCCAGTGGTTCTCCGAGGCGTGCACGCCGTGCAGCCGGTTGTACGAGCACATCACGGTCCACGGGTCGGCCTTGTCGACGACGCGCTCGAACGCGGCGAGGTAGATCTCCCTCAGCGTGCGCTCGTCGGCCTCGACGGAGATCCGGGTCCGCTCGATCTCCTGGTTGTTCGCCGCGAAGTGCTTGAGCGACGTGCCGACGCCGACCGACTGGACGCCCTCGACGTACGCCGCGCCGAGCTCCCCGGAGTGCACCGGGTCCTCGGAGAAGTACTCGAAGTTGCGCCCGCACAGGGGCGAGCGCTTCATGTTCACGCCGGGGCCCAGCACCACCTGGACGCCCTCGGCGCGCGCCTCCTCGCCGATCGCGACGGCGACCCGGCGGACGAGGTCGCGGTCCCAGGAGGCCCCCATCGCCGACGCCGTCGGGAAGCCGGTGGCCGGCACCCAGACCATGTCGACGCCGGTCTCCTTGCGCAGGCCGTGCGGGCCGTCGCCCACCTCGATCGCCGGCACGCCCAGGCGCTCGATCGTCTCGGTGTACCAGTCGTCGTGGCCCGACAGCAGCGAGGCCTTCTCCTCCAGCGTGAGGGCGGCCAGGACGGCGTCGACGTCGAACGGGGGCGTGCTCATGCGGAAGTCCTCCGGGTGGTGCAGCGAGTGGGGAACGGTCAGGTCATCAGGAAGTCGTCGGGGTGGTCGTCCCGGACGCGGGCGAGCAGCTCGGGGCCCACCGGGATGCCGCCCTCGGCGAGCGCGTCGAGGACGACCCCGCACAGCGGCGACGCCGTCGCGACGCTCACGGACGCGGCCGGGGCGACCCGCGCGAGCTCCGCGACGAGCGCGTCGCGCATCGCCGGGTGCTCGGACGTGGCCACCGACCCGTTGAGGAGCACGGGCAGCTCGCCCGACGCGAGGTCGACGCCGACCCGCTGCGCGCACCACTGCGCGTAGCGGACGAACGACGCGGCCTGGCGCGCGACGATCTGCCGCGCGACCTCGTCGCCGGCGCCCGCGACGGCGAGGACCACCCGGGCCGCCCGCCAGAGCTCGCGCGCGGGGAGCGCGCCGAACCGCTGCGTGAACGCGTGCCGCAGGTGCCAGGCGTCGGGCACGTCGTACATCGCCAGCAGCTCGTCGGTCAGCGCGGTCGGCGGCCCGATCCCCATCCACGCCTGCGTGACGGCCGCGAGCGCGGCGTTGCCCAGGCCGCCGCCCCCGAGGTCGTCGAACATGAACATGCCCGAGCACTCCTCGCGGCCGTCGGCCGACCGGGCGGCCAGCGCCGGGCCCGTGCCGACCGTGATCGACAGCCCGACGCCGGTGCCGTCGATGAGCCGCAGGGACGCGAAGCCGTCGTTGAGGATGCTCCACCGCGGGCCGTCGCCGAGCACCTCTCGGAGCTTGCCGTCCCAGAACTGCGCGTCCTCGGGGTAGTCGACGCCCGCGACGCGGAACGCGGCCGCGACGAGGTTCCCGGCGGCGAGGCCGGACGCGGCGAGCGCGTCACCGATCGCCCCGCGCACCGCGACGAGCGCGGCATCGACGCTGGCGGCGCCGTAGATGTCGCCGTTGCCGCCGCGGCCCCGCCCCAGGACGGTGCCCTCGCCGTCGACGACGAGGGCGACCGTCTTGGAGTTGCCGGCGTCGAGCGCCAGGTAGGCGTGTTCCATGCCTACTTCAGCAGCCTCTCCGGCAGGTAGGCACGGTGCGCGTACGCCATCTCGTCGTACAGCTCCTCGGCCACCGCGATCGTGGGCACCATCGGGTTGGCGGCCAGGGCGCGGATGCCGTCGGCGCGCGTGCCCTTCCACGCCGCCTCGGCCGCGAGGTACTGGTACTCGGCCAGCTGCTGGACCAGGCCGCGCACCGCGTGCGGCAGCGGCTTCTGCGGCAGCGGCCGCACGCCCTGGGCGTCGACCGTGCACCACATCTCGACGACGACGTCCTCGTCGAACCCGGGCAGCGCGCCGCCCACGTTCGGCAGGTTGACGGGCAGGCGCGCGCCGGTGTCGTTGTAGTACGCGCTCATCACGTCGATCGCCAGCTCGAGCTCGTGGATGCCGCCTCGCGAGCGGGCCGGGTCGAGGTCGGGGACCTCGGCGCGCGACTGCTCCTCGTAGTGCTCCCAGTACCCGGGCAGCGCCGCCAGCAGGTCCTCCGCGCGCGTGGTGCGGGCGCCCTGCAGCTCCCGGAGGACCTCCTCGCGGAAGTAGTAGTACTGGAAGTAGTCGGCCGGGACCGAGCGCATGGTCACCGCGAGGTGCAGCATCCGCTTGGCGTGGACGCTCAGCGTCGGGTCGTCCTTGCGGGCCTCCCACGCGGCGTCGAGCAGCGGCATGAGGTCCTGGCCGTCGTAGGTGTGCTCGGTCGACCAGACGTTGTGGTTGACGCCGGCCATGACGATCTCGGCCTTGTCCTCGTCGAGCCCGGCCGCGCGCAGCACGGTCTTCGGGAACACGATCGGGCCCTCGCACATCGACCAGATGGTGCGGTCGGTGAACTTGGTGACCGCCTGGGAGACGATGTTCACGGGGTTCGTGTAGTTGAACAGGATCGCGTTCGGCGCCACGGCGTCGAGGTCGCGGACGATGTCCTCGTAGATGTGGATCGAGCGCAGGGCCATGAAGAACCCGCCGGGGCCCTGGGTCTCCTGGCCGATGACGCCGTGCTTGAGCGGGATGCGCTCGTCGAGCGCGCGGGCCGCGAAGTCGCCGGGGCGGAAGCTCGACAGCACCGCGTCCGCGTCCGTCAGGGCGGCCCGGCGATCGGTGGTCGACGTCACCGTGATGTCGAGGTCCTGCGCGCGGGCGATCTTGGTCGCGATCGTCTCGACCGCGTGCAGGCGGTCAGGGTTGACGTCCTGGATCACCACCTCGGACCCGGCGAAGTCCTTGGCGTGGGCGAGGAACGAGGCCATGGTCCCCGCTCCACGCGAGGACCCTCCCCCGATGTACACGAGCTTGATGGCTGCCATGGTGATGCGCTTCCTTCGGTCGTCCTGCGGGCAGGGTCTGGGGTGGGGGTGTCAGCGGCCCGCCGCGGCGGAGTCCGCGACGAGGGTCGGGTTCTTGCACTCGACCGCCACCGTCGCCGGCCAGTCGGGCTCGTACACGTCGGCCGACGCGAGGCGGTCGAACGCGTGCTGCTTGTGCTCGCCGCAGACGATCATCACGACCTCGTGCGACAGGCCGGCGATCGTGTCGACGCCGACGCTCACGCCGTGCTCGGGCACGAGGTCCAGGCTCGTGAACTCCGGGAACGTCTCCATGTTGTCCCTGCGGGTCGCCAGACCCAAGGGGGTGACGTGCGTCCGCGTCGACCGCGGGGTCCCGGGCTGGTTGAAGGCGATGTGCCCGTCGCTCGCGCCGGACGCCAGGAGGAACAGGTCGATGCCGCCGGCGGCCTCGATCTTCGCGTCGTAGGCGGCCGGGTCCGCGGGGTCGGGGACCCAGACCTCGGTGGGCGGCGTCGTGCCCGCCTCGCGGCACCCCGCGGCGATCGGGTCGAGGATCTCGCGACGGCCGAAGCCGAGGCACGAGTAGGACTCGTCCGGGTCGACGCGGCGCAGGCCGCCGTCGCCGTCGGGCACCACGTACTCGTCCATCATCACGACGACGACGCGGGACAGGTCGGCACCGCCGGCGGAGCGCCGGGCGAGAGCCTGGTACGTCGACGCGGCGGTCCGGCCGCCGGGGCAGCCGAGCAGGAACGGCTTCCCGCTGCCGGCGGTCGCGTCCAGGCGGTCGAGGACCATCTGGGCGACGGTGTCGCCGACGGCGTCCGCGTCCGGCAGGAGCATGGGTTGGATTGACACTTCGGTTCCCCTGAGAGAAGTAGCTGGGTGGGACGGGCAAGGCGGCGCGGCTACTCCTTGATGGCGCCGGCGAGCATCCCGGAGATGAACTTGCGCTGGAACAGGACGTAGAGGATCAGCACGGGCGCGGCGACGATGAGGCCGCCCGCGGCCATGAGGTTGATCTGGGTGACGTACTTGCCCTGGAAGACGCCGAGCGCCACCGTGGCGGTCTGGTTCGACCCGTGCAGGAAGACCAGCGACAGGAAGTAGTCGTTCCAGGTCCACATGAAGCTGAGCAGGACGAGCGTGTAGATGGCCGGCCGGACGATCGGCAGCGCGATCAGGCGCAGCATCCGCAGCGGGCCGGCGCCGTCCAGGGCGGCCGACTCGAAGATCGACCGCGGCAGGGCGCGGAACGCCGCCCGCATCCAGAAGATCCCGAACGGCACGCCCATGCCCAGGTGGATGAGGATGATGCCGGGCAGCGAGTTGGTCAGCCCGACGGTCCGGAACTGGTAGTACAGCGGGACGATGATGGCCTCGGTCGAGATCATCATGCCGAGCAGGATGAGCGGGAAGATGACCTTCTCCCCCGCGACCCCCAGCACCCCGAAGCCGTAGCCGCCGAGCAGCGCCAGGACCACCTGCCCGAGCACCGCGCACCCCGCGACGATCAGCGAGACGGCCATGGCGCGCGAGAAGCCCGCCTGCTGCCACGCCGTCCCGAAGTTCTCCCACGAGAAGCTCCCGGCGCCCACCGGCTTGCCCGAGCGGTCGGGGCTCAGCGCGGCGAGCACGAACGTGCCGACCGGGAAGAGCACGAGGGCGGCCATGACGGTCAGGACGACGTAGTTCACGGCTTTCTCGGTGCGTGAGCTGTTCATGTCAGTCCCTCTCAGACACGCGGGTGATGATCAGCGCGATGACGAGGCACAGGGCCGCCATCGTCACGCCGATCGCCGCGGCGAGCCCGACCTGCGGGTTCTGGAAGGCCGCCTTGTACAGGGCGACGGCGGGGGTGAGCGTCGAGGTGCCGGGACCCCCGTGCGTGGTGACCCACACGAGGTCGAAGGTCCGCAGCGCCGCGGTGATGGTCAGCGTGAGCGCGATGGCGATCTGGCCCCGGAGCCCGGGCAGCGTGACCGCGAAGAACTCGCGGACCGCCCCGGCCCCGTCGATGCGCGCCGCCTCGTACAGCTCGGGGGCGATCGACGAGGTGCCCGAGATGAAGAGCACCATGCAGAAGCCGAACGTCACCCACGTGCCCACCAGGCCCAGCGCGGGCAGCGCCCAGGTGAAGTCCGCCAGCCAGGTGCGCGTGAGGGCGTCGAGCCCCACGGCGCGCAGCACCGTGTTGAGCGGGCCGTCCGGCGCGTAGATCCGCTTGAAGACGAGGGCGACGACGACGGTCGTCATCACCTGCGGCAGGAAGAAGATCCAGCGGTACACCGCCATGCCGGGCTGCTTCGCGCGGGTGAGCAGCGCCGCCGAGAACAGCCCGAGGGCGATCGGCAGCAGCGCGAAGAAGCAGATGAGCACGAGCACGTGGCCGAGCGTCGAGCGCAGGACCGGGTCGGTGACGAAGGTGACGTAGTTCTGGAAGCCCACCCACGTCGCCGCGGAGACGCCGTCCCAGTTGAAGAACGAGTACTGGACGGACTGCGCCAGGGGGACCAGCACGACGAACCCGTAGATCACCAGCGGGAGCGCGACGAACGCGAGCCCGACCCACCGGTTCCGGCTCCGCACGGAGCGGCGCCGGACCCGGTGGCCCTGGGACGTGCGCCCGTCCGACTGCGGCGAGGTGAGCGCCGTGGCTCCCTCGGCCGCGGCGGTGTGCGCTGACGTCGACATGATCAGCCCTGCTGCGCCAGGAACGCGTCACGGTCGGCGTCGACCGCGGCCGTGAAGTCGTCCGGGGTCATCTTGCCGGCGTAGACCAGCTGGATGTTCTGGCTGAGGGTGTCGAGCATGGTCGGGCTGGACCAGTCGAAGTACGGCACGTAGCCGTCGTCGGAGTCGAGCGCCGCGGCACCGGCCGACTCACCCGTGAGGCTGAGCGACGTGGTGGGGACCGTGACGTCCGGGGCGAGCGCGGGGACGAGGCCGAGGTCGGCCGCCTTCTGCGCGGCGGTCGGCGACATGAGGTAGTCGAGGAACGCCGCGGCGACGTCCGGGTGCTTGCTCTTGGCGGAGATCACCAGGGCACCGGGGGCCGCGCCCACGCCGACGGTCGAGCCGCCGGCCTGCGGGAGCTGCAGGTAGCCGAAGTGGCTCTGCTGGTCCGCGTTCAGGCCCAGCGAACCCGTGTACTCCCAGCGGAAGACGCCCTGGCCGCCGACGAAGTTGGCGACCGCCGTCTGGTAGTCGATGCCCTCGAAGGCCTCCGGGTAGTAGCCCTCGTCGGCCCACTTCTTGACGGTCGAGACGGCCTCGGTCATCTTGACGTCGGTCGCCTTCACCGACGGGTCGTCGTACGTGTAGTCGTTGAGCTTGTCCCGGTCGGCCAGGAGCGCCTGCACCCCGAGGAGGGCCGTGGTCGAGCCGTCCATGCTGCCGTACTCGAAGGGCACCTCGCCGGCGGCCTTCGCCTTGGCGGCGGCGGCCTCGAGCTCGTCCAGGTTGGTGGGCGGGTCGATGCCGAGCGCCTTGAGCTTGTCGGCGTTGTAGTACAGGCCGATCAGCGAGGCGCGGGCGACCGGCGTCGAGAACCAGGAGCCCGAGCCCATGGTCGTGAAGTCGGTCGTGAACTTGTTCTGCCGCTGGATGGTGGTCGGCACGTTGCTGTCCCAGCCGTACGACTTCGCGTAGGCGTCGAGGTTGAGGACGAGGCCGCCCTTCGCGAGCGTGCCCAGGGACGCCCAGCCGTTGTTGGCGGTCGCGATGTCCGGGCCCGCGTCGTCCTGGAGCTGCAGGTTCAGCGTCGAGTTCAGCTGGCCCCAGTCCTCCGAGGTGCGGTCGACGGTGACGTTCGGGTACTTCTTCTCGAAGTCCTTGATGACCCCGTCGACCCACTCGCCCTCGGCGGAGCCCCAGAAGTCGGTGAGCTTGATCGTCACGTCGCCGGCGGACGCGACGTCCGTCGACACGTCGGTGGGCTCCGCGGTGGCGGCGGACCCGCCGCCGGGCGCGCACGCCGCCAGCGTCAGCGCGAACCCAGCGGCCACAGCAGCGGTCGCTGCGACCCGTGCACGGTGAAACCTCATCATCACTCCGATGCGTCCTGGTCGTGTCCGGGCGCTGCCCGGCGGAGCATCCTTGCCCCGGTTGACCGATGCGTGGACCGTAACAACGAACGGACCAGTTAGTCCAGTCGTGATCCAGATTCACAGGATTGTGAACCACTTGTGAGAACTGGTACGGTACGGCGCGTGACGACGACACGGGCCTCGGAGCAGGCCTACGAGCAGCTGGTCCACCACCTCCGCGTGGGCCGGTTCGCGGCAGGTTCGCGCCTGCCGGGCGAGCGCGACCTCTCCGACGAGCTCGGCGTCAGCCGCGCGACGCTGCGGGCGGCGCTCGGTCGGCTCGAGGCGGAGGGCCTCGTCCAGCGCTCGGCGCAGCGCGGCTGGTTCGTGCCGCGGCAGGTCATCGGCGAGCCGCCGAGCACCCTGCAGACGTTCACCGAGATGGCGCTGGCCCGCGGGCTGCGCCCGACCACGCGCGTCATGCGCCAGGAGGTGCGGTCGGCCACGATGGACGAGGCCGCCAAGCTGCACATCGCGCCGGCCTCCCCCGTGATCCAGATCGACCGCCTGCGCGGCATGGACGGCACGCCCGTCTGCTTCGACGTCGTCGTGCTCCCCGAGCACCGCGCGGCCGAGCTGCTCGAGGCCGACCTGACCAACACCTCGCTCTACGAGGAGCTGCGGACCCGGTGCGGGATCTCGATCCACCGCTCGGCGTACACGCTCATGGCCGCCCTGGCGGACGCCGAGCTCGCCCGCCTGCTGGGCACCACGGTCGGCGCCGCGGTGCTCGTGGGCGACGAGGTGGCCTACACCAGCGACGGGTCGCCCGTGCTCATCGGGTTCAACCAGTACCGCGGCGACGCCTACCGGTTCGCGGCGGACCTGTACCGCCCCGTCTGACGTCGCGCGGTCGGGACCCGCGTGTGCGATTTTGGTCCCGTGCACCGCTCCGCACCCCGCGCGCTCCGGCCCGCGTCACCCACGTCCGGGGTCCGGCTCGAGGCGATCGCGGGCGGCCGGACCGAGCTCGGGTGGTTCCTCACCGGCGAGCAGCGCGGGAACGACGCCACGCGGATCCGCCCGTGGACCGACGGCAACGCGGTACGGCCGCTGGTGCACGGCTCCACCTACTTCGCGGTGCTCGCCGCGGCGCTGGCGCGGGCGGGCCGGGGCGACCTCGTGCTCTTCACCGACTGGCGCGGCGATCCCGACGAGCGGCTGACGGACGACGGCGACACGGTCGCCGAGGCGCTCTCGGCGGCCGTGCTGCGCGGCGCCCTGGTCAAGGGGCTGATCTGGCGCTCGCACCTCGACCGGTTCCGGTTCTCCAACGAGGAGAACCGCACCCTCGCGGAGAGGGTCAACGACGTCGGCGGCGAGGTGCTGCTGGACCAGCGCGTGCGCACGGTGGGCAGCCACCACCAGAAGTTCGTCGTCATCCGCCACCCGGGGCGTCCGGCGGACGACGTCGCGCTGCTCGGCGGGATCGACCTGGCGCACGGGCGCCGCGACGACGCCGACCACCGCGGCGACCGCCAGAACCAGCGGTTCGCCCACCAGTACGGACCGCGCCCGCCGTGGCACGACGTCCAGGTCGAGATCCACGGCCCGGCCGTCCGCGACCTCGAGGACGTGTTCCGCGAGCGGTGGGAGGATCCTGCGCCCCTGTCCACGCTGCCGTGGCAGGTGGTCCCCGACCTGCTGCACGGCGAGGACCGCCGGCCCGACCCCCTGCCACCCGCCGAGCCCGAGCCGGCGGCGGCCGGCACCTGCTCGGTCCAGCTGCTGCGCACCTACCCGAAGCGCCGTCCCGGCTACCCGTTCGCCCCCGAGGGCGAGCGCAGCGCCGCCCGCGCGTACGCCAAGGCGCTGCGCCGGGCCCGGCGGCTCGTCTACGTGGAGGACCAGTACCTGTGGTCGGCCGACGTGGCGCGGGTCTTCGCCGCCGCGCTGCGCCGCGAGCCCGGGCTGCACCTGGTGGCCGTCGTCCCCCGCTACCCCGACCAGGACGGCCGGCTGGCCCTGCCGCCGGTGCGGCTGGGGCACGCGCGGGCCCTGCAGGTCGTGCGCGCCGCGGGCGGCGACCGGGTCCAGGTCCTCGACGTCGAGAACCGCGAGGGCGGCCCGGTCTACGTGCACGCGAAGGTCTGCGTGGTCGATGACGTGTGGGCGACGGTCGGCAGCGACAACCTCAACCGGCGGTCCTGGACGCACGACTCCGAGCTCACCGCGGCGATCCTCGACCAGCGGCTGGACGGCCGGGAGCCCCGCGATCCCGCCGGCCTGGGCGACGGTGCACGGGGCTTCGCCCGCGAGCTGCGGCTCGAGCTGTGGCGCGAGCACCTCGACCGGGACGGCGACGACGGCCTGCTCGATCCCGCCGAGGCGGTCGAGGCCGTGCGCGCGAGCGCGGCCGCCCTGGACGCCTGGTACGCCGGCGGGCAGTCGGGCCCGCGTCCGCCCGGCCGGCTGCGGACGCACGCGGTGCCGGACCTGCCGCTGTGGCAGCGCGTGCTCGCGGCCCCCGCGTACCACGCCGTCGCGGACCCCGACGGGCGACCGTGGTGGCTGAGGGTGCGCGGGCAGCATTGAACCGGTGGATAGTCTCGCGGTGTGTCGTACACCGTCGATTTCGCCAACGTGTCCACCGTCGGGCTCGAGTCCTCGCCGGTGGTGGAGGCGCTCGCCGGCCTGCGCGCCAACGAGGCGCGCTACTTCAAGAACAAGTACGACCACGACTTCACCGTCGAGCCCGCGGACGAGGCGACCGAGACCGTCGACTGGGTGCACGGCATCCTGCGGGACGAGCGCGACCTCGTCATCGCCTCCCGCCCCCTCGAGGCGACGCAGTTCGAGGTCGAGGGGATCCGGATGGCGTACGTGTTCTACGAGTCCGGCCTGTCGGTCAACGTGATGTACACCCTCGACGACGGCGGCAAGCGCGCGGTCGGGTTCAAGCTGTCCGACGGCATGGACGTCCCCGCGGAGCTGGCCGACACCTTCAAGTTCGCCCGCCAGAAGTCGAAGCTGGCGGGCACCATCCGCGGCTCGTACTTCGTCATCAAGCACGAGCACTAGGAGCCCGCCGCGTGCCCACCGTCATCCTCGTCCGGCACGGTCGGAGCACGGCGAACGTCGCGGGGATCCTCACCGGGCGGGCCGCGGGGGTCGAGCTCGACGACGTCGGCCGCGGCCAGGCCGCGCGCGCGGCGGAGCGGCTGGCCGAGGTGCCGCTGGTCGCCGTGGTCTCCAGCCCGCTCGAGCGGTGCCTCCAGACCGCGAGGGTCGTCGCGGAGAAGCACGGGCTCTTGCCGGTCCAGGAGGAGCCGGGCCTGACCGAGTGCGACTACGGGCAGTGGCAGGGGCGTCCCCTCCAGGAGCTGGCCAAGGAGCCCCTGTGGTCCGTGGTCCAGAGGACGCCGTCGCAGGCCGTGTTCCCGGGTGGGGAGTCGATGGCCGCCATGCAGGCCCGGGCCGTCGAGGCGATCCGCCGGCACGACGCGGCGTTCGGGGCGGAGCACGGCGCCGGCGCGGTGTGGGTGGCGGTGTCGCACGGCGACATCATCAAGTCGGTCCTCGCGGACGCGCTCGGCCTGGACCTCGACCTCTTCCAGCGCCTCACTGTCAACCCCGGCTCGGTCTCGATCGTCCGGTACGGCACCGAGCGGCCCGAGGTGGTGGCCACCAACACCGACTCCGGCGACCTCTCCTGGCTGCGCGGCCTCGGCCCGGTCGCGGACGCACAGGTCGGTGGCGGGGCGGGCCCGGGCGCTGCCTCGTAAAGTGAGCGACATGCCCGCACTTGTCCACCAGTTCGACTGGCCCGACCGCGTGGTCGTCGGCACCGTCGGTCAGCCCGGCTCGCGCAGCTTCTACCTGCAGGTGCGCAACGGCGCCCGGACGGCCAGCGTCGGGCTGGAGAAGGAGCAGTCGGCGGTGCTCGCCGAGAAGATCGACGAGCTCCTCGACGCCCTGATGACCGACGACGGGAACCGGTTCAGCGTCCCGGCCGCGACGCCCGCCGAGCTCGTCGACAACGATCCCCTGGACCAGCCCGTCGAGGAGGAGTTCCGCGCGGGGCTCATGCGCCTGGGCTGGGACCCGTCGACCGCGCAGGTGGTCGTCGAGGCGTTCCCCTACGTCGAGACCGAGGACGAGGCCGACGAGCCCGAGCCGGAGGAGATGCTCCTGCTCCGCATGCCGGTCGGGACGGCGCGGGCGTTCGTCCAGCGCACCCGTCAGGTCGTCTCGTCGGGCCGGCCCCTGTGCCCCCTGTGCGGCCGGCCGATGGACGACGACAGCCACGTGTGCGGCGCGCCTGAGGAGTCGTGACCGACCTCGTCGGCGACGAGCTCGAGCTCGTCGGGCGCATCACCGTCGCCTCGAACGCGACCTTCCTGGCGACGGTCGGCGAGGTCCAGGTGGTCTACAAGCCCGTCGCCGGCGAGCGCCCGCTGTGGGACTTCCCCGACGGCACGCTGGCGAACCGGGAGGCGGCGGCCTACCTGGTCTCGGAGGCGTTCGGGTGGGACGTCGTGCCGGTGACGTTCCTGCGCGACGGTCCGCTGGGCCCGGGCATGGTGCAGCTCTGGCAGGAGCCCGACCGCGAGCAGGACCCGGTCGACGTCGTCCCCGCCCACGCGGTGCCGCCCGAGGGCTGGCGCGAGGTCTTCCACGGGATCGACGACGACGACCAGCCGCTGACCCTGATCCACGAGGACTCCCCCGCGCTGCGCCGGATGGCGGTCTTCGACGCCGTCGTCAACAACGCCGATCGCAAGGGTGGCCACATCCTGCCGACCCCGGCGGGCCACCGCTACGGCGTCGACCACGGCGTCAGCTTCCACGTCGAGCCCAAGCTGCGGACCGTCCTGTGGGGCTGGCAGGGCGAGCCGCTGCGCCCTGACGAGCTGGCGGGGGTCGACCGGGTGCGCACGCTCCTCGACGACGACCTGGGTCAGCGGCTCGCCGCGCTTCTCGACGACGAGGAGCGGGAGGCGCTCGCCGCGCGCTGCGACCGGCTGCTCCGGACGGCCACCTTCCCCGGACCCCGTGGCGACATGCCGGCGTTCCCCTGGCCGTTCTTCTGAGCGGTCACCGCGTCACGGCACGTTCGCCCCGCCGTTGACGTTGATGACCTCGCCCACCACGAAGCTCGACTCCGGCGACGCGAGGAACACGTAGGCCGGTGCCTGCTCGACGGGCTGGCTCGTGCGGCCGAGCCAGGAGGACTCGCCGAAGCCCTCCAGCTTCTCGGACGGCTGCCCGTCGGTGACCTGCAGCGGCGTCCACACCGGCCCGGGCGCGACGGCGTTCACGCGGATGCCGCGCGGCGCCAGGTCGGCGGCCAGCGCCTTGGTGAAGCCGATGATGGCGAACTTGGTCGACGCGTAGTTGATGATCATCGGCGAGGGGTTGTAGCCCTGGACCGACGTGCTGTTGATGATCGTCGAGCCGGCGCCCAGGTGCGGCAGGGCGTCGCGGGTGATCCAGAACATCGCGTACAGGTTGGTCTGGATCGTCCGGTCCAGGTCGGCCTCGTCGAGCTCGTCGTAGCTCGGGTGGTACACCTGGTGCGCCGCGTTGTTGACCAGGATGTCGAGTCCGCCCAGGCCCTCCACCGCGTCGGCGACGAGCGTCCGGCAGAACTCGCGGTCGCGGATGTCGCCGGGCAGCAGGACGGCCGTGCGGCCCTCGGCGCGGACCAGCGCAGCGATCGCCTCGGCGTCCACCTGCTCCTCCGGCAGGTAGCTCAGCGCCACGTCCGCCCCCTCGCGCGCGAACGCGATGGCCACCGCCGCGCCGATCCCCGAGTCGCCGCCGGTGATGAGCGCCTTGCGGCCGGGCAGGCGGCCCGTGCCCCGGTAGCTGGTCTCGCCGTGGTCGGCCTTCGGGTCGAGCTCCGCGTCCAGGCCCGGCACCGGCTGCCACGAGGCGTGCGGCTTGATGTGCGCGTGGCGCTCCACGGGGTTGTCGAACGTGAGCTGGTCAGGCGACATCGTCATCTCCTCGTGAGCGGTTCGATAACGATATCGGTCCGGCCGTCTCACCACTCGTCGTCGCGACCCCAGCCGCCGAAGGCGCCGTTGGCGCGCGACCGCAGGTAGGAGCCGATGACTGCGGCGCCCAGGTCGTCGGACTCGGGCGTGACCACGGTGCCGCCCGCCCGCCGGGCCATGGAGTCGACGAAGCGCGCGAGCCCCGGGTCGTCGCCGAGCCGGAAGAAGGTGGTCCGGGCGCCCAGGCGCGACGAGCCGTCGAGCTCGCGCACCGACAGCGCGATCGTCACCGGGTTCGGCGGGTAGTCGAAGAAGACCTCGCCGTCGGGCTCGAGGTGCGACGTCGGCTCGCCGTCGGTGACGATGAGCAGCACGGGCTGCGCGTTCGGGTGCTTGCGGAAGTGGCGGTTGGCCAGCAGCAGGGCGTGGTGCAGGTTGGTGCCCTTCTCCCACTTCTCGTCGAGCCCGACCAGCTGCTCGATCTGCATGACCGAGGCGCTGCGCCCGAACCCGATCAGCTGCAGCTGGTCGCCCCGGAACCGGCTGGTGATGAGGGTGTGCAGCGCCAGCGCGGTGCGCTTCATCGGCACCCAGCGCCCCTCCATCGCCATGGAGAACGAGGTGTCCACCAGCAGCGCCACGCACGCCTGCGTCCGAGCCTCGGTCTCCTGGATCTCGACGTCGTCCACCTGGATCGTGCGCGACCCGCGGGCCAGCGCGTTGGTGAGCGTGCGGCTCACGTCCCACGGCTCGGTGTCGCCGAACACCCACTGGCGCGTCGAGCCCGACGGCTCGCCGGCGGCGCCGGAGCGGCGGACGTCGTGGCCGCCTTGGCGGGCCGACATGGTCTCGGACACGGCCTTGAGCACCGCCTTGCCCAGCTGGCGCATCGCCTTCGGCGTGAGCATGAGCTGGCCGTCCGAGCCGCGCCGGACGGTGCCGTCCTTGAGCGCGTGCTCCAACCGCTGCAGGGTGCGGGCATCGACGACGGCCTCGGAGCCGAGCTGGCGCGCGAGCTTCTCGAGGTCGAGGTCGTCCAGCTGGGAGCCCTGGTACGACTGCGCGAGCTGGTCGGCCAGGGCGTCGAGGTCCGCGAGGTCCTGGAAGACGCCGGTTCCGTCGCCGAGCCCGAGCCCGTTCTCGCCGTCCATCCGCTGCGAGCCGCCCCAGTCCTCGCCGGGCCGCAGCGAGCGCAGGCTGTCGTCCATCCGGCTGAGCTCGTCGATGAGGTCCGACGAGCCGAACGCCTGCTGCGCGAGCGCGTCGAGCTCGTCGCGCTGCTCCTGGGTCATCGAGTTCCGCATGCGCTGCGCGGCGGCGGCACGCTGCGCGAGGGCGTCGAGAAGCTGGTCGAGGGTCTCCGGGTTCTCCGGGAAGTACTCGCCGTGCTGGGCCATGAAGTCGTCGAACTGCTCCTGCGTGTCGGTGCCCCGTCGCCGCGCCTCGAGCAGACCGTTGAGGTCCTCGAGCATGGCCTTCAGGTCGGCCCGGTCCTCGTCGGTCGCGTTCTCCAGCGCCTCCTTCAGGCCGGCGATGCGCTGGTCGAGGATCTCGCGGCCCAGCAGGTCCTTGATCTTCTCGAACTCCTGCCGCGCCTCGCTGCTGCGCCAGTCGTAGCCGTTGAGCTCCTCGACCGCGGCCGCCGGGGACGACGGCAGGTTGTCCAGCTGCAGCTGCGCCAGGGCCCGGTCGCCCTCGTCCATGTCGACGTCGCGCGCCAGCTGCTTGCGCTCGGCCAGCACCGCCCGGTCGAGCAGCTCCTTGACCTCCTGCAGGGTGCCGTCGAGGTTGTTGTTGCGCGTGAGCTCCCGGCGTCGTTGGGCCACCCGCCGCGCGAGCTCGTCGAGGCCGACCTGGTCCTGGCCGCCGCGCCGCAGGAACTCCCGCATCGCGCGCTCGGGCGAGCGGCCGGCCATGACGTCCTCGCCGATCGCCTCCAGCGCTTCGGCCAGGTCGACCGGCGGCGCGAGCGGGTCGGGCCCGTCGACGTAGTGCGTGTACCGGGCCAGCCGCCGGTTGGGTCTAGCCATAGATCGTCTCGCCGCCGCCCGACTCCTTGCTGATCCGGCGGGCCAGATACAGGCCCTCCAGCGCGAGCTCGATCGCGGCGGCGCGCTCTCCGTCGTTGGTGGCGTGGAGCCGAGCGCAGACCTCGTCGTAGAGCTCGGACTCCCCCAGCGCCGGCAGGCCGGTCAGCACGTCGCGGGCCGTGACCTGCTCGCCCGTGGTCACCATCGCCCCGCCCTGGATCGCGTCGACCAGCAGGCTGAAGTCGACGCCGCGCAGGTGCGCGCGCACGGTCTCCGCCGTCGCGGTGCGCAGCAGGTGGTCGAGGATCTCGTCCTCGCGCCCCTCCTCGCCCGACTCGAACTCGATCTTCCCGGCGAGGACGTCGACCGCGGTCTCCAGGTCCACGGGCCGCGCGACGGCGTGGTCCTCGCCCTGCCGCGCGGCCCGGTGCAGTGCCGACGCGGCGACGGTCTCGGCGCCCGCGATGGCGAACCGGGCGCTCACCCCGCTGCGCTGGTCGACCGCGCTGGACTCCCGCAGCGCGCGCGTGAACCGGGCGAGGATCTCGATGAGGTGGTCGGGCACGTCCGCGTGGAGCACGGCCTCCTGGCGGATGACCGCGACCTCGTCGGCGAGCTCGGTCGGGTAGTGCGTGCGGATCTCGGCCCCGAACCTGTCCTTGAGCGGCGTGATGATCCGCCCGCGGTTGGTGTAGTCCTCGGGGTTCGCCGTGGCGACGACCAACACGTCGAGCGGCAGGCGCAGCACGTAGCCGCGGATCTGGATGTCGCGCTCCTCCATCACGTTGAGCATCGCGACCTGGATGCGCTCGGCGAGGTCGGGCAGCTCGTTGATGGCGACGATCCCCCGGTGCCCGCGCGGCACGAGGCCGAAGTGGATGGTCTCGGGGTCGCCGAGCGCGCGCCCCTCCGCGACCTTCATGGGGTCCACGTCGCCGATGAGGTCCGCGACGCTCGTGTCGGGCGTCGCGAGCTTCTCGACGTACCGCTCCGTTCTGTGGCGCCAGGCGATCGGGAGGTCGTCGCCGTCGGCGGCAGCTCGTCGCTTGCTCGCGGCCGTGATCGGCTCGTACGGGTGCTCGCCGATCTCCGACCCGTCGATCACCGGGGTCCACTCGTCGAGCAGGCCCTGCAGGGTGCGCAGGATCCGGGTCTTGCCCTGGCCGCGCTCGCCGAGCAGCACGATGTCGTGGCCGGCGATGAGGGCCCGCTCGAGCTGCGGTATCACGGTGTCGTCGAACCCGTGGATGCCGGGCCACGGGTCGCGACCCTCCTTCAGAGCGGCGAGGAGGTTGGCGCGGATCTCCTCGCGGACAGGGGTGTGCACGTGGCCGGAGGCCCGGAGCTCGCCGACAGTTGCGGCAGTGGGACGCATCATTCGGTCGAGCGTACGTCCGGTTGCGACCGGTTGCCGATGGGTGGTCGCGGGGGCAGGGTCGGTGCAATGGCGAACAAGAAATCCACCGGTGTCGCCCTGGCGGTCGCGTGGCCCCTGGCCAAGAAGGCGGCGACGCAGCTGAGCGTGTTCGTCGCGAACAACCCCGACATCCAGAAGCGGCTGGCGGGCCTGGGCGCGAAGGTCTCCGACGTGCAGCGGGCCCGGACTCCGGAGGCCAAGATCGCGCGGGCGATGACGTCGGTGCGGGAGCAGGCCGACCTGGTCCTGGCGTCCGAGCCCTCCGACTCCGTCGCCGCGCTCCAGGCCTCCGGCTGGAAGCAGCGGGCCGACCAGGTCGAGAGGGCGCTCCAGATCCTCCAGCACCAGCCCCGCGCGATGCAGAAGTCGCAGCGCCCCCGGATCGCCGCGATGGCGGACTCGCTGGTGGCCGAGGTGCTGACGTCGTTGATCGACGACGACGCCGCTGACTAGCCGCGTCTTGTCGAGACCGTCACGGTGAACTTCGAATCGCGGCTGGCCTGCCGGGTCGGCCCGACGACGCGCTCCAGCGTCGGCCGGTAGCGCAGGTGCGAGTTCCACACGGCCCACAGCTCACCGCCGGGCTTGAGCACGCGCGCGGCTTCCGCGAAGAGCGTCCGGGCCACCCCGTCGTGGACCGCCGCGCCGACGTGGAACGGCGGGTTGAGCAGCACGAGGTCGGCGCTCGCGCCGGGGGTCGTCTCAGCGCCGTCCGCGCGCACGACGACAACCCGGCCCTCCAGCCCGTTCGCCGCGACCGTCGCGCGGGCGGAGGCCACGGCGGCCGCGGACTCGTCGGCCGCCGTGACAGTCACGTGCTCGTTCGCGCGCGCCAGCAGGACGGCCAGCACCCCTGTGCCGCAGCCGAGGTCGATGGCGCTCGCGAGGTCCTGCGGCATCGCGTCGAGGTGCTGCAGCAACGCGCGCGTGCCGATGTCGATCCCGGTCCCGGCGAACGCGCCGCCGTGGGCGCACACCGTGATGCCGAGGTCGGGGTGCTCTCGTCGTTCGGGCCAGCGCTGGTGGGTCTCCGGGCGTGGCACCGACGCGGTGAGCACCCGCGACTTCTGCCGCGCCAGGTGCGCCTGCACGGTGGTGAAGTGCCGCCCGAGGACGTCGTTCATCGCGGTCGTCATGTGCTTGACCCGGCCGCCCGCCACGACGAGCACCTCCGGGTCCGCGTGCGCGGCGATGAGGCCCGCGATCTCGTCGAGCGCGTCGAGGGACCGCGGAAGCTGGAGAAGCACGACCCGGGCGCCGTGGACTAACTCACGCGTCAGTCCGTGACTCGTGAACCCGTCGAGACCGAGCCGCTCGGCGTTCGCCTGGAGCGCGCGCTCGCCGAGGAGGCGGTCCTGGTGCGTGCGGACGCCGTCGAGGTGGTGCCGCGTGATCGCGCCGAGGGTCAGAGCGCCGTGGTGGTCGCCGATGACGACGACACCGGCTGCCTCTCTCGCCAGCGCTGGCGCGGCCTCGTCGAGGATCAGCCGGTCGCTCGCGTCGACCGCGTGCAGGTTGGGCGCTTCGAGGTCGGGGTAGCGCCGGAGGTCGGCGAGCACGTCGGTGTCGTCGTGCCCAGCCGCCTCATCCACGCCATCGAGGCTAACGGTCGGCCCGCCATCCCCACGGGGCGCGCCCCCCGTCGCCTCACGTGTCGATCGCCTCGATGTTCGCGCGGCCCTCGGTCGCGAGGATCAGCGAGATCCAGCCATCGGTCCCGCGGAGCCGTCGCGAGGAGGCGTCGGTCACGACGTACCGCCCGACGAACTCGTGCGTCACGACGTACGTCGCGTCGACCCATCGTCCGCAGACCTCGCCGGTGGCCGCGAGGTCCAGGCTGCGGTGCCTCGTCCCGGTCACGTGGACGGCTGCGGTGGCCGGTTCGCACTCGCCGGGCGCCGGCAGGCTCCCGTCTGAGCTGCTGAGCCTCGCTCGGTACGACCCGTCGAACGGCACGCCGGTGATCGCGCCCCTCAGACGAGCGCTCCCTCCGGCATCCAGCGCGTACGAGCCGATGCCGTCTCCGCGCAGGTCGACGGCCGGCCGCGGTGCGGCCATCGCCGGGGTGGCGGGGGCGAGCGCGAGCAGGGCTCCGATCAGTGCGGCTGCCTTCGTCTTGTGGTTCATGGTCTGGTCTCCTCGGTGCAGGTGGCGGGGTTGCCGTGTCCGACCGTGCCGCGGGACCCTTGAGCCGGTCCTGAGCATGGCTTGCGTCCTGCGCTCGACCGCGCCCGTTCGGGCGATCGCGTCCTGTTCGACGAAAGAGTGGGAGCGTGGCGGACCTCGGAGCAGTGCGACTCCGGGTGCTCGGCGAGCTGGGGGGCACGCGCGACGGCGCGGTCGTCGACCTCGGCGGGCGACGCCAACGCGCCGTCCTCGCGGCGCTGGTCATCGCCCGCGACCAGGTCGTTCCTGACGACCGCCTCGCGACCTGCGTCTGGGGGGACGACCTCCCCGCGAACCCGGCCGGCGCCCTGCAGGCCTACGTGAGCCACCTGCGACGACGCCTCGAGCCCGAGGCCGTGGCCCGCCGGCGCGACGGCGTCCTCGCCCGCGAAGGTGCCGGGTACGTCCTGCGGCTCGAGCCCGACGCGGTCGACGCGTGGTGCTTCGAACGCGCCGTGGACTCGGCGGCGGGCCTCGCGCCGGCCGAGGCGATCTGCACCCTGGACGACGCCCTGCGACTGTGGCGGGGTCCCGCGTACGCCGACTACCTCGGCGAGCCGTGGGTCGAGGCCGAGGCGCTGCGGCTCACCGAGCTGCACGCCGTGGCCCGCGAGCGCCGTCTGGAGACCCGGCTCCAGCTGGGCGACGCGGCCGTGGTCATCGGTGAGCTCGAGGCACTGGTCGCCGAGGACCCGCTCCGGGAGGAGCGCTGGCGGCTCCTCGCGCTCGCGCTCTACAGGGCGCAGCGGCAGGCGGGTGCCCTGGCCGCGCTGCGGAGGGCACGCGAGACGCTCGCCGAGGAGCTCGGCGTGGACCCGGGGCCCGCGCTCCGGGCGCTCGAGGCGGAGGTGCTCGCCCAGTCGCCGGCCCTCGACGGCCCCGCCCGGCGGGTGCAGGTGGATCTGCCGGCCGAGAAGGCGCCTGAGCCGGTCGCGCCGACCGACCTCGTCGACCGGACCCGCGAGGTCGCAGCACTGCGGCGGCTGGTGGAGGAGGTGGCCGACGGCAACGCCGGCTGCGTGCTGGTGGAGGGCCAGGCCGGCATCGGCAAGTCGCGGCTCCTCGTCGAGTCCGTGCGGCTGGCGACCTCGGCGCAGGTCCGCGTCCTCTCGGCCCGGGGCAGCCAGCTCGAGCGCTCGTTCGGCTTCGGCGCCGTGCGCCAGCTCTTCGAGCCCTGCACCAGCGACCCCGCCGCCCGCGACACGCTCCTCGCCGGTGCCGCCTCCGTCGCGAGGGCGGTCTTCGAGGACGTGGCCGGCATCGACGCCACGGACAGCGGCAGCTTTGCCGTGCTGCACGGCCTCTACTGGCTCACCGTGAACCTCGCCGCCGCCGGGCCGCTGGTGATCTGCGTCGACGACATCCAGTGGTGCGACAGCGCCTCGCTGCGCTACCTGGCGTACCTCGCCAAGCGGCTCGAGGGCCTCCCCGTCCTCGTCGTCCTCGCCCTGCGGACCGGCGAGCAGCATCCCGACGACGCTCTGCTCGCCGACATCGCCCTGGACCCGTCCGTCACGGTGCTCCGGCCCGCCCCGCTGTCCCCGGAGGCGGCCGCGACGCTCGTGCAGGAACGGCTCGGGGAAGGCGCCGACCAGTTCGTCGAGGCCTGCCACCGGATGACCTCGGGAAACCCGCTGCTCCTGCGGCAGCTGCTGCGCGCGCTGGCCGACGAGGGGGTCCGGCCCGATGTCTCCCACGTCGACACCGTGCGGGCGGTCGGCTCGCGCGCCGTCTCCTCCCTGGTGACGTTGCGGCTCCGCCGGATGCCGTCCGCGGTCACGGCCGCAGCGCGCGCCGTGGCCGTGCTCGGCGACGCCGCGGACCTGCCCACCGTGGCGGCGCTGGCCCAGCGACCCGAGGCCGAGATGGCCACGGCCCTGGACATCCTGAGCCGCAGCGAGATCCTCACGGACGACCGCCACCTGACCTTCGTCCACCCGCTGGTCCGCGACGCCGTCTACGACGACCTCCCCGTCGGCGAGCGCGCGCTGCACCACGACCGAGCCGCCCAGGTTCTGCTGGCGCAGGGCGCCACCCCGGAGCAGGTCGCGATCCACGTGCTGCGGGCGCCGCGCCGAGGCAGTCCCGCCACGGTGCAGCTGCTGCGCGCGGCGGCCGGTACCGCGATCTCGCGTGGCGCCTCGGACGCGGCCGCAGGACTCCTGCGACGCGCCCTCGAGGAGCCGGTGTCCGGGGCCGATCGCCCCCGCGTGCTCGTCGAGCTCGGGCGTGTCGAGGTGCACGTCGACGGACCCTCCGGTGTGGCCCACCTCCGCGACGCCTACGACGCCCTGGACGACCCGCGCGAGCGCGCCCGCCTGGCGATCGACATCGCCCGGACCCACGTCTTCGTCTCCCCTCCGGGCGTGGCCACGACGTTCGCGCACGACGCCGCCGCCCACCTCCCCGACGACCTCGACGACGAGCGGCAGGGCCTGATCGCGCTGCAGCGCATCGCGGGCTACATGCACGGGCTGCCGGCCGAGTCCTACCGCGCGGGTCCGACGCCGGTCGTGTCGGGGGACGACGACGGTGCCCGCCTGCTCGCCGCGACGCTGGCGTACGAGCTGCTGCGCGACGGCCGGGACCGGGCCGGTGCGGTGCGACTGGCTCGCTTCGCCCTGGAGGGAGACCGGCTCCTGGAGATCGACAGCGGCCTGCTCTGGATCGTCGCCGCGACCGTCCGGCTGATCTCCGACGACGAGCTCGGCGACTTCTGGGACCGCGCCCTGGCGCGGGCGCACGCGACGGGTGGACTCTTCGCCGCCCTCTCCATCAACCTCTGGCGGGGCTTCACCCAGTGGCGACGCGGCCAGCTCGACGACGCGCTGCAGTCGCTCGCCGACGCCGTCGAGCAGCAGCGCGTCTGGGGCATCTCCGGAGCCACCGCGACGTACGCGGCAGCCTTCACGCTCGGCGTCCTCACCGACCTGGGCGACCTCGACGCGGCCGCCGCGAGCCTGGACGAGAGCCGCGCGCTGCCGTGGGTCGGCGACGGCGGCCGGCTGCTGCGGGACTCGGCGGCGCGACTGCTCCTGGAGCTGGGTCGACCCGCCGACGCCCTGGACGAGCTCACCGCCCCGGCCATGTACTCCCCGGTGGCCAACCCGGCCTGGGCTCCGTGGCGCGGACTGCAGGCGCGGGCGCTGGCCGGGCTCGGGCGCACCGAGGAGGCGGTCGCGCTGGCGCAGGAGGAGGTCGACCTCCAGCGGCTCTGGGGTGCGCCCACGTCGCTCGGGCCGTCCCTGCGGGTGCTGGGCGAGCTTCGCGGTGCCGACGGGACGGCCGACCTGCGCGAGGCCGTCGAGGTCCTGACCGGCACGTCCGCCGTCCTGGAGGCGGCCCGCGCGCAGCTCGCCCTCGGCCGCTCCGAGGGGATCGCCCGCGCGGAGGCCGTGGACCTCCTGCGGGCAGCGCACGCCACCGCCCTGGCCTGCGGTGCCCGCACGGTCGTCCGCGACGCGGCGTCGGCGCTCGCCCGGTGGGGAGAGCGCGTCCCTGATGCCGACGGTGTTCGCACCCGGATCACGAGCCGCCAGCGGCGGGTGCTGGAGCTGGCCACGACGGGGCTCGACGTCAACGAGGTCGCCCAACGGCTGTTCCTGACGCCAGGGACGGTGCGGGCCGTCCTCGAGACCGCGCAGAGGTCCGCGCCGTGACCCGGCTCAAGTCGCTCTCAAGTCGCGCTGGGCACGCTGGGAGCCCCGATCGTGAGGAACCCCATGGTCCCTGAGCCCGCGCCACTCGCCCCGTCTCCGGCGGAGGTGCTGCGCGGCCTGTGCGGCGGCGCCGTCCACCTCCCCGGCGACCCCGCCTACGACGAGTCGCGCCTGCCGTGGAACCTCCAGGCAGAGTCCTATCCCGCCGCCGTCGCGTACCCGGCCTTTCCCCCGGAGGTGTCGACGGTGCTGCGCGCGGCGGCGTCGGCAGGCCTGAAGGTCGCGCCGCAGGGCACCGGTCACGGCGCCCCTCCGCTCTCGGGCCACCTCGACGACGCCGTCCTGCTGCGCACCTCGGCCATGACCGAGCTGCGCATCGACGCCGAGCGACGCACCGCGCGGGTCGGTGCCGGGGTGCTCTGGGGGGACGTCGTCGAGCGAGCCGGTCGCGTGAACCTCGCGGCCCTGCACACCTCCGGCCCGAGCGTCGGCGTGGTCGGCTCGTCCCTCGGGGGCGGGCTGAGCTGGTACGGCCGGCGGCACGGACTGCAGTGCAGCGCGCTCACCGCCGTCGAGCTGGTCCTCGCGGACGGCACGTTCGTGCGAGCGACCGACGAGGTCGACAGCGACCTGCTGTGGGCGGCCCGCGGCGGTGGTGGCGGCTTCGGCGTCGTCACGGCACTCGAGTTCGACCTGCTCCCGGTGAGCACCGTGTACGCCGGGATGCTCGCCTGGGACTGGACCCACGCCCAGCGCGTGCTGACGGAGTGGGGCGCGTGGGCCGCCGAGGCGCCGGAGGCCGTGACGAGCGTCGCCCGGCTCCTCCAGGCGCCGGACGAACCGTGGCTGCCGGCCGACGTCCGGGGCCGCAAGTTCGTGATGATCGACGTCGTCGTGCTGGCGGGAAGCGACGCGGCGACGCGGATGGTCGCCCCGCTGCGGGCCTTGCGCCCGGAGATCGACACGCTGGACGTGCGTTCCGCGGCGTCCGTCGCGCACCTCCAGATCGACCCCGTCGCGCCGACGGCCGTGTACGCGAACAGCGTGCTGGTCGGCGGACTGCCTGAGCGCGCCGTGGAGGCGCTGGTCGCCACCGCCGGCGAAGGATCGGGCTCGGACCTGCTGTTCGTCGAGCTGCGCCAGCTCGGTGGCGCGTTGTCCCGCCCGGCCCCGCGCGCCGGGGCGCTCGACCGCATGGACGGCTCGTTCCTGGTCCTCTGCGTGGGGATGGACCAGGGCGCGGGGTGGTCCGCGGTACGCCAGGACGCCCTGCGCGTCACGCGCGCCCTCCAGCCATGGGCGACCGGGGCGGAGTACCTGCTCATGGCCGACGCGGACGTCGACGAGCAGCGCGGCTGGCCGGCCAGCTCGTGGCAGAGACTCGTCGACATCCGGGCCGCGGCCGACCCCCACGGGCTGTTCCTCTCGCCTCATCCCGCCTGAGCACTCCGGCTCAAGTCGGCGGCAAGGTCCGCTCAAGTCACCGGGTCCACGGTGGTGCCACATCCACCACCACAAGGCCCAGGAGGCTGTCATGTTCGCCCACAACTCCGCCCGAGTCGCCGGCCCCGTGCCTTTCACCGAGCTGAGCGCCCGCACGCAGGGCACCGTCGCCACCCCCGACGACGAGGAGTACGACGCACTCGTCTCGCCATGGAACCTGGCGATCCCGGTGAAGCCCGCAGCCGTCCTCGCCGCGGAGACGGACCGGGACGTCGTCGAGGCGGTGCGCTTCGCGGCGGAGCACGGCCTGCGGGTGACCCCTCAGGCCACCGGGCACGGCCCGATGGCCGACCTCCTCACGGAGCTGGTCGTCACCACCTCGCGCCTGGACGAGGTCGTCGTCCACCCCGAGGGCTGGGCCCGCGTCGGGGCCGGCGTCAAGTGGCTGCGCGTCGTCGAGGCCGCTGCCCCCTACGGTCTGGCACCGCTGTCCGGGTCGATCACCGACGTCGGCATCGTCGGCTACACCACCGGCGGAGGTCTGGGCCCGATGGCGCGGACCTACGGGCTCGCGATCGACAAGGTGCGCGCCATCGAGGTTGTCACCGGCGACGGCGTCCTGCGCCGGGCCACCCCCACCGAGCACCCCGACCTGTTCTTCGCGCTGCGCGGCGGGAAGGGGATGCTGGGCATCGTCACGGCGATCGAGATCGACCTGGTGCACCAGCCGATGTTCTACGGCGGCTCGCTGTGGTTCGACGGCCAGGACGCCGCCACCGTCATCGAGCAGTGGCGGGCCTGGTCCGACGACCTCCCGGAGCTCGGCACGACGTCCTTCGCCCTGTTCCAGCTTCCCGAGATGCCGGGCGTCCCCCCGCAGCTCGCCGGACGGCTCACGCTGTCGGTGCGCTACGTGTGGACCGGCGACGCCGACGAGGGCGAGCGCCGCTTCGCCCCGATCCGCGCGGCCGCTCCCGTGCTCCTCGACGACGTGTCCCACAAGCCCTACACCGCGATCGACTCCGTGCACACCGACCCGCTGGACCCGGTGCCGGCGCACGAGGCGGCGGCCGTGCTCACGGGCTTCCCCACCGAGGCCACCGACGCCCTGCTCGCACTGGCGGGACCCGGGGTGCCGTCGCCGCAGGTGCTGGTCGAGGTGCGCCAGATGGGCGGGGCGATCTCCCGGGGCGGCGAGCACCCGGCCGCGTTCGCGTCGCGCGACGTGGCCTACTCGCTCCTGATCGTCGGCATCGCCATGATCCCCGGCGTGCAGGACCACGCGGCCGCGATCCTGGAGGCGATGCGTCCGTGGACCGGCGGCTACCGGCTGCCGAACTTCACGTTCACGCCCGAGGAGTACGCCGACGCCTATGACGAGGTGACGATCGCGCGCCTGCGTCGGGCGATCCGGGCCTACGACCCCGACGGGGTCATGGCCATCGGCGGCGTGCTGGCGTGACGGATGCCGTTGCCGCGTTCGGTCGGCGGGACTGGGACCTGTTTGCGGGTCCCAGCCCCGTCGGCGTCGCCGCAGGCAGCGCGCACCCTCGGCGCGTTTTCGACTCGACCGACCTGTCGATTCCGGTGAGGCTCGTCCGTCAGAGTGGTGACGGGCCACAGGGGGCCGCGACACAGGAGGAGCGACATGACGCAGTACGCCATCTACTTCAACCAGCAGTGGGTCGGGGACCACACGGCCGAGTGGTTCCAGAGCCGCGTGGAGCCCAGCACCGCGCTGGTCCGTGACATGGAGGCGGCCGGGGTCTTGGTGTTCGCCGGCGGGCTCGAGGAGGACCTGGCCGACGCGTTCAGCGCCGACGCGACGAGCGGGACCGTCTCGATCACCGACGGCCCCTACGCCGAGACCACCGAGTACCTGGGCGGGATCACCGTCATCGAGGTGCCCGACCTGGAGACGGCCAAGATGTGGGCGGGCAGGGTCGCCGAGGGGTGTGGGTGGCCGCAGGAGGTCCGGGTGATCAAGTAGATCCCTACCTCGCGCATCGGCCGGGCTCTTCATGGAGTTGGCGGGAATCGAAAGCGCTTTGGTCGCCGTCGACGGGACCCGCGGGCGTCTGATCTGCGAGTTCACTCCAGGCTCGCAAGCTCTCCCACCCGATCTGGAGCCGCTTCGTTGACGTGGTCAACGGGCTGCCATCGCAATGGCGTCCCGCCGCCGACGGTCGCGACGGTGAAATCCTGATCGTCGTCATCTTGGCGTAGATACCTCGGTACTGGCCGCGATCGACCGTCCAGATCCCAGCAAAGCCACCCCACGATGGCCCCAGCGCACGACCCACGTCCGTCAGTCGAGAACGGCGTCCTCGTCCGATGTCATTGGAGCCGCTGCACGGGTATCCCTCGGTAGTCTCGTCAGGCTCGGAGCCGGTGCCAACTTGTTCGGCATCGCCCACGCGCGGAGACCGGGCTTGCTGAGTTCCAGGCTAGCGAGATGTCGCTGCAGCTTCTTGGACATCGGCAGGAAGGTGGCGAGGGTCAGGCCGCCAGAGAACACGGCTCCTGCCACCGGGATAGCCTTTGCGACACCGCTCGCGAACGTCTTCTTGGTCATCGCGACGCCGAGCATGCCGGCGACCTTCTTCACGATCGGGTAGATCGCGCCCTTTGTCAGTGCCTTCTGAGGGAGCCTCCGAGCCGTTTGCGCAGCGATCATGGCGGATACCTTGGTCACCCCGCTCTGCGCCATGTTCACCCCGAACATGACCCCCACGAACAGGGTGAGGATGCTCTCGGTCGCCTCATCGAGCCCCTCGGAGTCGCCCTCGAAGAGATCCGGCCAGCTGTAGATGTACGCGAGCTTCTGCGCGACGCGCAGCATGTGACCCGTGTACTGGAGCATGTCGACCGGCACGGTGCCGACCAACGCCCAACCCCCGGGGATGCCCGCCGCGGCGGAGATCGTCGTGACCTTACTCGTTTCGAACTTGATCGAAGTGTTCGCCAGCTCGCGAATAACCTTTGGAGGGATCCCCGCAAGCGCCGGGCTCTCCGCGATGGCGTGCTCGATCTGCTCATCGGTGCAATGACGCTGGAGAGCCTTCCGAAGGTACGCCGCGCGATCGATCCGCACGCCAGGCAACCGTGCGGCCGCATCCAGCATCTGAGAAAACTTCGATCCGGTGGGTGCGATCTGCTGGTCGGCTGGCACGGGTTGCACGCTGGTGGCATCGACCGTTTGGCGGTGTGACTTAAGCGGCACAGGCACTGCGGGGACGACTGGGTCTGCTACGCGGCTAGGGACAAGTCGGCGCGCCCTGGCGAACGCCTGGCGCAGAGCCCTGACGTCCGGGCAGGGCAGGCTCGGCGTCGGGTCAGCGTCCCGAGGAGACGCACGTGGACGTCCGCGATCTGCTGGCTACGGACCCCGCGTACAGCGTCCGGAGAGCGCTCAAGGGTTTGACCCACCCCAATCAGGTCTACCGAGGGAGTGCGCCTTCCGCCGGGCGCAGCTGGATTGCCAGGAATCGAACGCGATTCGACTTCTGTTGACACGGACGCACGAACTCTTGACCTGCAGGTTCGTTCCGGGTAGTCCCAGGTCATCGACCGATCTGGAGCCGTTCCTTTGACATGGTCAACGGAACGGACCAGAACCGAGATCCGCCGTGCGGCCAGCAGACCCGATGCAGTCGATCGGTCTATCAGTCTGTGTGGGTTCCCGCCGCCCGGCCGAGGTCGGTTACTAGCCCGGCCGCGTCGTGGGTCCCGTCCTAGACGTCCACTCCTGGTGGATATCTGAACGCCCACATAGGAATCTTGCTGCGGTGCTCCTTTGGGACCGGCGGCACTGTCCCGCCGGCGCCGGGCACGCAGACCTTTTCACGCGAGAGTTTCAGCGTCGCCGCTTGTGTCGGGTGCGCTCGTGTTGAGCAGCGAGTGAGACTCCAAGTCTGCGGATCGGGGCCGGTACGCCCGTCCACTCGCGTCTGCTGCTTCGAACTCCCGTTGTCTCCGCGACGAACGCAACGTGTTCGAGACTCAGATGCTCATGACCCGCTTCGTGCAACTTCGCGAGGCAGCGCTCGTACGTCATCGAGAGTCCGCCGCTACCGACTATCCCAAACACGAGACGGAACTCCTCGGCGCTGATGACCGGCGCCTTCTCTGCGCGCAACTCCTGCTTCGCTCTCGACGCCGAGCCAGAGTTCGGATCGATTGTGGCGGCTCGATCCCAGCCGGGTGCGTTGCCGACCCACTCGTCGTTTTCACAGTCGAACTCTGGGTCATCGAGCTGCCTGCCCATTCGAACGTCCTACGTGTCGGGCTCCGAGGTGGATTCGGTGTAATCGATCGGTCTATCGAGTCGGTATGGGACACGGCGCCCAGCCGAAGTCGGCCACGCGCCTGTTCAGTCGCGTGCCGCCAACGAACGCGTCGCCGATCTATAGCCGCCCCAACACCGCCGCGGCCGCACTGTCGCAAGTCGCGCGCCGCCGTTGTGGCGAGTCTTGAGCACCTACCTCACTCATCCGAGCGGGCATCGGCATCGCCCTCGTCTTCGGCGAGCTCGCGGGCACGTTCGAGGATCTCGGACCACAGGTGCTCAGGTGCAACCTCCGCGAGCATGTCGAGAACGTGATGAGCGTTCGAGTCGACTACGGAACGGCGAATCGACGATGCGGCCGCATTACGGGCTTTCGGACGCGCGCGGCGACTCTCAACCGTCATCGGCTCATTCCGCTCAAGGTCCGCTGCCGGAGATTGTGGATGGCCACCGGAGCTGCTCACGCCTTCCTCAGTCACTTCGATGGCAACTGGCTGTGGCAACTCGCGACCGCTCGACTCGGTCAAAGTGAGAGCGTCGAGGCCATCGTGGCCAGAACCTTCGCCCAGGAGCTGCGCCGGAATGCCGCCAGCGAGGTGCACGATGTCGAGGTGGCCCGTCGTGCGGGTCAGGGCGACGTACAGCATCCGTAGGCCGTGTGGCCCACCGTCGACTATCGCTTGCGGGTCAAGCACGACGACGGCGTCGAACTCGAGGCCCTTGGCAGCGGTCGGGCTGACTACGTTGATCGCCTTGGTCAGCTCGCCGTCGTCCGCGTCGGACCAGCTGATCTCGGCCGCGTCGAGCGCTCCTGCGAGGTCGGCACGGTAAGCGTCCGGGCGCACAATTCCAACGAACAACCCCTTGGCGCTGTGCTTCTGAACGGCTTCCACCGCGGCAGCCACCAGCAGTGTCCGGTTCGGTGCCGAGCGCCACGCTGGCTCTCGTTCGACGTCCGTAACGACCGTGGGCGCTTCAACGCCCGGAGCAGCGTCCGGAAGTAGGCGCGCGGCCAGTTCCATCACCGCCCGCGGGACCCGGTAGCCGTACCGCAGGTGCTCGAGTGTGTGCGGCAATGGTGACTCGAGCTCGGAAATCACGTCATCCCAGGACTCGCGGGCCCAGTGACCGGTCGACTGGGCAATGTCCCCAACGATTGTCATCGCACCGGCACGCGACCGGCGGCGGATCGCGATGAGCTGCATCGGCGAGAGGTCCTGTGCTTCGTCCACGACGATGTGCGCGTATGTGCGGCCGTCGCCGCTCATCTCGAACGCCAGAAAGTCGAGCAGTGGGAGGTCTTCCTTGGACCACAGCTGGTCGGAGAGTCTTGGTGCCGACTGTCGGCGCAGGAGCTGGAGGTCCTCCACGTCGAGCGTTCCACTCGACGCCGCCACCAGCCGCTCGAGAGAGCCGAAAAGGTCGCGCAGAAACGCCTGCGGCGTCAGCTGCGGCCAGATGCGCTCAAGGTAGGCGTCGACCTCGGGTGCGCGAGGCCTGAGGTTGGCCGCACGGGCGCCGGCTCGGTCCGTGCGACGGGCCTCACGCATGACGAGTGCCTCGAGTGCGGTCCGCATCCGAGCGCGATTCGCCGCGTACGGCGAGACGCCGACGTCGTCAAGAAGCTCCTGCACTGCGGCCGGATCAAGCGTCACGCGCCATGAGACGTCCTCGAATGAGAACTGGACCTCATCATGCGGAACCCGGACGCGCTCCTGCAAGCCGCGGGCGAGCACCTCACACATCCGGCCATCACCCTTGAGCCGCGCCGCGTCAGGCCGCTCCTTGACCGAAACCGTGACACTCGCATCCATTAGGCGCTGCAGATCCTGGTGGACGACGCGGTCCTCGCCCAGCTCCGGCAAGACCCGAGCGATGTAGCGCAAGAAAGTCGCGTTGGGGCCGACGACGAGGACGTCGTCACGCTCGACGTCCTTGAGCTCGTTGAAGAGCAGGGCGGCGACACGATGGAGCGCGACCGCGGTCTTGCCGGTACCCGGTCCGCCTTGCACCACGAGAAGCTGATCGCCGGGCGCCCCGATGATGTCGGCCTGCGCGGCCTGGATCGTCCGGACGATGTCCTCCATCTGAGGACTACGCCGTCGCTCAAGAACCTGCTGAAGGAACGAGTCTGACGCGAGCAGAGCAGCCTCGCCGCCGGTCAGCTCCGCGACCTTCAACGCCAGCTCGGCGAAGAGGACGTCCGCGATGTCGTCGATGTCGTTGATCGGCCGTGTCCGGTACTGGCGGTGACGTGCGACTCCGCGCGCGTCAGCGTGCGTGGCCCCGCGCATCGCCATGATCGCGGGAGCCAGCCAGTTGTAGACCAGTACGTCGCCGGCCGAGCCGACTATGGAGTGCTTGCCGACGTAGTAGGCGTCGCCGTCCTCACAGTCGATGCGAAGGAACGCGACCTCCTCATCCGGCCTCCCAAGCGTCTCGTCGCGCTGGTGGGCCCGATTGATCGCAATGCGGTCCTTCGGGTTCGCCGCCGCACCGAAGGCGCCGGCTCGACCCTCCCGCTTCGCCTCGCGCTCGGCGCGCACAGCGTCGAACCACTCCTGCTCGATCTCCAGATCGGCGTCGATCTGCGGTGCTGCAAGGACCACGGGCGCTCCTCATTCGCGACTTACGACTCTCCATCGGTTCCCCAGCCCCGATGCCTGAGCGAAACCTAGCGACGACCACCCACGGAGCGGCCGGAGAATCGGCGGGGTCAATCCTGGAGAGGGTTGGTCCGGAGGTCACGGCCAGGTCGGCTCGCTCCTCCATCTAGGACGACCGCCAGTCGGGCCTCGGCGAGCAGCTCGAAGCCGAGACACCACCGTCCTTCGGCCGTCTTGCCGTGCTCGGCCAGGACCGCGTCAACGGGGCGGATGACCGAGGCGCGATCGGAGAAGCCTCACTCGACACCGGTCGGCGGCGGATCGCCGAACGTGGCTGGCGCACCCTCAGCCGTGGAGGAGTCGGTCCGGCTCGGAGAAGGCGCGCGCGGGGCGCCAAACCGCCAACTCGATGCCGGTCGATGCGTTCGTAGACGAGGTCACCACAGCTGCGCTTCGGATGCCCGGTCGGTCGATCAAGCACGGGCCCCCTCGAGCTCGACTGCGACCGACGCACCGTTTTGTCGCCGGCTAGTCATTCGACATGTAGATCTTCCTGGCCTGAACCGACTCCGGAGTCGACACGTACGCGACGCCGACGTTGAGCTTCTCGAGCTGCTCGCTCAGGTCGACCCCCGACCGCCCGCGCAGGAAGCCGCTCACCGTCTTTGACGCTGGAAAGTTCGTGCGGAACGCGATCTTCGTGCCAGCATTCGACAGCACTTCCTTGTGAAAGTCATCGACGTTTTGGCTGGCAACGATGACGCTCGCCCCGTACTTCCTGCCTTCTTTCATTATCTTAGGCAGCGTCACGTCGCGGGCCATACGATGAGCCTCATCGAGGACCACGGCGAGCTTCATTTGACCGTTTTGCTGCCACCCGAACATCTCTCGGTAAACCCGACGCAGGAGGAAGGAGGCTCCGAAGCGCTGGACCTCTTCAAGACCGAGTTTGCTGAGGTCGACGACCCAGCCGTTTCGCTCAGGGGTCAGCACAGCGAACCGGTCGGTCGAGGCTTCGTCGAAGAGCCCGAAATCGGTGAACGGCTGGAGCCGCGCGGCCGCGTTGCGCCCGGCCGCGGACGTTTCCACAGTTTCGAGTGCCTGCACGAACTCCGCCATAGTGGGCGTTCCGCTTCCTGGCGTCGTTCCCACCCAACCCTTCGCCCCGTAGATGTCCTGCAAGGCCCGATACACGTGGTTGCGCTGGATCTCGCCGAGCTTGGCGACGTATCCCACGATCTCCGCGATCTCCCAGGCGGACGTATTGATCGGGCGCCCGAGCTCGATGTCGGGTTCGAAGGGACTAAAAGGGAGGCCACGCGCGGCGTCCAGAACCACGGCATCTGCGGGTGGATCCGCTGCCATGTCACCGTGGAAGTCGAAAACGAGCGCAGGGAGGCCCTGGCTAGCAAACTGACGAATGATTCGGCGAGTCGTCACTGACTTACCTTGACCCGGGATGCCGAGAATAAATGCGTGCGGACTGCCCTTTGTGCTCACGCCCCACCTCGCCTCCACGCCGTGTGCGTCGGAGCCCAGCGAGACGGCAATCACGCCGTCGTCCGGCGAATTTGAGATGTCAACGCCCACGCGCGCGTCGACAACTTCATGACCGAGGACCTGGCCAGCGAGCGCCTCTTCCACTGCCGACGGCTCATCGTGAGGGGCCGGCGGTATCCCGACAACGGCGACTGCCTCACCGGCACGGCCTCCACCCGAGACCGGCGAAGGGCTAGCGGTCGGGCTTGCGAACACCGTCGAAGTCGAACTGCGGGACATCTGCTGCTCGAGTTCGGCGCTCCTAGTCGTGAGGCCCACGCCAGCCAGGTCGTCGGCTGTCAAGACCGTCAATGGGACATCGCCGTACCGCTTCTTGAACCCAGCATCACCATCGAGGCTGATGACGTAGCCCTGCATCGAGATCTCAGCAGTCTCGCCCGATTCCTCAATGCGATCGATGTAGCGATGAACCTCTGGGATTCGCGCGGCGTCGATCAAGCCGTTGGCGGCCGACCGGTCCGCGTAGTAGTGCAGCAGGCTCGCGAGGCGCGCCCGCTGTAGCGCCGCATCGATGCGGGGCGGGTCCGAGAAGAACCTCGACTCCAGAAGGCGACGCGTGTCATCCAGTTGATTCACGATCATGTCCGCGAGCGCCGGCGGGAGCTTTGCCTCCTTGCGCGACTTGACCTCGACGCACTCGATCTTGAACGAGCGCTGCCCAACGCGGACCAAGAGAAGGTCGCACCTGCGAGCGTCGGCCCCTTCGCGCCCGGCCGGGCCGAAGATCTCTGGATGCGCGTCGACTGGCACGACGATCAGATCCGTCAAGTCGCCTCGGTTCTGCAAGCACCGCACCAGTGCGGCGAGCGACACCGCCTCCCGAGCTAGCGTGTTGTTCTCGAGCAAACGCAACGCAAGCCGCCCGGAGACTACAGTCAACGTCCGCAGCAACTCGCCGACGCTCTGGTCCACCTCCGCAAGGCCGAGGTCTCGCATCGCCCCTTCAAGTAGGCGTTCGACTTCGAGGCGCTGCGTAGTTGTAACCGTAAGCCGGTCTCCGATGCCCTCGACGAAGTCGGGGGCATAGTCGAGGATGAACGAACCGAGGAAACCGCCCTCGAACAGATCCACACCGATGAATCGGTCCAGTCCGACGACCCAATCCGTTCGATCGTGGGCTGCACGGAGCTGCGCCTGTCGTGCTTCGTCGACGACCGCCCGAACCACGGGAACCTCGCCGTCCGCGCCACCGAGCAGACGACCGATTGCGCGCTGGTGCGATCGATGCGCGGCGATTACGCTCTGGTCGCCGCCGCCCACACCGAGCGCCGGTCCGCTCTCCCACGCTAGCTCGGCCGTCAGCGTCGGCCGACGCGTCACCATCGGTACCAGCAGGTCCCCGAACGAGGCCTTTCGTTCGATAGCAGCTCCGCAGGCAACGGAACTGGCGTAAGCGTCCTGCAGAAGGGCGACATGGGCCTGTTCGTTGTCCTCCAGCAACTGTCGGGTTGGTCGCACCGTCAAGGACATCGGCGGCGCGACGTGGGTTGCCAAACGCGCGTACTCGCGGACTCGCAGCGAACGCTGGAGCGCCGAGAGGTGCGGAAGTGGGTCGACGTAGGACGCGCTGTCGCTGTACGCGAGAACGTCAAGGCGCCTCGGATCGTCCTCCGATTCGCCCTCAGTCGACGACCGCAGCTCCCCTTGGGCGAGCGCACCAGCCAGGAGCTCTCCAGATCCGGGGTTGACGGCGAGGACTCGCAAGGTCTCGCCGGGATCGTGGGCAACCTCGTACGCCGCGAATCGGTCGGCCACCATGCCAGAGGCGGCCCTCATGCTGGGCGTCGCCCGGTCGAGGCCGAGGATGCTGGCGACCGACTCCGCTGCCGTATCCCTATCCATCTCTCCAGGGACGAGGTACAGACCGCTCCCCAGCGTGAGCTCCTCGGCGTACAGCGCGACGTGGCCCGCGCCGTCGATGGTGGAGAACGGCAGATTCGCGGGGATGATCCGAGGCAGGAGGCTCGCGTCGATTCGCGCGGCGCGGGACGCTTTCGAGCCCACCGCCGTCAGTTCTTCAGCCCAACCTCGCAGGACGGAGTCGTGCTCGCTAACCCACCACAGTCGTAGTGGGTGGATCGGAAGGAGGATGACGGCGCGGATCCATTCGCCGTTGCGCTTCACCTGCAATGAAACCGTGTCAAGTTGCAGCAGGTCGGCGAGCGCGTCCGGCGCCGCTCCTTCCAGGGCTCGTCGATAAGTCGCCATGTAGGAAATGGCCGCTGCTCGAAGTTCCGGCGTCCAGCGTGCGGACTCCACCGTGTCTCGCTGTGGGTCGCTCCCGAGCGCGCCCAAGAACGCTGCACGACCGCGCCGGAGGGCCGGTGGTAGCTCGAGTTCGCGCCCCTCGCCGAACGACTCAAGAACACTCCCGAACAGCGTCCTGGCGTCATAGTGGCGAGCCGCGTTGGGCTCGGCCGTCGCGTGCCGCTGGAGTCGGACAATGAGTTCGCTGACTCGAACCTGGATCGCCCGTCGGTTGCCTAGGCGTAAGCCGAACACCTGGCCGCCGAGGTCCCACGACACAAGGTCCTCGGAGAGATCGTCCTGCCCATCGAGCGCGACTCGGACGACCGCCTCGGCGACGCTCGCCGCAGCCGTTCGCCGAGGGCTACGTGCGGCCGCCTCCGCTAGCACGACCTGGAACTCTTGGCTGTCTACGCTCAGCGACCCTCCGGTCGACAGCACGAGTTCCTCCCCATGCTCGCCGATCGGCGTGACCGTGACGACGAAGCGCGATCCTCCGGCGAGGTCGTCCTCGTCTGCGGTCACCTTGACGGTGGCTCGCCGCAGCGCACCTCGGACTCTTGCTTGCGCTAGCGGCTCATCCTCGACAGAACGTAGGTCAGCCGGGTATCCGACCTCGATACGCCAACGAGCAACCGAGTCCGTCTTCAGCGGGACCGTCCGCCACTGGACGACGACACTCCCAGCTCCGCCTTCCGGCACCCGCAGGACGAGCTGGCCGTCTCCGCCCATCGCGAGTTTGCTCGCGGGATCGACCGAGCCATCGGGCTTGCTAAACGGCACGACTTCCACGGCTGTGAGCTCCTGGCCGGCGGAGTCAGCAAGCGGCCAGCGATCAAACGACAACCCTTCGGTCTCCGCCAGGCCGCGGGTCCAGGCCCGTGGGTTGGCGAGAAGGGGACCTTGATGCTCCAGATGGCGGCGAAGCCGCCCACGCCAGATCCCCTCTTCCACCCCCGCCCGGGTGAGGCGATCATCGATTGTGGATGATGGGCGCGACGGGCGACTGAGCTCGTTGGCTGCCACGCGATTGCGCTCGAGGCGACCCTCAAGCCCCGGGGCAAGGTCTGGGACAAGTCCGATCCGCCAGAGGTTTCGTCCGAGCGTCAGCTCCGACGGATCCGCACAGAGCTCCGCGATGAGCTGCGTCCAGGACTCCAAGCCATTCCGCGAGAGCATCCGACGGACTCGGGTCAGCGTGTCCTTGAGGCTGGACGGCTGCAGCTGGTCTAGCAACAGACGCTCGACACCTGGGTAGACCGAGCTCATCGGCAATCGATTGAAAGAGTTGTCGAGCGAGCTCGCCGCGTGCCCCTCTCCAGCAGGAACGAAGAGCAGCAGTGCCTTCTGCTTCCTGTTGCGCAGCTCGATCGCCCTCTCCGGAGCGACTTCGAACGACTCTTGCGGTTCAGCGCGCAAGACGTGGACGCGTACGTGGTCAGGCGCGTCGGTCATGGCCTGACAGAGCTCGGCCGCCAGACCAGGGTCGACGTCGTCGAGGCGAACGCAATGCCCTGGGGCCGCATCGTGCATGACTGCGACCAGGTGGGTCGCGATCGCACGACAGAGCAGGATCTCGCCGGGGGTTGTCATGCCGCCTCCCGCGGGCGCGTGACGTACTGCGCTGAGAAGTCATCAGATAGGCCCTCGAAGCAGCCGAGCAACTTGAGTCGTCGCGTGAACGCCTCCAGGTTGTCGGCCGCACCCGCACGCGCCTCTCCGGAGTCGAGACCAGCGGGCGGTCGATCGATGATCAGCCCGAATCGGCTTTCGAGCCGTTCCAGGACGACGCGAATAGGCAACGAGCGAGCTACCCGGAACTCACTGTCGACGAAGCACATGCACAGCAGCGTGGTCAGCACTTCATCTGACGGCGCGTAGCGCCAGGTCGAACGGACGCGCAGTGTCCCCGACAGAACGCCATAGTTTTTTGTGATCCCACCGGTGGTGTGGAACCACTTGATCTGGTTCTCGAGCCCGCGCTTTCGCAATCCTTCGACGAGAACCGCAACGAATCGGTCCTCGGGCGACAGGCCCTCCGAGCCGAGGATCTCGTTAATGAATGCTCGTCCGTCGGAGTCTTCGTCCAATGCGTGGAAGATCTGCTGGAGCCGCATTCCGAGTGCCATCTGTGTTCGCTGGTCATCGCGGCTGTTGGCGCACCACCTCATAAGCTCTTCAGCAGTCTCGCCAACTGGCGTCACGCCGGTGAACGGGTGCACCTCAGATAGCGCTCGAAGCAGGAGCCGGTCTGCGAAGAACGCCCGGAGTACCTCGAGATCTCGCATCACGCACAGCTTGGACGTCTCGTCGGATGCGCCTCCCCGCCGTCTGGTGAAGTCGCAGTACATCTCCGGCCGGACGGGCTGATCGCTGGACGCGTCGCCGGACAGCAAGCGCCTGGCGACGACTGCCGAGACGAGCGGCAGCTGGAATAGCCTCAGAGCGATGATGGCGCTGACGTGTCCGTATGCCTCTGCCACTGGCATCGATGGGCCGTAGGCGCGAAGGAACGCGATGAGATCCTCGCCCAGCGGGTCGACCGCCTGCGGGATCGGGATCTCGACGTCACTCCGTTCGCGGCTCAAGTTCTCGCTACCCTCGAAACCTTCCAGGAATCGGAGCGCGAGCAGTGTGTCGATATCGATTTCCGTTTCGCCGTCGTACCGCGGACCTGCCCACGGCGCCTCGCCCAGTTCGACGCCCGTGCCGAACGTATCAACGAAAAGCTTCCTTACCTCGGCGGGCGGGTTGTTCGAGCCTCGGCGAGCAACGGCCCGAATCATGCTCTGGTAGGCCACAACGTCAGCTTTTCGGTTTCGAGACGACGTCTTCGGCAGCCCACTCCGGTACGTCGCGATCGTGAGCGGGCGCAGATAGCCCATCTGCACCGTGTCGCGACGAAGGCCAGCGCGTTCCTCTTTGACGATCGACGCCCGCACCCATCCGTCGAGAAGGTCGCGACCGTGCTCGCCGTCGAATCCGACCAGGTTTCCCGAGTCCCGCAACGCGTCGAGATAGCGGTCGTACTCGTTCGCGTTAACCCGCGATGATGCCGTCCTCCCCTGCTTTACCGCCATCTCAAGGACTCGCGTAATCATTCGGTCGACGTCGGTGTCATTCAACTCCACTGGCAGCACGGTCGGCGTGACCAACGTGCTGAACTCCTTGGGCAGCGAAAATGTCACACCGGCTCCAGCAGGATGTTGGGTCCCTCGGCACGAACCGAAGCGACAGAACCAGAGGCGTCCACGATCCGCGCACGACGCGATGGCTGACGGGCAAGTTGGCTCACGAAGCCGTCGATCTCCTGTCGCACCCCGTCTGATGCGACATCGTCGACGATTTCGCCATCGGCGACTCGCAGAATGATCTCGGCGGTGTCGAGGCTGAGGGACAGTCGTGCGATCGGGTGCACGATCGCGAGTCGGTCCGGCATCGACTCGATAAACCGATCGTTGCGCCCGGTTACCTCGACCTGGAACTGGTCTGCCGGCAGAGAGTGCAACACAGTCCATGCCGAATCGGCGCCCGTACTCACGGCCAAGCCCTCGTCGTTGTACCCAAATGCACCGACCAGCCGACTGATCCCCAGTAGGAGACGATCGCGGATCGTCTTCTGCGGCAGGTCGCCCGCGAGCATCGCCTTGAACTCGCTCAGGTGGCGGTAGACCCTCATTTCGCTCGGTCTCGCCTCGTCTGACGAGACGACTCCCCAGTAGAGCGCGCGGGCAACACTGTCGACCGACTGCAAGTATCGGCGAGCGGGATCGCGACGCATCTCCCGTCGAGTGCGATCGACGGCAGGTGCAGCCACCAACTTCGGGTCAAGGTCGGACCATTCGTCGACTAGATAGTCGCCTGACCCCTGCGCGAACGCCAGGTCGTGGGTGAGGGCGTCGGGCAGGTATAGCGGCGAGAGGCCTTCCTCCCGCCGGACGTGCACCGCCTCGCAGCTCCGATCGCCCGTGATGAGCCAGGCCGCGGCGGAGCGCACGTCGCGGAACGTCGCCCGTCGGCGGCGCCGCAGGTGACTGATCCCAAGGAGCTCGTCGAAGACCTCCGCCCCCCGGCCAGCCAGGGTGTTGCGATTGGCGAGGATCGGACACTCCGCCTGGGCCACGCAGCTCACGCAGCTCGTCCACAAGTCGTCGCGTACCAACTGCTCGAGGACGCGGCGTCCCAACCCGGGCTCGACTGGATTGGCACTCGTCAGGGTCCGTCGCTTGAGGTCAACGAGCACGACACGGTCATCTTCAGGCGCCAACCCATCGAGCTGATCCCGCACAGCAAGGGCCCAGTCTTCATAGACGCCGTCGAAATCCCTCAGGAAGTTGTGCAGTCGGCCGTCATTCACTGCGATCAGCGCGGTCGCATCCGAGCGCCCAAGAACGGGATCCAGAGCTCGCCGGATCAGGTCGTCTGAGGAGAGGCCCTCGTGCGATTCGCTCGCGTCGTACACAGCAATGAACGTGTGGCCGGCGAGGTCGATAGCCCATCCGGCATCGTCGTCGTACGTTGAAACTCCGCCTCTGCGACGCAGCTCGTCGCCAAGCTGGACGAGCACCGAGGTCTTGCCATCGCCCGGGTTACCGCTCAACAGAACCAGCTCGAAGTCGCCGGCAAGGACGCGCGGGAGAAGTTCGGTGTCCAACCTCGTCGGAACGTACGTCCGCTTGGCGAACTCGTCGTCGAGCCCGCGGTTGCCGGCATTTCCGATCGTCGAGCCCCTGTAGAGCCGACGGACGGCCTCCACCGTGGGGTTCGTCTGGCGGACGAGAGCAACGCCGGGCGCCGGGACCGCCACCGATGGCGGTTGTTGCGACTCGATGACGAGTGACCGAAACGCCGCTGCGCTCTCCGGTCGTGCAGTCGGGTCGTTCGACACGCCACGCATGAGCACGCGGAGGAGTCGCTCGCCCGACTCCTGCCACGTAGCCAGTTCGTCGGGCGTCGGCTCGACAACCACTAGCTCGCGGTCCTCGTAGGCCGCGACATGCCGACCGAGCATCGCGAACGCCATTGTGGCGGCAAAGCTGAAGATGTCGCTCGCAACCACGGCGCTGCGTCGCTCGATGACTTCTGGCGCGGCGAACCGTGGGCTCCAGCCGGCCGGGGTTCCCCCTTTTTTCATCGCGAGCCCAAAGTCGATGAGTTTTGCGTAGCCATTGCCATCTGTCGACACGATTACGTTGGCCGGCGTGACGTCACCGTGCACAAACCCCTTCCTGTGGATGTACTCCAGCGCCTCGAGCACACCCACAGCGATCGACCGAAGTTCATCCACGTCCCGATCGATCCCACCGGTCGCAAGGCTCTCGCCCTCGACGTACTCGGAGACCAGGTAGTACGGCTCGCGGCCGACACGCACGTCGTAGACGCGCCCGCACCCATCGTGCTGGAGAGTGTTGGCGGCGTTGTACTCCGCTCTGAGTTCGTCGGGGTCACCGTGCATAAACTGCTTCAGGACCTTGGTGTGATCGGCCTCGCGGTCATAGACGAGCCAAGACGTGGCGTACCCGCCTCGGCCTAGTTGACGCTTGATCTCATAGCGCCCGTCGATGGTTTGCCCGACAACGAATTCAGCGTCAGGCTCCGTCACCGGCTCGACCACGACTGGCTCTGGCGATAACGACTCGACGACTTCCTCCGCGGTCGGCCTGGCCGTGGGCGAGGTCGCGAGGCCGTCAACTAGGGCGGCCGCCCATGGGTACCCGGCACGGACCTGCGCCGCTAGGGCGTCGGGAGCGAGCTCGGTGACATCCCGGCCAAGAAGCCAAGCGCTCAAGCAGAGCGCGAGGCTGTAGACGTCCGACTTCGCCGTAGCGCTGCTGAGGTCAGCGACGCACTCGGGCGCGCGATAGTTTTCGCTGACGTCGTAGTCCCGCGCCCAGCCAGCGATCGTCGCACCGTCAGTTACACGCGCGAAATGGAAGTCGCTGAACATCACGCGCATGCGTCGTGCTAGCCAGACGCGGCGTGGATGCAGCGCGCGGTGAATCAGCCCCTGCGCATGCACGTCGGCCAGCGCGAGAAAGGCGTCTCGCGCGACGTCCCGCGCCACGTCGTCATCGAGCTCGCCGTCGCTTCGCTCCGGGCCGGGCTTGACGATCGCTTGCTCGAGTGATCGCGCTTCCGCCGGCGGAACCACGGGAACAACGAACAGCCCCCGAGCCGGGTCCTCGAAGAACGGGCGCGCGTGCCAAGTTCGGGCGTAGTCCGCGAGGCGGTTCAGAGCAATCGTCTCGCGCCGCAGGAACTCGCGCGGATCACCGTGAGACTCGAGGCGATGCAACGGGTAGCACTTCAGGAGCACATGCTGTCCGTCGTTGCCGACCGCGTAGTACGTCAACTCTGCGCCAGGGACCTCAACGCGGCCCAGCACACGGTAGTCCCCGATGCGGGTGTCCTTGCGCGCCTGTGGCAGCTCGTCGAGGTAGGCCAAGACAGTCCGGCGAGCGTCTCCGAGCGGCGTCTCGCGCCGGTCGATGGACAGCATCGCCTCGTCGGCTTGTTCTAGCGACCAGATGTGCTCGGAGGCGTCATGGTTGGCGGCACCCATGACGGTCACGTTGTCGTGGCTGAGCACGACCGCTGGCACGACCCTCTTACCTCGCACGTTCGCATACCCGCGGGCCTTGTCCTTGAAGAGTCCCGCGAGCTTGCGCGCCAGTTGCGCGTTTCGGTTGAGCGGGTTCGGCCGGGCCTCGCCGTTGACGTGCCAGAAGTTGTCGCCAACGACGATCCGTGGCCCCCAGGACTTCTCCTCGAGAACGAAGATGGTTCCTGCCCCAACCACGATCAGGTCGACGTCATCGCGTGTCTCGCCAGCAAGCTTGCGGCCCGCGAACACCACCCAATCCGAGGGAAGGCGCTCGGCAAGCCTCTCGGCCGCCTTTCGCTCGCCTGGACCGACGTACTCACCCATCACCTTGAGCTCTGCCACTCACTCCTCCGGGAAGTCGTCGGGCCATACCCACCGCCGAAGGGTCTCAACTGGCAGGCCGCGGATTCTCTCAAGGTAGGCGTTGTCCTTGGAGTACGTGACGATCAACTGATCGCGAGCACGGGTCATGCCGACGTAGCCGGCTCGACCCTGTCGCTCAGCCTCCTCCGATTGTTCACCTTCCGGCAGGTTCTCGAGGCCCACCAGGAAGACCACGTCGAACTCAAGCCCCTTGGCCGAGTGGACTGTCATGACCGTCACCGTCGGTTCACCGAGCGAGAACGACCCTGCTTGATTCGCATATACCGCCCGCACCGGGACACCGGCCCCTTCGAGCGCCGCCCGAAGTCGCCCGATGTGGAACTTGCGCGTGACCAGAACCCCGATGTCTTGGGGGTTCCGCTGTCCTGACTCGATCAGGCGCTTCGCGTCGCGAGCGACCGACGCGGCCTGGCCATCGATCTTCTCCGACCACACCAGGTCGACCGGCTCGCCCTCGAACGCGTGGGCCCGACCGCTAACGACGCTCGACGGTCCTAGTGCGGAGGTGACATCCAGGATCTGCCGCGTCGACCGGTATGGGCGCTGCAATACCACTTGCCGGACCTCCAGGCGCCCCTCCACGGCAATGCCATCGTCGAGTCCCTCGCGATAAAGAGCCTGCTTTGGATCACCAGCGACCGCAATGCCACCGTGCCCCGGCCGCACGGATGCGACTGCGAAGTCGATCCACGAAGGGAAGAAGTCCTGCGCTTCATCAATGACGAGGGCGTCAAGCGGTGGATTCGCGCGAAGCACCGGGAGATGACGCGCAACGTCTCGACCAGCCAGCCCCTCGTCGCTGAGGTGGACTCGGAAGCCGTAGCGATGGGCGAACTTGCCGAAGGTATTGACCTGAATGTTCGGCACGTCGGCAACCAGGGACTCGAGGTAGCTGACCAGCATGTTGTTGAAGCAGAGGACCTGAATCGTCCACTTTGGATGCGCCAGAGCGACGCGCCTCGCACGCGCCACGAGCACGAGAGTCTTGCCGCTTCCCGGCGGACCGGTGACGACGACAACCTCGCTTGCGTCGTCCGCGACGACGTCGGCCTGCTGGCGGTCCAGGGCGATGCGAAGAGCGGCCCGCTCCCCCGCCAGATCGTCGTCGAGCGGCAGCCGAATCGGCACGTCGATCACGGCCGCGGGGCGATACGCGGCGACAACGTCCGCTCGGACCTGCTCATCGAGGAGCCGAACGGGAATCTCCTCGATCCAGTTCGTTCCAGCGACGTCCACCGGAGAGAGCACAGAGCTCGTGTGCTCTGGTCCGTCGCCGTCGCTAACGAGGAAGCGACTGAATCGTTCGCGCCGTACAGCAGGAATCTCGTCGCGGAGGATCGCGATTTGTCGGTTGAGCGCCACCATCGCGCCATTGGAGCCGTCCGACAGGCCCAGGGCCAACAGCCCCCGACTCGCATGGTGGGCCAGGATCGGAGGGCGCCAACCCGCCGGGTCGGTGTGCACGATGAAGCCGCACGCCTCCAGCGTGGCCTTGGCCACCTGCAAAGAATGGTCCCCCTCGGGGCGTTGACTCATGCAACCTCGCTCTCGATCCCCGCTTCGGTCGCGGGCGTCGCAGGTGCCACCGCTCGCAAGCCCAAAGATGCTATCGGTCACCGACATCACATCTTTAGGTCTGGGTTGGATTCGACTGACGACATACCTATGAATCGCGCCACGGCTGCCAGCTCGGCGCTGCGGCTAACCGCCGGCTACATCGCCGAGCACGTCGAGCTCGGCCCACGCGACGACCATCGCACGCACCCAGGGCATGACGATCGACGAGCCGCATGCAGTGGTCACCGACGGATGGGTCGCGAGGACCCGTCGTCGCGGTCAGCCGAGACCGCCACACCAACCGGCTCTACGTCACCACCAACCGGCCCGACCCTGACTGCCTGCCCGCCTGACAAAGCCGTGTCAATCGTGACCAGCATCCCTCGACCTCCCACGCGCCAACTCCGGCGGCCGAGACGTGAGCGGAGCACCAGCCCGACTCGCCCGAGCCGCCATCGCCGCCGCGCGCACAACCTGGCGCACCTCTTCGGCCAGCGCAACGCTGAGCCGGGTCTCGGTCCAGACCTGCCGTCGCTAGACGGCGGCTCGTTCGGCGAAGCCCGCTATCGCCGGGCACACGCTCGGTTCCGTGGGGCGCTTGTGACTCAACAGTCTGCGCTCGCTGTGTGAGGCTAGGCACCGTGATTGCGAAACCGTCGTGGGCGTCCTCGCCAGGACGCCGCCGAAACATGCAGGCGAACCGCCGTCGCGATACCCATGCTGAGCTTGCGGTGCGACGGCTTCTGCACGCTCGGGGGCGCCGATATCGCGTCGACGCCCGGCCGGACCCATCTCTGCGCCGCCGTGCGGACATTGTGTTCACCCGCCAGCGCATCGCCGTCTTTATAGACGGCTGCTTCTGGCACGGCTGTCCAGAGCATGGCCGGAAGTCCTTTGCTCACAACGTCGACTACTGGCCGGCCAAGATTGCGGCCAACGTCGCTCGTGACGCCGACACCAACGCACGGCTCGCTCGTGCGGGCTGGACCGTACTCCGGTTTTGGGAGCACGAGTCTGTCGATCTAGTTGTCGCCGACATTGAACGAGAACTCGGGGTGGTCACGTCCGCGTCACCCGTGGTGCGTCGCGCGAAACTGGCATCGGTCGACGGACCCGCGTAGCCGCACGACTGACGTTTTGGCGCTCGTCGTCGGTCGGCCGCGCCAACTCGCCCTTGGAATTGAGCTCGAGGTCGGAGTCGGGCGGCTCGACGACGTCCGGCGGGCGCGCACCGGTATCCCGCGCACTCGGTGCCGATGGCTCCCGGCAGACGGCGACGGGTTTCTTGGGCGCCACACCGAGACGTTACTGGCGCCCGACCGCGTGCGACCTCGGAAAGTGGTCCGCCCGTACGTTCGCGCCTCGCTTAGGTGCGAGACCGCCCGACTAGCTGATGCGCGATCGTGCGGTCTCGAACGCGCCGTGGCGCAGGTGGTCGTCCTGCCCAACGAACCCTCGGAACGCGCCGAGCTGGAACGTCGCTTGCTCACCGGTGCCGCCAACGAGCAATTCGAAGTCCTGACGCAGCGCCTCAAGTCGGCGAGCGAACTCAAGTTCACTGACGGCCTCGCCGATCCGCTCTGCGATCTCAGCTGTCGTCAAAGGCCCGCTCGCCGAGCGAAGTGCAACGTACAGCGGGTCATGCGTGACGTCGGCTTCCGATGGCTCGCGTCGAGCAGGCAAGCCTTCGTGGCGGAGGGCCGCGGCGATCGCGCTGCCGACAGCTCGCGCGACGGGTGGTGGAAACGCGTTGCCAATCTGTCGGGCGCGGGACGTCTTCAGTCCAGTGAAGGTCCATGCGTACTCGACGTCAGCTCCCCACCCCTGGATGCGAGCGATCATCTCGGTGGTGAGCTTGGGTTGGAATCCGAGTGGAGCCTCCGCCGACGGGGGCTCATCGGCTACGCCAATGCCGTTAACGCCGAGCGCCGCCCAAGCGCGCCTCGCACGGGTTGGTCCAAGATCCGCACCGCCGTGCTTCTTCGAACCGCCGACGATCGTGGGGGCGATTCCGTTGGCGCTCTCGGCCCAGGTATCGGCCCCAGCCCAGCCGCCGGACTTCATCATGTCGCGCAGCGCCGAGCCCACAGTTCCGATATATGGCGTCGGCTGAGGCCAATGGAAGTACTGGGCATCCTCCAGGCGCAGCGCGACGAGGATGAATCGCGGACGCAACTGTGGAACGCCGTAGTCGCGCGCCTCGAGCAACTTCCAGTCAGACCAGTATCCGAACGAGGCCAGGCGGTCCTTGACGTGCTGTCGGTATGCGGCGAACCTCGGCATCGACAGACCGCGGACGTTCTCGAGAAGTACGGCTCGCGGCTCCATCCGGCCCGCAAGTTCGACGGCCCACGCGAACAGGTCACGCTCGTCACTGGTGCCGAGTTGCTTCCCCGCAATTGAAAAGGGTGGGCACGGCACACCGCCCGCCACAAGCGAGAGATCCTCGGAGAACTCGTCAGGGTTCCAGACCTCAGGGTCCGCGACGTCCCCGACCCGGACTTCCCAATCCGGACGGTTGTGTCGAAGCGTCGCCGCAGCGTTCTCGTCCAGTTCGATCGCCAGGCGGTGGTTGAACCCGGCAAGCTCGAGACCGAGCGCCTGGCCACCTGCACCTGCGCAGATCTCGACTACCGAAAGTTCGCCCACGTCTTCTACTCCTCTGCTCGTAGCGAGGCTAAGTCTCGCCTAGGTTGCACGCCCCCACCGACACGGCGTGGGAGGCAGATCGGGTTCATCGTCGCGTGCTAGAGGGCGACGCGCCGCCTGACTAGCAGAGTTGTGGACGGAACCGCCGTCCAAGCCGGCAGGTGACGTCTGAGTGCGGCCTACTGACGAGACGCACCCAGCGGGCTGTCGACGGCGAGCAAATCCCCGAGCCGCCCGATACCAGCCTCGCGCGCTTCGCGCGGTGCCTCGAACCGAGCGCTCTCCCAGCGCACTGCCAACGAGGTGTCTGCCGGAGCCGCTTCGCGCAGCCAATGGGCGCTCACTGTTTCGACCTGCTCGAGCTGGAGCGAAGTCGACAACTGGACGAACACCAGGACCCACAGGCCGTCGAACCGGCAGACCTCGAACTCGTTCCGAGAGAGATAGAACGACCCCGAGGCCTTCCTCGTCGTGCTCTTGACCTCGATGTGGCATTCGAAGTCGCGGGCCCCCACAGCGATGTCGTAGCCCAAACCATCGCTCACGGCAGCTACGTGCTCCACGGTAGCGCTCGGTACGAGAGACCCACGTAGCAGCGAGAGCAGCGCACGCTCGCCCGCCGCGCCCACCTCCTCTCGGCGCGCAGTGTCGACCCTTCCCCAGTGAGTCCGAATGACCTGCGCAGCCGCAACCGGATTCAGCCCAAGCTCGTCGGCCGCGAACGCGGCATCGAGTGGTAGCTCATCGGGCTCACGGACGAGCAAGTCGGCGTTGGCGAACCAGCCTGCCTCGCCGACGAGGTGTTCGAAGACGGCGACGCGTGCGTGCGCGGAGGCGAGGAGCGGCTTCTCCAATAGTCCGCGCGCTTCCAGCCATGCCAGCGCCGTCTCGTACTGGGTCGGCGTGAGGTCCTGGTACTGGGCGCTCGTCATCAAGAGTGAGCGCGATCGCTGAATGCCACTAGTTGGCACGAGCTTCAGCCACCTGGCCATTGCCTGCACGATTGGTTCAGGGGGAAGAGGCATTGAGGTGGCCGATCAGCGACTGTAGGTCGGACGCATCGAGCCCACCGCCGACAGCGGGCTCCTCGTCGAGGTCCGCGAGCTCTCGCAGAGATGCGTCGTCGAGGATTCGCGCCATGAAGTCAAGCTTGACGCCAAGCCGCTGCTCGATGACTTCGTCGATGGTCTCGTTCGCCACGAGGACGGTAACGCGCGTCGCAGCGTCTGGGGCGAGTCCGAGTCGATGGATCCGGTCGACGCTCTGGAGATACCGGCCCGCCGCGAAGTCCCTATCGACATAGACAGCATCGTGGCACTCGTGGTGGAGGCTGATGCCCTCACCGAGTGTCGCCGGATTCGAGAGCAGAACAAGGCAAGCGGGATCCTCTCGGAATCGCTGGACCTCTGCCTCTCGGTCAGCACTGCCACCGTGCACCAGAGCAGGCCTGTACGGGGCCAGGAGCTCGCGGAGCGTGGTCAGACTGCGGATGAACGTCGACCAGACCAGCGTCTTGCGGCCGACGGCCGCGTTCTCCTGGACGATCCTGATGACCTCTTCGTACTTTGGCGAGAGCTCGTGGCGCGGCAACCGCGCGAGCAGGTCGGAGAGGGTCGTTCCGTTCGGAACTTCGAGCGGCGCGACCTGGTAAGCGAGCGGCTCGTAGCGGGTCGTTCCGACCGACAGCAGGGCGGGGCTCGTCGCCGCCATCATCAAGTAGACGAGCACCTTTCCGAGCGCCTCGAGGTCGCCCTGCCCACCGATGGCGCGAGCGGAGAACTCGCCGAGCAGTGCCCTGTAAACCTCCTGATGGAGTGGTGGCATGTCGAGACGCCTCACGACGGCCGTGACCGGAGGGAGCCCCAGCTGCTTCTTGGTCGTCCGCGCGAACAGGGGACGCAATCGCTGGCTTGCAATCGCCAGGTTGCCGCCGCCCACGGCCTGAACAACGCGCTGCCGACCCGTGCCCGGCCACACGAAGGCGAAGAGGCTCTCCAGGTCCCGCACGCCGTTCGGGGCGGGGGTTCCGGTGAGAACGAGCCGACGCCGGCTGTATGGGCCGAGGGCAAGGCATGCGGCGCCGTAGACGCCATCGGCACCGAGCTTCATCCGGTGAGCCTCGTCGAGGACCATGAGCGTGGGCTTCTCGTCGAGCCACCGGGTAAGCGTCGGTACCGCCGCCGAGAGCCGCTCATAATTGATGACAACGGCATCGGCCACCGAGCTCGGTCCACGGTCCATGACTTCCAGGCGCAGGGGAGTCTCGAAGCACTCGAGGTTCTCCGACGCCCATGATCCGTAACTCGACTTTGGACCGACGATGAGCAGCCGTTCGACCTCACCCTGTTCCCGCAGTGCGTGGAAGACCGCTAACGCGACCCTAGTCTTGCCGGCACCCGGTACCGAGAAGTTGGCACCGTGCCGCAAGGACAGCAGCTTCGTGATGTCGTCGCGCTGAAATTCGGTGAGATCCGCCTTCCACCCTGCCCCATCGAATTGGGTGCTCGACGCCAGCGTGGGCGTTGCCCCACCCGCTCCCGCAAGCCGCTCAGCGACGATTTGCGCGTCGCGCATTGAATCGGTGACGACCCGTGCCACCGCTTCGTCCCACTTCACCGTTCCGGGCTCTGGCCACCGCTGAAGAGCTGCGACGTGCGTCATGAGGTCATCGAGCGGAACCTCGATCACCAGGCTCGAGACGCGCTCCGTGCTCGGGAAGCGGAGCGCGAGACGGCGCAGCGCCTCCTCCATCCCGGGCCGGGCCCTGAGGCGGACCTTGGTCGGGTGAGCGCTGAGCCCAATCGCGAGACTTGGCTCAGACATCTTGATCAGCGCGCGCCCGGGCGGCGGCGAGCAGCCAGCCAACGCCTTGGGGAGGGCTCGGGTACGCCCGTGACGCCAGTTTCGCGAGGCCCTCGATGCTGCTCCTCAGCTCCAGGAGCGCACTATCGAAGGCGTCCTCGTCGAGCGTCCGCTCCTGCCGAGACTTGGCGAACTCCGTGGTCGCTTGGTTCAGGAAGTCGGACGCGTCGACGACTCGGTCCGGGACCGCGGTCTGCTTCTTCGCCAGCGTCTCGTCCTGACCAGCGAGTTTCGTGGCCCTGCGGAACGCCTGGTTTGCCTCGTCGATGAACTTCGCCGCCGCGGCCTTGGAACCTGGGGCTTCAGACGTGGCCGTCTGAGCCCGTGCCTGGAGCAGGCTGTCGGTCAATGCCCTCGCAGCGCGCGCGCCGTCGCTGCTCGCCGGCGCCATGGTTCCGACGCCTGGCAATCCAGGAATTGCGATTGCGGTCGGCTCCGGAACCGTGGGCTTGAGGTTTGGTGGCAGCTGGCGCTCCAGATAGCGCGTGTAGAACTCGCCGCCCACGGCTCGTAGCGACGTCTTCGGTAGACCCAACACCAGCGATGCAAGTCGCGCTTCACGCATCTGCTCGGCGCCGTCCGGGTCCGTAGCGAGCAGAGCCTGATAGCCACGATGAAATTCGCGGAAACTTTCCTGCTGGTCATTGAAGTGGAGCAGGTTCAACTGCGCCCCGTCGCTCGTACGGCTGCGATCGATCGCCTCGCGGATCAGCGCGTAGGCCCACATGTCTGCCTTTAGCGATTTTTCCGCAATATTCCAATCGTGCGCAACGTCGCGTTCGCTCATCCCTGCCGCCAGTTGCTCCTCGATCGAGATCAGACGGTTGATGTATGGGTAGTCCCTGCGCTTGTCCTTCCGAAGCTGGATCTGCAGCTCGATCGCATTGATGTCCTCCCAGTTGGCACTATGCTTTAAGACGCCAACTCGAATATGCGTTACTCCCAAGTCGCGTAGTGCCACGCATCGAGTATTCGCGTCGACGAGAATGCCCGTGCGCGTAACGATGCCGGGATCGCGCTGCCCGTGGCGCCCGAGCTCGGTGACCAGCTCCCTGTACTCAGGGTCTTCGACGTTCGGCTCGGTTGGCTTTGACCGCAACAGGTCTCGCAGGTACTGCTGGCCCTCCTCACCCCAAGGGTGCCGACCGAGAGCCTCGTCGCGCGCAGGGTCGGACGTACGCTGGGCACGGATCCGGTGAGTGTTGGGGTTCAGGTAGAGCTGGTTCACCGGGACTGAAACGACGGTCAGCACGTCCCATCCGCCCCTCCAGGGCACGCGCATCGACTCCGCGTTCCCTTCCTGCTGAGCCTCATCCACCCACAACGCCAGGTTCTCCGCGACAGTCGCGCCGGTAGGAGGAATCCCAAAGTCTTGCGCGACCACCGATATCTCCTTCGTGCCTATGGTTCGAAGTTCTCACCCGCTGGATCCGGCGGGCCCATACGGCATCATGCCAGTGAGCATCCACTACACGGGTGCAGTCGGTGGCTACCGGGACGGTGAAGCAGTGATGAAGACGGCAGCATGGAACGACCCCGCACTCCAGGGCGGCACCATGGTCCGGGGCGCCCTCTGGCTCGTTCAAGAGGTCGGCATCGGCAATACCTTCACCAAAGAGGACATTCGCCAAGCCTTTCCAGGTATCGCGCAGGCGGACCGACGCATTCGGGACCTTCGCGACTTTGGCTGGATACTGCACACCCGCGCGGATGACGCATCGTTGACCCGGGAGCAGAACCGCTTCGTGACCGAGGGCGTCGCGGTATGGAACCCACGCGAGCGGCGCGCTGCCGCGTCGGCACCAACGATCTCGAGCAAGGCCCGTGATGACGTCATGGCGCGCGATGGCTTCGTATGCACGATCTGCGGAATCGCCGGCGGCGAGGGATACCCGGACGACGCAATGCTGACGGCCGTCTTGGCCGTATCCAGTCGGCCGGTTCGCCTCCCGGGCGGCGCGACGACGCGTGAGTTTGTTACCGAGTGCAAGCGCTGCCGTGCCGGCCAGCGCGAGCGCGACGCCGACGGCGCCCTCGCCGACGCCCTTGCGCTCCCGACCGCCGATATCGACCGCCTCATCCAGTGGATTCGGCAAGAGAAGCGCGACGTCTCCGCCCTCGAACGGGCATGGGGTAGGTACCTGCGGCTCACGCCTGCGGCGAGAGCGGCCGTTCGCGCGCGGCTCGGTGCTTAGGCGCGCATCTCCCGTAAGTCGGGCCCGACGGAGGCGGCCCCCGGGTGACTTGGTTCGCCGTCCGTTCCACCAATCGTTCAGGCAACTAGCCGGAGTCGCGCGGACCGATCGCGCGCGACTACCCGATCCCACCAAGCGCTCGAGTGGCTGCGACGGCCGCTTCGGCCTGCTCGTCAGGCAGCAGGTGTGCGTTCGCACGTCGCTGGCGATAGGTGGCGCGGGTATGTGGACCGATCGCGGTCAGCAGCTCGGTGTGCTCGGCGACGGCGTCCTCGACGGAAGCCCGTGACTGCGGACAGCAGCCGCGAGCTGCGCGGCTTTGCCCGGATGCCCGCGGTCACCTCCAGCAGGTGCTTTGCCACGGGGGGCCTCGTTCTCGTCGTCGTACGTCATCGAACTCTGGTGCTTCGTTCGGGGTTCCCCGCCAGAGCACCCCGAAGGGGCCCGTGACCCGTCCGCTCCCGCATGGAGACCCTAGACACAGAAATAGCCCCTCGCGTCAACAAGAGGCTAGATCCGTGTCAACAAGACCTACGTTTCCGCAGGTCAGATGGGTGGAGGTGGCGGGAATCGAACCCGCGTCCGGTGACGCAGTACCAGGGATTCTCCGGGTGCAGTCTGCTGTGCTTTTCTCGGCCCCCACGATCACGCAGACATGTTGTGGACGGGCCCAGTCAGATTAAAGTCCCGGCAATCGACCTGACGACGATTACCAGCAGTGGCTCTCTAGATGACGCTGGTTACTGAGTCGAGAGCGTACTCAGGCCAACGGACTTCGGGACTCGCTCAGGCGGCGAGGGCGAAGTCGGTGCGGTTGGAATTGGCACCTATTGGTTTGCACGGAGCGTTGACGAGATAACCGTGCGTCCTCGACCCGCTTCTCCTGGTTCGACGATCACCGTCGAAACCGATCACCCCCATGTTCAGTTTTCAAGCACTGACCGAAGCCAGTCCGACCAGCCTACCTCTCAACGGCAGGCTGGTCGGACTCATTCCGGCGCGTCAGTCGGCCGGGCCGGCGATGAGCGTGACCGTCGCGGAGCCGGCGGTGCCGCCAGCGGTCGTCCAGGTCAGCGCCACCGAGTCGCCGGGGGCGAACTGGGCGAGCGCGTCGGACAGGGCCGAGCCGGAGGCCACCGCCACCCCGTTCACCGAGGTGATCGTGTCGCCCACGGCCAGGCCGGCGGACGCAGCCGGGGTGCCGTCGAGGACGCCCGCCACGGTCGCGGTCGAGTCGGAGGCGAGCGCGACCCCGAGGAACGCCGGGTAGCCGATGGTGACGGTCGCGGAGGCGGCGCCGGGGTCGATCTGGTGTGCGATGACCAGCGCGTCCTCGATCGAGATCGCGTAGGCCACCGTCGTCACCTGCGTGCTGGAGGACGCGGCCGTCGTCATGCCGACCACCTCACCCTCGGAGTCGAACAGCGGGCCGCCCGAGTCGCCGGGCACCACGGCCGCCGAGAACTCGATGAGGCCGCTCAGGGTCTCCCCCTGCGACGAGCCGTCCGACGCCGTCATGGTCTGGTCCGTCGCCACCACCGAGCCGGCCGCGGCCAGCAGGTCGCCGCCGCCCTCCGCGTTGCCCACCGCCGTGATCGCGTCGCCGGCCACCACGCCGCTGTCGTTGTCGAGCGTCACCGTGGACAGGCCCGACGCGCCCTCGAGCTGCAGGAGCGCGACGTCGTGGGTGGCGTCCGTGCCCAGCACCGTGGCGGTGTACGTCTGGCCCGTCGACTCGATGGTCACCTGGATGGCCGTCGAGCCCTCGATCACATGGTTGTTGGTGAGCACCAGCCCGTCCGACGTGAGCACCATGCCCGTGCCGGCCGCCGACGCGTTCTGGTAGCCCAGCGTCGTGTTGATGGTGACGACGCCGACCTGCTGGTCCGCGGTCGCCGCGGTGGCCGCCGACGTTGTGGTGTCGGGAACCGTGCCGCCGCGGGGGTCGGTGCCGTACGACGGGGTGTCGGCGGACGGCGGGGTGGCCGTCGGCGGCACGAAGGACGCGCCCTGGGCGCTCGTGGTCGTGCTGTCCGCCGACGACGCCTGCGAGGCCGCGATCGCCGCCGCCGTGACGCCGCCCGCCAGCAGCCCCAGGGCGAGGGCGCCGCCGGCCGCGCCGATGGCCAGGCCGCGCCGGACGGTGGGCTTGGTGGCCGTCGCGACCGACCCGGCGGCCACCGGCATCACGGGCGGGGCGCCCGGCGCCTCCGACGCGCGGGCTGCGATCGGGGCCGCGTGCATCTGGGGCTCGGGTGCCGCGGAGGTCGCCTGCGCCTCGGGGGCCGTCGCCGGCCCGTCCGAACCGGACACAGCCGGGGTCGCGCCCACCGTCTCGTCGCGCTGCTGCTCGTCCATCGTCCTGCCCTCCTCGGCGGCACCCGGGGTGGTGCCGACAAGGATCAGAGAACTCGGGCGAACCGGGAGATCGCTGGTATCAACCCGTGCGCAACCTGTGGAACGTCAGCCGGCGGCCAGCACGTCGGACAAGGAGTACGACACCGGCTCCTCCAGCTGCGCGTAGGTGCAGGACTCGGGCGAGCGGTCCGGGCGCCAGCGGCGGAACTGCGCCGTGTGCCGGAACCGTTCGCCCTCCATGTGGTCGTACGCCACCTCGACCACCAACGTCGGCGAGAGCGGCACGAACGACAGGTCCTTACCGCGCGACCAGCGGCTGCCCTCGGCCTCGCGGGGCGTGCGGCCGTCCGACGAGTAGTCCCACGGGTGTCCCTCGAGCGGGACCACCAGGGGTGCGAGCTCGGTGACCAGCTCACGCCGCCGCGCCATCGGGAACGACGCCGCGACCCCGACCGAGGCCAGCGTCCCGTCGGCCGTGTACAGCCCGAGCAGCAGCGACCCGACGGCGTCGGGCCCCGACGCGTGCGGGCGGTAGCCGGCGACCACGCAGTCCGCGGTCCGCTCGTGCTTGATCTTCTGCATGGTCCGCTTGCCGGGCTCGTACGGCCCGGCAGGGTCCTTGGCGACGATGCCGTCGAGCCCGGCGCCCTCGAACCTCGAGAACCAGTCGGTGGCCTCGTCGAGCGAGGACGTCTGCGCCGTCACCGAGATCGGGCCGCCGGGTGTGACGAGCGACTCCAGCACAGCCCTCCGCTCCGAGAACGGCCGGGAGGTCAAGTCGTCGTCCCCCAGCGCCAGCACGTCGAAGAGCACCAGCAGCGCCGGCGTCTCGACGGACAGCAGCCGCACGCGCGACTCGGCGGGGTGCACCCGCTGCAGCAGTGCCTCGAAGTCGAGGCCGCTATGAGAAGACGACGGCACGATGATCTCGCCGTCGACCACACACCGAGGAGGCAGGTGCTCCAGACAAGCCGCGACGACCTCCGGGAAGTACCGCTGCATCGGCTTGGTGTTGCGCGACCCGATCTCCACGGAGTCCCCGTCGCGGAACACGATGGCCCGGAAGCCGTCCCACTTGGGCTCGTAAAGCTTGTCGCCCGGGATCTTCGGGACCGACTTGGCAAGCATGGGGTCTACGGGCGGCATCACCGGCAGCGTCATAGAGGAAGTCTTACCAGCCCCCGCCGCCACCGCCTCCGACGCCACCACCGGAGAAGCCGCCCGAGAACCCGGAGCCACCCGACGTGCCGGGGGTCGGCGCGGAGATCGCCTCGGTCGCGATCGACTGGAACCGGTCCAGCGAGGAGGCGAACGCGGTCGCCCAGTAGATGTTGGCGCCCGGGTAGTAGCCGCCCACGTACCAGCCGGGCTGCGCGACGGCGCGGCCCTGCGCGGCGAGCTCGGCGAAGACGCGCGCCCACCGGTCGGCCAGCCCGAACACGATGGCGTAGGGCAGGTATCGGCTGAAGATGTCCTCGCCCTCCTCGAACTTCAGCTGGTTCGCCTCGGCCGTGGCCAGGTACCGGCGGAAGCCGAGCGACTGCGCGAGCACCGCGGTGCCGTCCTCGGTGCGGGCGGGCGCGGCCTTGGCCAGGGCGAACACCAGCACGCCGATCAGCGCGATCGCGATGGGCACCAGCGCGATGCCGCGCACCGCGACGCCGGACGCGAAGGCAAAGGCGGCCAGGCCGCCGCCGACCACCACGAGCGCGATGCCCGCGGCGCGCCAGAGCGACCGCACCGACTTGGGGTTGGACCGGAACCAGCCGGACGACGTCACGTGGTCGTAGAGGCCGTCCTGCACCTTGGCCATCGAGGACGCGAACGTGGTCTTGAGGTCGGAGAGCTTGACCGAGGTGGACGTGGCGAAGATCGAGGTCAGCAGCGTGTCCTCGTAGGGCAGCAGCGAGCCGTCCTTGTTCTTCAGCTGCACCAGGGTCCAGTCCTTGGCCTTCTTCTTCGGGTTGGACCGCGGCACCTCCTCGATGCGCAGCCAGCCGCGCACCGCGAGGTCCACCAGGGTCGCGGTGACGTCGACGGGGTCGGCGGTCTCGTCGACAAGCGTGCCCACCTCCCCCGGCCGCACGCCCGCGGGCGGCTGGAACTGCACCGAGACCACCTCGCGGCGGTCGCGGAAGCCCGATGCGGCACCCGGCTGGTTGTCGGCCGGGCGCAGGCCCGGGGTCAGACCCAGATAGGCGCGGTCGCGGCCGACGCGGCGCACGCGCAGGATCGCGAGGATCGCGCCGCCGATGAGCACCAGCAGCCCGAGCACGCCCAGCGGCGACACCGGCTGCACGGGCGCCAGCGGGTCGGGCTTGTCGACGAGGATCGGCTCGACCCCCGGGAACGTGCCGGCCGGCCAGCCGGTGACGGTCGAGAACTGGTCGCCGACGGGGACCAGGTCCTGCGTGAATGTCGACGACGACCCGTCGACCGACGACGACGTGCACGGGGTGGTCGACCCCTCGGGACCCGCGAAGCAGACCGCGCCCTCGACGGCCGCCGGCCCGGTCACCTGCACCGACAGGCCGCCCAGCGGGATCTCCCAGCCGGCGCCGATCACGTTCCAGTACAGCTCGTCGCCGGAGTGCTGGGAGTTCGCCGGGTTGACCAGCCCGTCGACCGTGTACTGCACGTGATAGGTCTGCACGCCGGAGATGTCACCGCGGTTGGGGTCACCGATGCGCAGGATCAGCGCGGTGTCCGACGACTCCTGGTTCACCTGCGCCGGGGCTCCGGTCGACGACGACGCCGAGATGTCGGTGTACCGGAACGCACGGTCCGACGAGTCGTCGTAGTAGACCCTCGTCGGCAAGGTGAGGAAGGGCCCGTGACCGGGTTCGTCGCCGAAGTCGAAGTCGAAGTCGAGCCCCACCTGCATGACGCCGTCGGCACCGAGCGTGGCGGTGACGTCGTACCGCGTGATCTCGCGGCCGGAGGTCTGGTCGGGGGCGGCGACGGCCGGGACCGCGCCGAGCACCACCAGGACGAGGGCCACGACGAGGGCCCGGACCGTCCTCACAGGTCGCGCTTCTCGCGGATGGCCCGGTTGGCCTCGAGGTTGTCCTGCCGCTCGCGCAGCGCCTGCCGCTTGTCCCACTCGCGCTTGCCGCGGGCCAGCGCGATCTCCACCTTGGCGCGCCCGTCGAGGAAGTACAGGGATAGCGGGATGATCGTCTGCCCCTTCTCCCGCGTGCGGGACTCCAGGCGGTCGATCTCCTGGCGGTGCAGCAGCAGCTTGCGCTTGCGGCGGGGCGCGTGGTTGGTCCACGTGCCCTGCGAGTACTCGGGGATGTGCACGCCCTCGAGCCACAGCTCGCCGTTGGTCACCTCGCACCAGCCGTCGACCAGCGACGCCCGGCCCATGCGCAGCGCCTTGACCTCGGTGCCGCTGAGCACCATGCCGGCCTCGAACACGTCCTCGATGACGTAGTCGTGCCGGGCCTTGCGGTTCGAGGCGACGACCTTGCGCCCGACGTCCTTGGCCACGGTGGTCGAACCTCGTTCCTGCAAAAGGTGAATGGTGCGGAACGAGACTACAGACCCAGCAGCGGCCGCGGGTTCGTCGTCGCGCCGTTGACGTAGACCTCGAAGTGCAGGTGGCAGGCCGCCGACGTGCCGGTGTTGCCCGAGTGGCCGATCAGCTGGCCCTGCTCCACGTGCTGGCCGGCGCTGACCGCGAAGCTGGTGAGGTGGTTGTACGACGCCGACAGGGCGTTGCCGTTGACGAACCCGCTGTCGATCATCACCTGGTTGCCGAACCCGAACCGCGTCTTGGCCCACGTCACCGTGCCGGCGCGGCCGGCGTAGATCGGGGTGTTGCAGTAGGTGCGCAGGTCGATACCGGCGTGCAGCCGGACGTAGTGCAGCGTGGGGTGCATGCGCATGCCGTACTCGGACGTGACGTAGATCGGGCTGATGCTGGTCGGGTTGGCGAACAGCGCGCTGCCGATCGGGCCAGCCGGGCCGTGGGGGTTGCCGGCGGCGGCGTCGCGAGCCTTCTGCGCGGCGATGGCCGCCTGCAGCTCGGCCTGCACCGCGGCGGCCTCGGCGTCGGCCTGCGCCAGCTGGGCCTCGAGGGCCGCCTTCTGGGCGTCGAGCGCCTGCTGCTGGCTCACCTGCTGCGCGAGCAGGTTGTCCAGCGCGGCCTTCGCGGCGGCCGCGGCCGTCTTCGCGGCGTCGGCCTCGACCACCTTCTGGTCGGCCTGCGCCTTGAGCTCGGTGATCTTGTCCTTCACCGCGCCCAGCCGCGCCTCGGCGTTCTTGTTGGCGGACTCGGTGGCCTTGAGGTCGTCGAGGATCTGCGCCTGCGTGCGCAGCGCGGTGGACATCAGCCCGTAGCGCTGCACGAAGTCGTCGGTGCTCTGCGCGTCGAGGATGATGTCGACGCCCGAGACCCCGCCGCCGCCCTTGTACGCCTCGCGGGCCATCTGGCCGATCGCGGCACGCATCTGCGTCGCGTGCTCGGCGTCCTGCGTGATCGTGGTCGAGATCGCCGCCTGCTGGTCCTTGGCGTCCACCAGCCGCGCCGCGATGATCGCCGCCTCGCGCTGGGCCTTTTCCAGCGCCGCGTTCGCCGCGTCGAGCGTGGCCTGCGCGACGGGGATCTGCGCCTGCGTGTCCGCCAGCTGCATCGCGAGAGCCTGCAGGCTCGCGTCGACGCCCTCCATGGCCGCCTCGGTGTCGTCGCGCGCCTTGGCCACGGCGGCCTTGTGCGCCTCGGCGGCCTTGCGGCGGTCGTCGATGCTGTCGGCCGACGCCGGCCCGGCGAACAGCGCGGTGAGCAGCAGGGTCAGGACGACGAGGAACGCGGGCATCCGCAGGCGGCGCATCATCACACCTTCGTGTAGCGGCTCAGGGTGACCAGCGACGAGATCCCGGCGAGCAGGATGGCGACCACGATGAGGATCGGCGCGATCGCCGCCACGTCCGCCGTGCTGACGTACGGGATCCAGGTGACCGACTCGCCCAGCCAGTCGTCGACCAGGTAGCCGACGCCCAGCCAGAGCCCACCCACCGCCAGCAGGGCGCCGATCGTCGCGGCGATGGCCCCCTCGAGCATGAACGGCAGCTGGATGAACACGGTCGACGCACCGACCAGGCGCATGATCCCGGTCTCCCGGCGGCGGCTCAGGGCGGACAGGCGGATGGTCGTCGTGATGAGCAGCACCGCCGCCAGCAGCATGACGAGCGCGAGGCCGCCGGCCAGCAGCGTGGCGTTGTTGAGCACCGTGAACAGCTTGTCGAACAGCCGCTGCTGGTCCTTGACCTCCTCGACGCCCGGCCGGCCCGAGACCACGTCCGAGACCACCGCGTACTTCTTCGGGTCGGTCAGCTTGATGCGGTACGAGGAGTTCATGTCGTCGACCGTCGCGGCCGACGCCCAGAACTGGTCCTTGAACTGCTTCTGGAACGCGGCGAACGCCTGCTCCTTGGTCTCCGTGTAGATCTTCTCCACATACGGCTTGACCTCGGGCGACGCCAGCGCGGCCTGGATGTCGGCCTTCTGGTCGTCGGTGACCTCGCCGCTCGCGCACGTCGGCTGGTCGGAGTTCTGCGGGCAGAGGAAGACCGAGACCTCGACCTTGTCGTACCAGTCGTCCTTCATCTTGCCGATCTGCGCCTGCAGCAGGGCGGCGGACCCGACGAACGTCAGCGACACGAAGGTGACCAGGATGACCGAGATGGTCATCGACAGGTTGCGACGAAGGCCGAGCCCGATCTCGCTCAGGATGAACTGGAGGCGCATCAGCGGTCCGACCCGTAGACGCCGCGCGACTGGTCACGCACCATGTCGCCCAGCGACAGCTCGATCACGCGCTTGCGCATCTGGTCGACGATCTCGTCGTCGTGCGTCGCCATGACCACCGTGGTGCCCGTGCGGTTGATCCGGTCGAGCAGGCGCATGATCCCCAGGGACGTGGTCGGGTCGAGGTTTCCCGTGGGCTCGTCGCACAGCAGGATGTTCGGGCGGTTGACGAACGCGCGCGCGATGGCCACGCGCTGCTGCTCGCCGCCGGACAGCTCGTGCGGGCGACGCTTCTCCTTGCCGGCCAGGCCGACCATCTCGAGCGTGTCCGGCACGGTCGTGAGGATGTGGTGGCGGGGCTTGCCGATCACCTGCAGCGCGAACGCGACGTTCTCGAACACCGTCTTGTTGGGCAGCAGGCGGAAGTCCTGGAACACGGCGCCGATCTGGCGGCGCAGCGTCGGCACCTTCCACGACGACAGCGTGCCCAGCTCCTTGCCGGCGACGAACACGCGGCCGGCGGAGGCCCGCTCCTCGCGCAGCACGAGGCGCAGGAAGGTCGACTTTCCGGAGCCCGAGGCGCCGACGAGGAAGACGAACTCCCCGCGTTCGACGTCGAGGGAGACGCGGTCCAGCGCGGGCCGGGCGCCGCGCGCGTAGACCTTGGTGACGTTCTCGAATCTGATCACGGTGCTCGCGGGCCAGGTGTCGGGGACGGACGGGGTACAGCTCTGGCCTCGTCGAGAGTAGGCAGCGGACGGGGGGTCACCGGACGGTGACACGCCGACGATTGCCTGTGAGAACCCGGCCGTGGGCACTTTGGTGCAGAATGTCGGACCCTCAGGTCCCCGAGAGCACCTGCGGCTCCTCGTCGGACAGCGCCTCGATCGTGCCGACGGGGTCCTCGAGAACGTCGGCGAACGCCACCTCGGCGCCCCCCACCAGCTGCGCGTCGGAGCCCAGGTCGGACCGCACCAGCAGCGCCTGCTCCCGCATCGGCCCCAGGGCCCGCGAGTACGACGCCGCGAGCGTCTGCTCCATCGTCGGGTAGAGCGCACCGAGCGTCCCGCCGAGCACGACCACGCGCGGGTTGAAGATGTTCACCAGGCTGGCCAGCCCGAGCCCCACCCACTCCCCCGTCTTGCGCACGCCACCGATGGCGCGCCGGTTGCCGATGGCCACGTCGCTGAGCACGTCCTCGATGTCCGCCTCGCGCGGGTCGCGGCCCACCGCGCGGATGATCGCGGCGTCGCCGATCTCGGCCTCCCAGCACCCCCGCGCGCCGCACGAGCACACGCGACCGCCCGGCTTGACGACGATGTGGCCCACCTCGCCCGCGTACCCGCCGGCGCCCTTGAGCAGCTCGCCGTCGACCACGACCCCGCCGCCGACGCCGACCTCGCCGCGCACGTAGAGCACGTCCTGCTGGCCTTGCGCGGCGCCCCGCAGGTACTCGGCCACGACACCGAGGTCGCCGTCGTTGCCGACCGCGACCGGGTACATGTGGCCCGTGGCCTCGCGGAGCAGGTCCGCGAACGGCACCTCGTGCCAGCCCAGCGGGGGCGACCGGCGCACCAGCCCGTCGGGTTGCCGCACGCTGCCCGGCACCGAGACCACCAGCCCGAGGCACAGCGACCCCGGCGAGGCCTTGGCCTGCATCTCGCGGGCCAGGGTCGCGATGAGCTCGACCACCGCGGGGACGTCGTGCGGCGACGTGCTGTGCAGCCGCCGGCGCACCTGCAGCATGTAGCCGCCCAGCCCGACGCGGGCGGCGCCGACGCTCGACGGCGTCACGTCGAACGCCAGCACGTGCACGCTGGTGCTCACCGGCTCGACCACGTTGGACGGCCGCCCCTTGCCGCTGACGACGCCGGGTCGCTCACGCACGAGCCCGAGCTTGACCAGCTCGGACGTGAGCGACCCGACCGTCGACCGGTTGAAGCCGGTGGTGGCCACCAGGTCAGACCGCGTGGCCGGCCCGTGGAAGTGCAGCAGCCGCAGGACCGCCGAGAGGTTGGCCCTTCTGACGTCGTCCTGCGCTGCCGCGTCGGCGCGCCTGACGGGCGGGCCTGCCCCGAGCCGCACCGACAGCCTCCTTCAGGTTGTACTAGCCGCGTCCGGTGGCCCGTGCGCGCCGACGGGAGATCGCGTCGACCGAGGCCGCCGCGACCAGCACCGCGCCGGTGACAACGTACTTGACGCCGGCCGTGTACCCGAGCAGCCCCATGCCGTTGTCGATGACGGCGATCACGGCACCACCGATGAGGGCGTCGACGATCCGGCCCTTGCCACCGAAGAGCGACGTGCCACCGATGACGGCCGCGCCGACCGCGTAGAGCAGGACGTTCGAGCCGCCCGCGTTCGGGTCCACGCTCGTGGCCCGCGAGGCGGCGAGCACGCCGGCGATGGCCGCCATGAACGAGCAGATCATGAAGCAGACCATCTTCACGGCCTTGACGTTGATGCCCGCGCGGCGCGTGGCCTCCTCGTTGCCGCCGACCGCGTAGATGTGCCGGCCGAACGCCGTCCGCGTCAGCAGGAAACCGAGCCCGAGGGCCAGGACCACGATCAGCGGGACGACGATCGGCACGCCGATGATCGACGTGCGCAGCGGGTTGAGGCTGCGCTCCTGGTTGAGGACCGCGACCATCCCGAGGACGACCAGCGCGAGCACGACCAGCTTGAGCACGACCATGCCGAGCGGGGCGGAGAGCAGGCCGCGCTTGCGGCGCAGCTGCCACGTCCGCAGGCTCGTCGCCCCGTAGGCCACGACGGCGAGGATCGCGAGCGCCCAGCCGACCAGCGGCGGCACGTTCTTGTTCTGCAGCGCGATGATGACCGGGTCGGTGATGGAGATGTTTCCGCCGCTGCCGATGATCAGCAGGACCACGCCCTGCAGCGCCAGGAACATGCCCAGCGTCGTGATGAAGGACGGCACGCCGACCCGCGCGACGAAGGTCCCGATGATCAGACCGATGACGACGCCGGTCACCAGGCCCGCGAGGAGCGAGACGTACCACGACCAGTGGTAGACCGTCAGGCCCGTGGCCAGCACTGCGCCGCACACACCCGACGTGACGCCCGCCGACAGGTCGATCTCGCCCAGCAGCAGGACGAAGATCAGGCCCATGGCGATGGTCGCGACGACCGCGCCCTGCTGGAACAGGTTGGCGATGTTCAGCGCCGACGGGAACGTGTTGGGCTTGAGGATGACGAACGCCAGCGTCAGGACGCCGAGCGCGAGAAGGGCCGGCAGGGACCCCATGTCGCCGCCGCGCACCTTGCTGACGTAGTTGCTGACGGCCTCGCCGAACGTGGGCTGCTCGACCGAGCCGGCCAGCAGCGAGGGCGCGACCTCCGAGGGAACCGTGGGCGTGCTCATGCGGAGGTGCTCCCGTTCGTGGTGGTCGGCGCTTCGCTCGTGGTGGCCGTGGCACTCGCGACGCGCTCGGGCGCGTCGGGCGAGACCCGCGGGGCCACCTGGCCGGGGGCCAGCCCGGCCGAGCCGCTCGTGATGAGCTCGATGATCTCGGTGCGGGACGTGTCCTTGGTGCGCACCTGCGCGGCCGTCTGGCCCAGGTACAGCACGTTGATGGAGTCCGCGACCTCGAAGACGTCGTTCATGTTGTGCGAGACCAGCACGACCGCCAGGCCCGCGTCGGCCAGTCGTCGGACCAGTTGCAGCACCTGCTCGGTCTGCGCCACACCCAGGGCAGCCGTCGGCTCGTCGAGGATGACGAGCTTCGAGTTCCAGAGCACGGCACGCGCGATCGCGACCGTCTGACGCTGACCGCCGGACAGGCTGGCGACGTGCTGACGGATGGACCGCACGGTCCGCACCGACAGGCTGGCCAGCACCTCGGCGGCGCGGGTCTCCATGGCGGACTCGTCGAGCCGGAAGCCCTTCCTCAGCTCCCGGCCGAGGAACATGTTGTGGACGATGTCGAGGTTGTCGCACAGCGCGAGGTCCTGGTACACGACCTCGATGCCCAGCGCGTTCGAGTCGGCCGGCGACGAGATGTGGGTCTGCTCCCCCTGGAAGAGGACGTCACCCGCGTCGAACGGGTAGATGCCCGCGACGCACTTGATCATCGTCGACTTGCCGGCGCCGTTGTCCCCCACCAGCGCCGTCACCTCGCCGGCGCGCGCGACGAGGTCGACCCCGCGCAGCGCGTGCACCGCGCCGAAGTTCTTGCGACCGCCCCGGACCTCGAGGGTCGGCGGAGGGGCCAGGTCAGGTGCGGCATGCGCTGCTTGTGTCATCGTCCACCTCGTCGGGTCTGCGGTTCACCCCGCGTCGTCGCGGGTCTGTGCGTGGCCGTGCGCGCGGCGCGCGTCGCTGCGCGCCCGTCGTTCTCGTCCTGCGTCCATCGTCGTTCCCGACGCCAGGCCGGGGCCGGCCGCTCTCGCGGACCGGCCCCGCCTGGTCACCGGGGATCAACCCCGGTGTCGATCGTCAGGAGATGCCGGCCTCGGCGCACTTGGCGGCGAGCTCGGCGGTGCAGACCTTCTCCTTGGTGGTGTAGCCGTCCGCGATGACGTCCTTGACGTTGTCGAAGTAGATGGCCTCAGGGTCGAGGAGCACCGACTGGACCTCCTTCTTCGTCTCGGTGTCGGTCACGGTGCCGGTGGCCAGGCTCGCGGTGTCCTCGCCCTTGGCGAGCGCCACGGCCAGGGCCGACGCGGCGTCGGCCTCCTTCTTGACGGCCTTGTAGACGGTCATGCACTGGTCGCCCGCGAGGATGTTCTGCAGGCCCTGGTCCGTCGCGTCCTGACCCGTCACCGGAATGGTGCCGTTGACGCCGTTCTTCTTCAGGATGGCGATCGCGGCGTTGCCGAGACCGTCGTTGGCCGCGAGGACGCCGTCGATCTTGCCGGCGTTCTCCGTCCACATCTGCTCGAAGATCGTGCCGCCGACCTGGTTGTCCCACTTGTCGACAGCCTGGTCCGCGACGACCGTGTACGAGGCGCCGTCGACCTTGGCAGTCTGACCCTTGAGGTTCGACGGGTCCGGAGCGTCAGCCAGGCCGAGCGCCGTGGCGGCACCCTGCTTGAACAGGGTCGCGTTGTTGTCCGTCGGCGAGCCGTTGAGGAACGCGATGTTCCCCGTGGTCTTGCCGTCGTCGGCCAGGCACTTGGCCAGGCCCTCGCCCTGCAGCTGGCCGACCTTGACGTTGTCGAACGACACGTAGAAGTCAGCGCCGCCGCCCAGCGTGAGCCGGTCGTAGTCGATCGTCGCGATGCCCTGCGACTGAGCCTTCTGCAGCACCGCCTTGCCCGACCCGGAGTCGAGGTTGACGATCATGAGGACGTTGACGCCGCTCGTGATCATCTGGTCCGCGATCGTCTGGAACTGGGTCGCGTCGCCCTGGGCGTTCTGGATGTCGTAGTCGACGCCCGCGGCCTCGAAGGCCTCCTTCAGGTACTTGGCGTCGGCGGTCTCCCACCGGGCCGAGGACTTCGTGTCGGGCAGGATCACGCCCACCTTCGGCGTCGTCCCACCGCCGCTGCTGGCGCTCTCGGTGCTGTTGCCAGACGGTGTGTCGTTGCTGCTACAACCAGCCAGCAGCAGTCCGGAGGCCGTGACGGCCGCCATTGCCAGAACCATGCTCCGTCGCATCGTGCTCCCTCTCGTGACGACGCCTCTTTGCGCTCGTCTCCACCCGGCGCTTTCGGGCGCTCGGACTATGTTGCGGGCCACAACATATGGCTGGGCGGGGTCCCTCACAAGGTCAGACGCATTTTCCGTGGTCAAACTGTGACCTTGTGCGCTGAGCAAGCGCTTTCTTGGGTGCCCGATTCGCCCACCTGGGCGAATCATGTTCGCGGCCACAACAATCCCTGTGCCGTGGCTGAGCACAAAGGCGCCCTCGGGGCCGCGTGAACCCCCTTCCGCTTGCGTCCGCGCTCCTGGGGGTCAGGGCCCCACGGAATGCGGATGCCGAGGTGACCCCGGCCGGACGTCCGCACTCGAGTGGGCCAGAGCCTCACGGAGTGCGGACGCAACGAGAACCCCGACAGGACGTCCGCACTCGAGAGGGCCACAGCCTCACGGAATGCGGACGCAACGAGAACCCCGGCAGGACGTCCGCACTCGAGAGGGCCAGAGCCCTACGGAGTGCGGACGTCCGCACATTCGAGCGCTGGGACGACCGGATCTGCGGACGCAGTGGAGATTCTGGCCGGACGTCCGCACATCAGAGGGCTCCGGCGACCAGATCTGCGGACGCTGCGGGCCCGGGACGGCGCCGCGAGCTCAGGCCGACGTCCGGCGTCGGACGACAGGCGTCAGGCGTCGGCGGACTCGGCCGAGCGGCGCCAGCGGATGCCGGCCTCGATGAAGTCGTCGATGTCGCCGTCGAACACCGCGGCGGGGTTGCCCACCTCGTGCTCGGTGCGCAGGTCCTTGACCATCTGGTACGGCTGCAGGACGTAGGAGCGCATCTGGTCGCCCCAGCTGGCCTTGACGTCGCCGGCGAGCGCCTTCTTCTTGGCGTCCTCCTCGGCCTTGCGGACCAGAAGCAGGCGGGACTGGAGCACGCGCAGCGCGGCGGCGCGGTTCTGGATCTGCGACTTCTCGTTCTGCATGGACACGACGATGCCGGTCGGGATGTGGGTCATGCGGACCGCGGAGTCGGTGGTGTTGACCGACTGGCCGCCGGGGCCGGACGACCGGAACACGTCGACCTTGATCTCCGACTCCGGGATGTCCACGGAGTCGTTGGACTCGATGAGCGGGATGACCTCGACGGCCGCGAAGCTGGTCTGGCGCCGGCCCTGGTTGTCGAACGGCGAGATGCGGACCAGGCGGTGTGTGCCGGCCTCGACGGACAGGTTGCCGAACGCGTAGGGCACCTTGACCTCGAAGGTCGCCGACTTCAGGCCGGCCTCCTCCGCGTACGAGGTGTCGAGCACGGTGGTCGGGTAGTTGTGCCGCTCGGCCCAGCGCAGGTACATGCGCAGCAGCATCTCGGCGAAGTCCGCGGCGTCGACGCCGCCGGCGCCGGCGCGGATGGTCACCACGGCCTCGCGCTGGTCGTACTCCCCCGCCAGCAGCGTGCGGACCTCGAGCTCGCCCAGGTCCTTCTTGATCTTCAGCAGGTCGGCCTCGGCCTCGGCGAGGGTGTCCTCGTCCTCCTCCTCGGCGGCCATCTCGACCAGCGTCTCGAGGTCGTCGATGCGGCCGTCGAGCTTGCTCATGCGGTCGAGCTCGGCCTGGGTCGACGACAGGGCGCTGGTGATCTTCTGCGCCGCCTCGGGGTCGTCCCACAGGTCGGGGGCCGACGCCTGCTCCGACAGCTGTGCGACCTTCGCCTGGAGCGCGGTCGGGTCGCTCACCGCCTGGATGGTGCCCAGGGTGGTGCGCAGCTCTCGGATCGCGGAGGGGAAGTCGGTGGTGGCCACAACCGACCAGGCTACCGGGTCGGGACGGGCGACTCCTCCCCGGGGCTCACGATCCGCGCGCGACCGAGTCGGCCTCCAGCGCGATGCCGTCGGTCCACGGCGCGAGCACCCAGCTGACGAGGGCCGGCCGGACGACGGCGCCCAGGTGCACCTCGGCCGAGCGCCCGTCCGGCGTGGACGCCGACAGCACCGCGAACTCGTCCCAGGAGGCCACCGCGTCGGGGTTGTCCTCCAGGTACTCGTCGACCGCCGCGCGCACCGCCGTGTCCGTCAGCGGCAGGCCGGACGTCTCGGGGTCGCCCTGCCCGGCGCCGGGCGCGAAGTAGCGGTCGTCGCCGACGGCGTCGGCGGCCTCGAGCGCGAGCACGTCCGCGAGCGCCAGCAGCCGCTTGCGCTCGAGGTGCACGCCCGCCGCCGACACCACGACCGTGACCAGCAGCAGCGCGACCACGACGAACCCGAGGGTGAGGATCATGATCTGGCCGTCGTCCGCACCGGCCCGTGGGAGTCGTCTCATCCGGCCGCCCGGTACGCGTCGACCGGCGCCACGCGCTCCGCGCTGACCGGCAGCTCGAGCGGGACGATCTCGCGCACGAACCCCGGCACGAACGGCAGCGGCACCCGCACGTCGATCCGTGCGGACACGTCGCCACCCGGCGCGAGGCACGGCGACGCGGAGCACGCGAGCGTCAGCGCCCCGGCGGGGTCGTCGTCGAACCCCTGGTCCCGCAGGGCGATCCCGGCCGCGGCGATCGCCCGCGCGGCGCCCTCGTCGGAGTCGTCCGCGACGACGAACGTGCGCGCGGCCTCGCGCGCCGCGCCCTCGGCGGCGAACGTCGCGGCCTCGACCCGGCTGAGGACGAGCACCAGGTACACCAGCGGCACCAGGAGAACGAGCGAGAGGCCGAGGAACTCGACGACCGAGCTGCCCCGGTCGTCTCCGAACCGGGCGATCACGGCGCCTCGACCAGGGCGTGACCGCGGACCGTGAGCGTCCCCGCCGGGCCGACCAGCCCGACCAGCGGCAGCGGGGCGGCCACCTCGACCTCGACCACGTCCAGGCCGTCGAGCGTGGTCCGTCCGGCCGTGACGTCCTGCGCGTACGCGGCGGAGAGCGACTGGGTGATCAGCTCGCGCGCGCGGTCGGCGCCGTCGGCCGGGTCGTGACCGACCAGCGCCCCGTAGCGCGCGCCCTCGGATGCCGAGTCCACCAGCGTGTTCCGCACGTGCAGGACGAGGGTCAGCTGCAGGACCGCCGCGAACAGCACGGTGAGCAGGCCGCCGACGAGCGCGAAGTCGACGACCGCCGACCCCGCGTCGCCCGTCAGGGGGCGGTGACGCTGTCGATGGCGTTCTCGAACACCCGCGCCAGCGCGTCGCCGGCGACGATCCACAGCGCGGTCACCAGTCCTGCCGTCATGAGGGTCACCAGGACCCACCCGGGCACGTCGCCGCGCTCGGGATCGCGCCCCGCCACGCGGTGCCGCACGGCGCTCCACGCGGTCGCGCCCCACACCAGCGAGCCCCACAGCAGGGTCGCCGTGCGGGACGTCGGCGGCTCGGCTGTCTGTCCGGTCGACCTCTCCCCGGCAGTCGTCATCGGTCCTCGTCCCTTCGTCGGGCACCCGCGGGGCGCCTGGCCAGATCTGCACACCCGTCACAGGCCGACCCGCAGGACGACCATGCTCGGGAAGACCGCGAAGACGACAGTGACCGGCAGGATGAGAAACACCACCGGCACCATCATCAGAACTTCCTTGCGCCCGCCCGTCTCCATCAGCGCGCGACGTCCCTCTTCGCGGACGTCCTGCGCCTGTGCCCGGAGCACGTCCGCCAGCGGTGTCCCGCGCTCGACGGCGACCGCGACGCCCTCCGCGAAGCGCGCCAGCGCGGGGAGGCCGGTCCGGTCGGCCAGGTTGTCCAGCGCGACCGTCAGGGGCGCACCGGCGCGGGCGTCGGCCAGCGTCCGCGCCAGCTCCGCGGTCAGCTCGCCGTGGGTGGTCCGCACGACGCGCTCCAGCGCGCCGACCGCCCCCTCGCCCGCGCCGACGGCCAGCGCGAGCAGCTCGGCGATGGTCGGCAGCTCGGTGAGCATCCGCGACTCGCGCGCCTGCAGCTCGCGCGTCAGGGCCCAGTCGCGCGCCAGCACGCCGACCAGCCCGCAGACTGCGACGAGCACGACCAGGGGTCCGACGCCCGAGCCCCGGGTCGCGGCCAGGAGCAGCGCGAGCGCGAGGCCCGCCGCCAGCCCGAGCACGCCCCAGACCACCTGACCGGCCCGGAACTGCTCGACGGTCTCGCTGCGCCCGGCCCGGGTCAGCCGCCGGCGCAGCTCGGACGTGGGCGAGCCCAGCCGGGTGACCAGGCGGACGGCGTCGCTCATCACGGGAGCCACCAGCCGCTCGATCGTCGCGAACGGCCCGCGGACGCTGGGCGCCGCTCCGAGCAGTCCCGACGCCGTGGTCTGCGGTCGCAGGTACGGGGCGAGCCGCTGGTCGAGGCCGATCCGGCGCGACCGCAGCCGCAGCACCACGAGCGCGAGTCCGAGGCCGCCCAGCAGGCCGATCAGCGCACCGACCGCGCCGGGGCTCACCGCAGCACCCGCGGGTCGTCGGGCAGCCGGGCGATGCGCAGCATGGCGACGTACGCGACCGCGGAGCAGGCGCCGCCGACGACGAGCACCGCGAAGCCGACCGTCGTGTCGTAGGCGCTCGCCGCCTCCGGACGCGTGGACAGCAGGGCCAGGACCACCCACGGCGCGGCGACGGCGAGTCGCGCCGCGTACACCGTCCAGCTCTGCCGCGCCTCGAGCTCGCCGCGGGTGCGCACGTCCTCGCGCAGGAACGTCGACAGCGTGCGCAGCAGGCGGCCGAGGTCGGTGCCGCCGACGTCGCGGGTCAGCCGCAGTGCCTCGACGATCCGGTCCGCGACGGGGTCCGCCAGCCGGGCCTTGAGCGCGTCCAGGCAGTCGCCGAACCGCCCGGTGGCGCGGTAGTCCTCCGCGAACGCCGTGAACGCCGGCCGCAGCTCGACCGGCCCGCGCTCGCCGATCTGCGCGACGGCCTCGGGCAGCGCCAGCCCCGCGCGGATGCCCGAGCCCAGGTGGTCGACCACCTCGGGCCACAGCTGCCGCAACCGGGCACGCCGGCGCCGCGCACGCCCGCGCACAACGGCCCACGGGGCCAGCGCCGCGAACACCGCGAAGCACAGCGCGATGGACGGGATGCGGGTGAGCGCCACGCCGACCAGCAGGACCACGAGCCCGACCACCACGCTGGTGAGCACGAGCGCGCCGGGCGTCACCCCGGGCGCTCCCGCCTGCACGAGGGCGTCCTGGGTGCGGGCGTGCCAGCCGGCGGTCCGTGCGCTCGACGAGCGACGCGGCTCGGCCCAGAACGACCACCAGATGCACGCGAGCCCGGCGCCGAGCAGCAGCCCGACCACGACCCCCATCAGCCGCGCCCGCGCAGGAGGGCGGCGAGGTCGGTGCCCGTGCGCGCGAAGCGCTCGGGGTGCGGCGGGTAGCCGTCGGCCCGGACCAGGTGCCCGTCGCGGGCGTGGAACACGTCGGTGGTCTCGACGACGCCCTGCTCGACGCGGCCGGGCACGGCGACGATCTCGCGGACAAGCCGGCGACCGGTTCCGTCGAGGTCCAGGTGCACCACGAGGTCCACCGCCGACGCGACCGTCGGGATCACGAAGCGGTCGGACACGTTCTCGCCCGCGAGCAGCGGCAGCGTGCAGAGCTTGGTCAGGGCCTCGCGGGCCGAGTTGGCATGGATCGTGCACATGGCCGGCACGCCCGCGTTCAGCGCGATGAGCAGGTCGAGGGCCTCCGCCTCGCGCACCTCGCCGACCAGCAGCCGGTCGGGACGCATGCGGAGCGCCTCCTTGACCAGCCGGCGCAGCGGGATCTCGCCCGTGCCCTCGAGGCTCGGTTGGCGGCACTGCATGGCCACCCAGTCGCGGGCGACCAGCCGCAGCTCGAAGACCTCCTCGCAGGTGATGACCCGCTCCCGCGCCGGGATGGATCCGGCCAACGCGTTCAACAGAGTTGTCTTGCCTGCCTGCGTTCCGCCCGAGACCAGCACGTTGAGGCCAGCGCGGACGGCACCCTGCAGGAACGCGGCCGCGTGCGGGGTCACGGTGCCGAGCCCCACCAGGTCGTCCAGCGAGGTCGCGCGGACCACGTACTTGCGGATGTTCACCGACCAGTGCCGCCGCGTGACGTCCGGGATCACCGCGTGCAGGCGCTCCCCGCCCGGCAGGCTGGCGTCGACGAACGGGCTGGACAGGTCGAGGCGCCGGCCCGAGACCTTGAGCATCTTCTCGACGAGGTCGCGGACCTGGCCGTCGGTGAGGATCGTCGTCGTGAGCTCCGACTCGCCGCGCCGGGCCACGAACACCTGCGTCGGCGAGTTGATCCAGATCTCTTCCACGTCCGGGTCGTCGAGGTACTTCTGCAGCGGACCGAGCCCGGCGACCGCGTCGACCACCGCCTTGTGCGCGGCGACGGCGTCGGCCAACGGCGGGACCGCCCCCACCACCGACCGCTCGTCGTAGTCCGCGATCACGTCCGAGACCAGCGCGACGACCCCCGGCCGGTCCCGCACCGGGTCGATGCCGCGCCGCCGGATGAGCTCGCGGACCTCGGTCTCGAGGATCGCCACGCCGTCCACGAGTGCTCCCCTCGCTCGGTCACAGCGCCCGGTTCATCCGTCATGTCCGATATGCACGCTGGCCGGAACCCTAGGGGACGCCCGGGGGTGGGCACAGCCCGCTGTCCACAGATGAGACGTGGTTCACCCATCGGAGGGACCCGTCCGGGACCTGGGTCCCACGGTTTCGCGACGCTTGCCTTGGACAATTGGGGTACATCGAGCAGGAAGGAGGCAGAGACGTGAACACGCACCCGCGGTCGATCCGCCGCTACGCCTTCCGGATCGGGTCCACTCGCGGAGCCTGAGAGCTCCCGCGATGCCCGTCCCGCACCGTCACCGGTGCACCCTGACTCCCCCACGAGGAACTTCTCCATGCGCTTCCGCACGCTCGGCGCCGCCCTCCTGACGGCCGCCCTCGTCCTGCTCCCCTCCGCCGCCCACGCTGCCGGCTCCGACGGCCCGACGCCCTACACCGTCACCGCGGACGGCCTCACGCTGCCCGCCGGCACCACCTTCGAGGCCAACGGGCACATCAACTACCGCGTCACCAACCCCGACGGGACCGGCGCGCGGACGTTCAACGTCCACCAGTCCGTGCCCCACAACGGCGTCTGGCCCCAGGCGCGGTACGTCGGGCTGAGCTACTACCCCTGGGCTGCCCACCCGCAGTTCGCCGGGGCGTTCCCCGACGGCTACTGCATCACCTGGGTGCAGGTGAGCCTCTACAACGAGCACTTCGGCGAGGGCGGCCAGGCGCCGGTCTGCAGCATCCCGACCCCGCCGGTGGACCCCGTGGACCCGGGCACCCCGGTGGACCCGACGGACCCGATCGACCCGGTCGACCCCGGCACGCCCGTCGACCCGACCGACCCGGTGGACCCGGTCGACCCGACCGACCCCGGCACCCCGGTCGACCCGACCGACCCGGTGGACCCGACCGACCCCGGCACGCCCGTGGACCCGGTCGACCCCACGGACCCCGGCACCACGGTCGACCCGACGGACCCGGTCACCCCGACCGACCCGGCTCTCCCCACCGACCCCGCCCAGCCGCTGACCCCGGCCGAGCCCGGCTACATCAGCGAGGTCCTCGCGGCCGAGCCGGACGGCACCACGGCCTCGTCGGCCACGCTCGCCTCGACGGGCTTCCCGACGGCCGCTGTCGCGGCGCTGGCCGCCGCGGCGCTCGGTGCCGGGACGACCCTGGTCGTCCTGACCCGGCGCAAGGCGGAGACCGCGAGCTAGCACACGGCCGGACACACGACCCGATGCCACGGGTCGTGTGTCCGGCCCGCTAGCGTGTGAGCGTGTCCACGACGACGATCACCCCTCTGCCCACCGGCCGCCAGCACGTCCTCGAGCTGGGCGGCCAGCGCGCCGTCGTCACGGCCGTGGGCGCCAGCGTGCGCGAGTACACGGTGGACGGCCGCGACGTCGTGCTCCCGTTCGACGAGTCGGAGATCCCGCCGGCGTTCTCGGGGGCGGTCCTCGCCCCGTGGCCCAACCGGCTGCGGGACGGCGTCTACGTGTACGACGGCGAGCAGTACGTGGTCCCCCTCACCGAGCACGCGCCCCGGCTGACGGCGCTGCACGGGCTGGTGGCACAGACGGCGTTCACCACGGTCGACGCCGACAGCACCTCGGTGACGCTCGAGCACGTCGTCGTCCCCACGTGGGGCTACCCGTGGCCGGTCCGGCTGCAGCTGCAGTACACGCTCACCGAGGCGGGCCTGCACGTGCGGGCCGAGGCGACGAACCTCGGAACGTCGACCGCGCCGTACGGCATCGGGTTCCACCCGTGGCTGTCCCCCGGCGACGCGTCGGTCGACGACTGCACCCTGCAGGTGGACGCGGAGCGGCACGTGACCGTCGACGACCGGCTCCTGCCCACGGGGTCGGAGCGCGTGGCGGACGGCTTCGACCTACGGTCGGCGCGGCGGCTCGAGGGCCTGGACCTGGACGACGCCTGGGTCCAGCCGATCCGGGACGCCGACGGGCTGTCCTGGATCCGGCTGGGCTGCCCGGACGGCCGCACGGTCGCCATGTGGGCCGACGACGCGACGAAGGCGTGGCAGGTCTGCACCGGCGACACCGTCGCGCACATCTCGCGCCGGGGCGTGGCCGCCGAGCCGATGACGTGCATCGCGGACGCGTTCCGCACCGGGAGCGACCTGGTGCACCTGGCGCCGGGGGCGAGCCACACGATCACGTGGGGACTCGCGCTGCTCTGACGCTCAGCGGCGGCCGTCAGCCGTCGTAGTACTCGCCGTCGGCCTGGACGCCCTTGGTGTACTCCCAGTGCCACTTCTCGTGCGGGCCGCTGCCGCCCGGCTGCGCCCACGCGGGGTTCTCCCAGCCGTACGTCGCGCCGTTCTCGGTGATCCAGCGCCACTTCACGCCGGACGTCTGGTCCTGGCACAGGTCGACGGCGAGGCCCCAGCCGTGGTTGCTCTTGCCCGGGGCGGCAGCCAGGCCGCCCTTCTGCGCCTTGACGGCGCGCTGCTGCGCGAGCGTCCGGTAGCCGGAGCTGAGGCACAGGTCGCCGCCGAACCGCGCGGCGAAGGCCTGGTTGAACTCGGCGAGCGAGACGGCCGCGTCGGCGCGCAGCTGCGTGTGGTTGTCCCAGAGGGTGCACAGGTCTGAGACCTTGAGCAGGCCGTTCTGGCCAGCCGGACGGACCGAGCCGTCGCACCCGGGGAGCAGCGACCGCTCCTCGGTGCGGCTGGACGCCGACAGGCTCCGCGCCTGCATGGCGCCGTCGGCCGACACCAGCGACGAGGGCGGCAGGGCCGACAGCGGCGAACCGGCCAGCGCCGAGACCGTCGTCGGCAGGGTGGAGTCCGCGAGGGCGTCGGACCCGAAGGCGACCGGGCCGGGAATGACGCCCTGGCTCACCGGGATGACGACCGTGATGCCCGCGAGGACGCCGAGCACCCCGAGCCGTGCGGCCGTCCGGGAGGGGCGGCGCGCGCGGCGGGTGACGGCGCCGTGCTCGACGGCGGCCAGCTCCGGGGGGACGTCCGCCGGGACGGTACGTGCGACCGGCGAGGCGACGGCGGGAAGAGTTGCCGGCAGCGTGGGGAGCAGCACCGGAGCCGTCGGCGGGGCGACCGGCACGACGGGGCGGGCGACCGGGGAGGCGACCGCGGGAAGAGTCGCCGGCAGCGTGGGGAGCACCGGAGCCGTCGGCGGGGCGACAGGCTCGACGGGGCGGGCGACCGGGGTCGAGGCCCACGAGACGCGCGGCTGTGGCGACGGCTGGGCCGCAAGGGGCTGCGAAGCGGCCGGCTGCGGAGCGGTCGCCCAGCTGCGAGGCTCGGCCGGCGCCGGACGCGGCGCAGCAAGAGACGGCGCCGGACGCGGCGCAGCGAGAGGCTCGGTCGGCGCCGGACCCGGCGCGGCGAGCGGCGCGGTCGCCGGTGCGTGGTGCGCCCAGGACGGCACGTGGTGCACGGCCGTCGGGGAGTCGGGGTCGGGTCGCGGGGCCGTCGCGGGGACGGGGGCCGACGTGGGCCCGGCAGCAGAACGCCGCTCGGCCTCACGGAGGCTGCGGCGCGTCGGGAGGCCCGTCACGGGCTCCTCGCTGTGCGACCCCACGACACCTCCTGTCCGTTCACGCGTCTGATCGACCGGCAGATCGGCCTCGGATGCACGCCGCGCGCGACCCGGCAACTGCGGTCACGAAACCATAACGGGTGACGGTCGCGCTTCCAACCCCCTGGACAGCCGTCCAGAGAACGGATCGGACATACCGGGCGACACGCGCGGCGACACGCCGGTCCCCCGCACGCGATCCGCACAAGTGGCCTACCGGTCAGGACATCTGCCCGCGCTGCATCGCGTCACGCACCTCGCCGACGAGCTCCTCGAGGATGTCCTCCAGGAACACGACGCCGACCGTGCCGTCCCCCGCGTCGACCCGCGCCAGGTGCGAGCCCGACCGCTGCATCGCCGCGAGCGCGTCCTCCACCTCGTCCTGCGGCCCGACGACGGCCAGGTTTCGCACCCGCCACGCGGGGACCGCCACGGACCGGTTGCCCTCGTCGGCGTACAGCACGTCCTTGAGATGCAGGTAGCCGGTGAGCACGCCCGTGTCGTCGAGCACGGGGAACCGGCTGAAGCCCGTCCGGGCGACCAGCCGCTCGACGTCCTCCGGCGTGCTGCCCGGGCTCACGCTCACCAGCTGGTCGGTGCCGATCATCACGTCGGCCGCGGTCCGGTCGGAGAACTCGATGGCGCCGGCCAGCAGCCCCTGCTCGTCCTCGAGGAGCCCTTCCGCCTGCGACCGCTCGACGATGGACTGCACCTCCTGCGCGGTGAACGCCGACGAGACCTCGTCCTTGGGCTCGACGCCGAACAGGCGCAGCGCGTGGTTGGCCAGCCAGTTGAGCCCGGTGATCACCGGGCGGACGGCGCGGGCGATCCACACCAGCGGCGGGCCGAACATCAGCACCGCGCGGTCGGGGCCGGCCACGGCCAGGTTCTTGGGCACCATCTCGCCGAGCACCACGTGCAGGTAGACCACGATGGCGAGCGCGACGACGAACGAGATCGGGTGCGTGAGGTCCTCGCTGACGCCGAGGGCGGCGAGCGGGTCGGCGATCAGGTGCGCGATCGCGGGCTCGGCCACGACGCCGAGGCTGGTCGAGCACACGGTGATGCCCAGCTGGGCGCACGCGAGCATGAGCGAGACGTGCTCCATGGCCCACAGCACGGTGATGGCGCGGCGGTCGCCGGCCGCCGCGAGCGGCTCGATCGCGCTGCGGCGCGAGGAGATGATCGCGAACTCGGCGCCGACGAAGAACGCGTTGGCGGCGAGCAGCAGGATCCCGAGCAGGAGGGCGAGGGACGAGCTCATGACTCGACCTCCTCACCGTCGTCGTCGACCGCGCACACGCGCACCCGCTCGACCCGCCGGCCGGCCATCGCCTCGACCTGGAGGCGGACGCCGTCCACGACGATCTCGTCGCCGTCGGTCGGGATGCGGCCGAGGACGAACATGAGCAGGCCGCCCAGGGTCTCGTAGGGGCCGTCGGCCGGGACGTGCAGCCCCGTGACCTCGGCCAGCTCGTCCGGCCGCAGCACGCCCGGCAGCAGCCAGGAGCCGTCGGCGGACCGGGCGGTCGAGGCGCGGCGGCGGTCGTGCTCGTCGGCCACGTCCCCCACCAGCTCCTCGACGACGTCCTCGAGCGTGACCACGCCCGAGGTGCCGCCGTACTCGTCGACGACGACCGCCATCTGCAGGCCCTGCTCGCGCAGCTCGACCAGCAGCGGGCCCAGGTGCACGGTCTCGGGCACGCGCGGCGCGTCGACCATGAGCGCGGCCGCCGGCACCTCGGCCCGCCGCTCGTACGGCACGGCGATCGCGCGGCGCAGGTGGACCAGCCCGACGATGTCGTCGCTGGAGTCGCCGATCACCGGGAAGCGGGAGTGGCCCGTGCGGCGGGAGAGCTCGATGACGCCCGCCGCCGACTCCTCGCGCCGGACCACGACGAGCCGCAGCCGGTCGGTCATCACGTCGACCGCCGTGAGCTCGGTGAACTCGATCGAGTTGGTGAGCAGCGTGGCCGTGGACTCGTCGAGCGTCCCGACCTCGGCGGAGCGGCGCACCAGCGCGGCGAGCTCCTGCGGCGACCGGCCGCCCGAGAGCTCCTCGCGCGGCTCGACCCCGACGGCCCGCAGCAGCGCGTTGGCGCTGCCGTTGAACGCGACGATGAGCGGCCGCAGCGCGCTGGTGAACCCGCGCTGGAGCGGGGCGACCATCCGGGCGGTAGGCAGGGGGCGGCTGATCGCGAGGTTCTTCGGGATCAGCTCACCGACCACCATCGAGAAGCCGTTGACGAGGACGATCGCCAGCACCGCGGCGACGACACCGCCGACCGCGCGCCCGAGCACCGAGTCCTGCAGCGGCAGCCGCAGCAGGTGCGCGACCGCCGGCTGCGTGGTGTACCCGAGCAGGACCGTGGTCAGGGTGATGCCCAGCTGGGCCCCGGAGAGCTCGGTGGACAGCCGGCGCAGCGCCTTGAGCACGGACTGGCTGCGCCGGTCGTCGGGCGCGGCCTGGCCCTCGACGAGCCCGGGGTCCAGCGTGACCAGCGAGAACTCGCTGGCGACGAACACGGCGGTGCCGAGCGTCAGCAGGACGCCCAGCCCGACGAGCAGCCACTCGGTCAGCACGCGGCACCGCCGCGCGCACGACGAACGCCGACCCGGAGGCCGGCGCTCGTGGGCATCCCAAGCACGGGAGAGAAGAGGAAGAGGTGGCCGGCATGGTCTCCCCCGGGCTCATCGGCCCGGGAGTGACGCCGGCAGCGACTTGAGCTGCTCATGGTGGGCTCGATCATACGGGCGCACGGGCGACGACACCTGGTGCGGAGACAGATCTGCCGACGAACGCCGCGTCATTGTCGATGGCCTGTGCCACGCTGACGCCATGGCGAACGTGAGCGGAGGGCCGACGACGGCGCCCGGCGGTGCAGCCGGCACGACGGTCCTGGTGGTGGAGGACGAACCGGCGATCGCGCAGGCGATCGTGCACCGGCTCTCGGCGGAGGGCTGGACGGTCGAGGCGGCCGCCGACGGGCTGGCCGGCGTGAGCGCGGCGTCGCGGCTGCGCCCGGACGTGGTGGTCCTCGACGTCATGCTGCCCGGCATCGACGGGCTCGAGGTCTGCCGCCGCATCCAGGCCGAGCGTCCCGTGCCGGTGCTCATGCTCACGGCCCGCGACGACGAGACGGACATGCTCATCGGCCTCGGCGTGGGCGCCGACGACTACATGACGAAGCCGTTCTCCATGCGCGAGCTCGTCGCGCGCACCAAGGCCCTGCTGCGCCGCACCGAGCGGGCCACGCGAGCCGCCGAGATGGCCGCCGCCGACCAGCCGGACCCGCCGCTGGTCCTGGGCGACGTCACGGTCGACCGGGCCCAGCGGCGCGTGCTGCGCGGCGACACCGAGGTGCACCTGACCCCCACCGAGTTCGACCTGCTGCTCGCGCTCGCGGCGACGCCCCGCACGGTGCTCACGCGCGAGCGCCTGCTGGCGGAGGTCTGGGACTGGGTCGACGCGAGCGGCACCCGCACGGTCGACTCCCACATCAAGGCGCTGCGCCGCAAGCTGGGCGCCGACCTCATCCGCACGGTGCACGGCGTCGGCTACGCGTTCGAGCCGAACGACGGCACGGGCGACGGGGCGAGTGGCCCCGAGGACGCGTGAACGCACCCCGGCACGTCCGTGGCGAGTTCGCACGCTCGCGGATCCCGGACGTCCGGCCGCTCGACCGCTTCCGCTCGATCAAGATCAAGCTCGGCGTGCTCGTGGCCGCGACGGTCACCGCGGCGTCGTTCATCACGTGGCTGGGCCTGTACAACCACCTCGGCCCCACCCGCACGCTGCCGATCGCGATCCTCGGCTCGCTCGTGGTCACGCAGCTGCTGGCCCGCGGCATGACGTCGCCGCTGCGGGAGATGACCTTCGCCGCGCGGCGCATGGCGAGCGGCGACTACAGCCGCCGGGTGCGGGCCACCAGCCTCGACGAGGTGGGCCAGCTGGCCGACGCCTTCAACACGATGGCCGACGACCTCGAGCAGGCCGACACCTTCCGGCGCGAGCTCGTCGCCAACGTCTCGCACGAGCTGCGCACCCCCGTGACGGCGCTGCAGGCGCAGCTGGAGAACATCGTCGACGGCGTGACCGAGGCGGACCCGGCCACCATGCAGGCGGCGCTGGCGCAGACCGAGCGGCTCGGGCGACTGGTCACCTACCTGCTCGACCTGTCCCGCCTCGAGGCCGGCGACGTGCCCCTCCAGCTGGCCGACGTCCGGCTGCAGGACTTCCTCGAGGAGGCCGCCGAGGGCGGGATGCTCGTCGGGTCGACCAAGCGCCTGCGGTTCCCCGTGGTGGTCGAGCCCCCGGACCTCACCGTGCCCGCGGACCCCGACCGGCTGCACCAGGTCGTCGCCAACCTGGTGCACAACGCGGTGCGGCACTCCCCCGACGACGACGAGGTGCGGCTGGAGGCCTCGCGCGTGGGCTCGGACGTCCGCATCGACGTGGTCGACCACGGTCCCGGCATCGCCCGCGACGACCGCGCGCACGTGTTCGAGCGGTTCGTCCGCGGCAACACCCCTGCGCTCACGGGGCAGGTCTCGACGGGCGGCACCGGGCTGGGGCTGGCGATCGTGCGCTGGGCGGTCGAGCTGCACGGGGGCCGGATCGAGGTGGCCGACACCGACGTGGGCTGCACGATGCGCGTGACCCTGCCGGCGGGCAGCGCGCGCCCGGCGTGAGCTACTTGTTCTACTCGGGGTAGAACACTACGGTCGAGGCATGACGACCGACGGCACGATCCTCGTCGAGCACCTCTCCAAGTCGTTCGGGTCGGTCCGCGCCGTGGACGACCTGTCGTTCCAGGTCACCCCGGGTCGCGTCACCGGGTTCCTCGGGCCCAACGGCGCCGGCAAGACGACCACGCTGCGCATGCTGCTCGGTCTGGTCCGCCCGACGTCGGGTGCCGCGACCATCGGCGGCCGGACGTACGCGCAGATCAGCCGCCCGCTGCGCACGGTCGGCGCCGCGCTCGAGGCCGCGAGCTTCCACCCGGGCCGTACCGCGCTGGACCACCTGCGGCTCTACACCCCGCAGGTCGGCGTCCCCGACGAGCGCGCCGGCCAGGTGCTCGAGCTGGTCGGCCTGTCGGCCGCGGCGGACCGGCGGGTGGGCGGGTTCTCGCTCGGCATGCGGCAGCGGCTCGCGCTGGCCACCACGCTGCTCGGCGACCCGCGGGTGCTCCTGCTGGACGAGCCCGCCAACGGCCTCGACCCGGAGGGCATCCGGTGGCTGCGCGGCTTCCTGCGCGCGCTGGCCGCCGAGGGTCGCACGGTCCTGGTCTCCAGCCACGTGCTGTCGGAGGTCGAGCAGACGGTCGACGACGTGGTGATCATCGCGCGCGGGCGGCTGGCGCACGCGTCGTCGCTGGCCGAGCTGGCCGGCATGGCCCGGGTGCGCGTGCGGGTGGTCTCCCCCGACGCCGCCGGGCTCGCCGCGCTGATCGAGCGCTCGGGCTGGACCCGCACGCCGGCCGGCGACCCGCGCGTGGCGGACGTGCTCGACGTCGACGCGGCCACGGTCGGCGCCGCGGCGTTCGCCGCGGGTCTCGAGCTGCACGAGCTGGCCGGCCAGGACCCGGGCCTCGAGGGCCTGTTCCTCCAGCTCGTCGGCCAGGTCGAGGCGGCGGCCTGATGCGCGCCGCGCTGGTCACCGAGTACCGCAAGCTCGTCACCACCCGCCTCTGGTGGATCCTGCTGCTCGCCATGGTGGTCTACATGGCGTTCCTGTCCGGCGTGCTCGGCTGGGGCATCTCGCAGGCCGGCGGCCTGTCGGGCTCGGACGTCGGCGGGGGCACCGGCACGGTAGACACCGCCCCGGACGCCGTGGTGCGCGCGGTCTACACGATCGCCGTGACGTTCGGGTACGTCTTCCCGTTGATCGTCGGCGCGCTCGCCGTGGCCGCGGAGTTCCGCCACCAGACGATCACGCCGACCCTGCTGGCCGAGCCCCGCCGGACCGTCCTGGTGGGAGCCAAGGTCATCTCGGCCGCGGCGCTCGGCCTCGTGTACGGCATCGTCGGCACCCTGGCCGCCGTCGGCGCCGGGGCGGCCGTGCTCACGCTGCTGGACAAGCCGACGTTCCTCGACTCCGCCTCGACCTGGCGGACCATCGCGCTGTCGGCCCTCGCGCTCGCGCTCTGGGCCGTGGTCGGCGTGGGCCTGGGCTCGGTGCTCACCAACCAGGTCGCGGTCATCGTGGTGGTCCTCGCGTTCACCCAGTTCGTCGAGCCCGTGCTGCGGTTCGTGCTCTCCCTGACCAGCTGGGGGCACGGCGTGGCGGCCTACCTGCCCGGCGCCGCGGGCGAGGCCGTCTCGGGCGGCAGCTTCTACTCGGAGTCCGGCGTCGGCGACCTGCTCGAGTGGTGGCAGGGCGCCCTCGTCCTGCTCGCGTACGGGCTCGGGCTGGCCGCGATCGGGCGCGTGACCACCTTCCGGCGCGACATCACGTGACCTCGCACGCCGGGTCCGGACCGCCTGCAGAACCATGACCTGGCAGGGCTGCCGACAACCCCACCTTGAGGCGCGCTGAACGGGCTCGTTGCCCTGCGTTGACCCGGGTGTGCCGACCAGGTGAAGACCTCTGCGGATCCGTCCCGCAGGGGCCTCCCGAGGCAGGTCGAAAGGCCCAGAGGCCGTAGTGTTGTCATCAACAGAACGCACCTGAACCAGCAGAGACGCGGTTGCGAGCCGCGGCGGAAGTGGGCGATCCCAGCGTGACCCAGAAGGCGGATCCTGACTCGACGCGTGCCGATTTCGGCGCCAACGAGTGGCTCGTGGACGAGTTGTACGAGCAGTACCTCCAGGACAAGAACGCCGTCGACCCGGCCTGGTGGGACTTCTTCGAGGGCTACAAGCCCGACGAGGTCCCGACCAACGGCTCGGTGCCGGCACCTGCAGCGACCAACGGCGTCCCGGCGACGAAGCCGACGCCGGTCGTCCAGGCCCCGGCACCCGCCGCCGTCCCGACGCCGGTCGCTCCTCCCGCGGCCCCGGCCGCGCTCCCCCCGGTGCACGTCGCGCCGTTCGTCGAGCCGCCCGCGGTGACCTCCCCGATCGCGACGGCCCAGCCCGCGACGGCCCCCTACGCGCAGGTGGCGCAGCGCGCGTCGCAGGCCGACGAGGCCGAGGCCGCCGACGACATCCAGAAGCTGCGTGGCCCCGCCGCGCGCGTCGTGACCAACATGGAGGCCTCGCTCGAGGTCCCCACGGCCACCTCGGTGCGCGCCGTCCCGGCCAAGCTCATGGTCGACAACCGCATCGTCATCAACAACCACCTGGCGCGCGGGCGTGGCGGCAAGATCTCGTTCACGCACCTCATCGGCTTCGCGATGGTCGAGGCGCTGGCCGAGATGCCGGCCATGAACACCTCGTACATCCTCGCCGACGACAAGCCGAGCGTGCTGACGCCGGCGCACGTCAACGTCGGCATCGCGATCGACCTGGCCAAGCCGGACGGCACCCGCCAGCTGCTCGTCCCGTCGATCAAGAAGTCCGAGACCCTCGACTTCGCCGGCTTCTGGAGCGCCTACGAGGACGTCGTCCGCCGGGCGCGCGCCAACAAGCTCACGGTCGAGGACTTCGCGGGCACCACGATCTCGCTGACCAACCCTGGCACCATCGGCACGGTCCACTCGGTCCCCCGCCTGATGCAGGGGCAGGGCACGATCGTCGGCGTCGGCGCCATGGACTACCCCGCCGAGTTCGCGGGCACGTCCGAGGACGCGCTGAACAAGATGGGCGTCTCGAAGGTGCTGACGCTCACCTCGACGTACGACCACCGGATCATCCAGGGCGCGCAGTCGGGCGACTTCCTGCGGATCATCGGCCGCAAGCTGCTGGGCGAGGACGGGTTCTACGACCGCGTGTTCGCCGCGCTGCGAGTGCCGTACGAGCCGGTCCGCTGGGTGCGCGAGGCCGCGGACCCCGACGCCGAGGCCATCAAGCCGGCGCGGATCGCGGAGCTCATCCACTCGTACCGCTCGCGCGGCCACCTCATGGCCGACACGGACCCGCTGGCCTACCGCCAGCGCAAGCACCCGGACCTGGACGTGCAGACGCACGGCCTGACCCTCTGGGACCTCGACCGCACGTTCCCCACGGGCGGCTTCGGCGGCAAGCCCCGCGCCAAGCTGCGCGAGGTGCTCGGCCTGCTGCGCGACTCGTACTGCCGCACGGTCGGCAGCGAGTACATGCACCTGCAGGACCCGCGCCAGCGCAAGTGGCTGCAGGAGCGGCTCGAGTCGGGCTACGCCCGCACGCCGCGCGAGGACCAGCTGCGGATCCTGCGGCGCCTCAACGCGGCGGAGGCCTTCGAGACCTTCCTGCAGACCAAGTACGTCGGCCAGAAGCGGTTCTCGCTCGAGGGCGGCGAGTCCGTCATCGCGCTGCTCGACGCGATCCTGTCCAAGGCCGCCAACAACGGTCTCGACGAGGTCGGCATCGGCATGGCCCACCGCGGCCGCCTGAACATCCTGGCCAACATCGCCGGCAAGTCCTACGCGCAGATCTTCAGCGAGTTCGAGGGCAACCAGGACCCCAAGTCGGTCCAGGGCTCGGGCGACGTGAAGTACCACCTCGGCACCGAGGGCACGTTCACCGCCGAGTCCGGCGCGACGACCGCGGTGTACCTGGCGGCCAACCCGTCGCACCTCGAGGCCGTGGACCCCGTGCTCGAGGGCATCGTCCGCGCCAAGCAGGACCGCATCGACCTGGGCGGCGACGGCTTCTCCGTGCTGCCGATCCTCATCCACGGCGACGCGGCCTTCGCGGGCCAGGGCGTCGTGTTCGAGACGCTCAACCTGGCGCAGCTGCGCGGGTACCGCACCGGCGGCACCATCCACGTGATCATCAACAACCAGGTCGGGTTCACCACCGGTCCGTCGTCGTCGCGCTCGTCGCAGTACGCGACCGACGTGGCCAAGGGCCTGCAGGTGCCGATCTTCCACGTCAACGGGGACGACCCCGAGGCGTGCGTCCGGGTGGCCGAGCTCGCGTTCGAGTACCGCGAGCAGTTCGACCGTGACGTCATCATCGACATGGTCTGCTACCGCCGCCGCGGCCACAACGAGGGCGACGACCCCTCGATGACGCAGCCGCTGATGTACAACCTCATCGAGGCCAAGCGCTCGGTCCGCAAGCTCTACACCGAGACCCTGGTGGCGCGCGGCGACCTCACGATCGCCGACGCCGAGCAGGCGTTGCAGGACTACCAGTCGCAGCTCGAGCGGGTGTTCGCGGAGACGCGGGAGGACGGCTACGCGCCGGCTCCCCCCGAGGCCGAGGCCGTCAAGGGCCTGGAGCGGCCGGAGTCGCAGCTCGAGGACGCGGGCGTCATGGTCGGCTGGAAGACCGCCGTCGACGCCGGCACGCTCGAGCGGATCGGCCGCGCGCACGTGCGGCCGCCCGAGGGCTTCACGGTGCACCCCAAGCTGGCGCAGCTGCTGGCCAAGCGCGAGGCGATGACCCGCGAGGGCGGCATCGACTGGGGCTACGGCGAGCTGCTGGCGTTCGGCTCGCTGCTGGTCGAGGGCACCCCCGTCCGGCTGGCCGGGCAGGACTCGCGCCGCGGCACCTTCGTGCAGCGCCACGCGGTCATGCACGACCGGGAGACCGGCGCCGAGTGGACCCCGCTGCTGTACCTGTCGGCCGACCAGGCGAAGTTCTGGGTCTACGACTCGTCGCTCTCGGAGTATGCGGCCCTCGGGTTCGAGTACGGCTACTCCGTCGAGCGCCCGGACGCCCTGGTGCTCTGGGAGGCGCAGTTCGGCGACTTCGTCAACGGCGCGCAGACGATCATCGACGAGTTCATCTCGTCCGCCGAGCAGAAGTGGGCGCAGCGGTCCTCCGTCGTGCTCCTGCTCCCGCACGGGTACGAGGGCCAGGGGCCCGACCACTCGTCGGCCCGCATCGAGCGGTTCCTGCAGCTCGCGGCCGAGGACAACATGACGATCGCGCAGCCGTCGACGCCCGCGTCGCACTTCCACCTGCTGCGTCGCCAGGCCTACGCCCGGCCGCGCCGCCCGCTGGTGGTGTTCACCCCGAAGTCGATGCTGCGCCTCAAGGCGGCGTCGTCCGACGTGGCGGACTTCACCACGGGCACGTTCCGCCCGGTGATCGGCGACGAGCTCGCCGCCGCCAAGGCCGGCCAGGTCACGCGCGTGCTGCTCTGCTCGGGCAAGGTCTACTGGGACCTGCTCGCGCACCGCGTCAAGACGGGCGACGAGCACACGGCGATCGTGCGGCTCGAGCAGCTCTACCCGCTCGACGCCGAGGCGGTCCGCGCCGCCGTGGCCCCGTTCGACGGTGCCGAGCTGGTGTGGGTGCAGGATGAGCCGCGCAACCAGGGCCCGTGGACGTTCCTGTCCATGCACCTGCCGCAGCTGCTCGGTCGCACGCTCCGGGTGGTCTCGCGCAAGGAGTCGGCGTCGCCGGCCGCCGGGTCCGCCAAGAAGCACCAGGCGCAGCAGGCCACGCTCGTCGAGACCGCGTTCGCGCGCTGACCGACGGCTGACCGAGGCCCGCATCCCCCACGGGGTGCGGGCCTCGCCCGTGTCACCCGACCGCGACCGGGGCGAACGTCCGGCGGTACTGCTGGGGGCTGGTGCCCAGGGTCCGCGCGAAGTGGTGGCGCAGCACCGCCGCGGTGCCGAAGCCGCACAGGCGCGCGATCTCCTCGATGCTCGCGTCCGACCGCTCGAGCATCTCCTGCGCCCGGACCACGCGCTGCCGGGTGACCCACGCGGCGGGCGTGGTGCCCGTCTCGGCGCGGAACCGGCGGGCGAAGGTCCGCTCCGAGACGAATGCCCGAGCCGCCAGGTCGGGCACGTTGAGGTCCTCCTCGAGGTTCTCGACCATCCAGGCCAGCAGCGGGGCGAGCGTGTCCGCGTCGCACGGCAGGGGGGTGTCGACGTACTGCGCCTGGCCGCCGTCGCGGTGCGGCGGCACCACCATCCGGCGCGCGACCGCCGAGGCCGCCGCGGCGCCCAGCTCGCGGCGGACCAGGTGCAGGCACGCGTCGATGCCCGCGGCGGTGCCGGCGCTGGTGATCACGTGGTCGTCGTCGACGTAGAGCACCGCGGGGTTGAGCCGCGCGGCCGGGAACTGCCGCGCCATCTCGTCGGTGTACATCCAGTGCGTGGTGCACTCCCGGCCGTCGAGCAGCCCCGCCTGCCCGAGGGCGAACGAGCCGCTGCAGATGCTGAGCACCCAGGCGCCGCGCGCGTGCGCGTCCCGCAGCGCGTCGAGCACCACCTCGGGCACGTCCCCCGTGTCGCCGTACGCGGGCACGATGACCAGGTCGACGTCCTTGGTGGCCTCCAGGCCGTGCTCGACGATGATCGAGTAGCCGGCGCCCTTGGTCGGGACCACACCCGGCTCGATGCCGCACAGCGTGAAGTCGAACGACGGTCCGCCGGTGTCCCGGCGGTCGATGCCGAAGACCTCGCAGGCGACCCCGAGCTCGAAGGGCGCGACGTTCGGCAGGGCGATGGCGGCGACGGAACGGAGCATGCAGCCAGCATCGGCACGGACTGGCGGAATGTCAACGGTCATCGTCAGTTCTGCCACTCGTGGCGCGTTGTGCTCGGGCGGAGACTTTCTGCCATGACCACCTTCTGGATCGTCCTCGCACTCGCCGCCGCGGCCTGGCTGGTCGCCCGACTGGTCGTCACGCTGCGCCGCGACGGCCTCGGCAGCTCGCAGCCGCCCGCCTCCCACGCCGACTGGTCGGACGTCACGTCCGACCTGCCGAGCCACCCGTTCCGCACCGCCGGCTGACCGCCCGCCTACCGGGGAGTCGTCGGCGCTGTCGTCGGCCAGCACCCGTCGCTGCAGGGATGGATGCACGATCCGCGGCCCAGCCACGGCGTGTCGCGCATCCATCCCTGCAGCCACCACCCTGCAGCCACCGCCGCATCGGTTCGCCGGCGGGAAGCCTCGCGGCGGGTCCGACCGAGACGCGCGTCGCGGCGGGACCGACCGCGCCACGCCGCGCGACGGGTCCGACCGTGTCACGCGCTCACGATGGACCCCCCGGGCACGCCTCGCGACAGGCCCGCCGATGAACCGGCCCCCGTCGCCCCGCCCTGAGAGACTGTGCCGACGACGGCCGACGGCCGTCGCAGCACGGTCCGACGGCGAAGGGTGAGGCACGTGGGTGAGCTGCCGCTGAGGCTGGCGGTGGTCGGCGACGAGCTGGTGGCCGGCGCGGGCGACCCCAAGGGGCTGGGCTGGGTGGGCCGCGTCACGGCGCGCACGCAGACGCCCGAGCCGCTGACCGTGATGACGCTCGCGGTGCCGGGTGAGACCAGCACGGGGCTGGGCAGCCGGTGGGACGACGAGGTCTCGCGCCGCTGGTCGCCCGAGGCCGACAACCGCCTGGTGGTCGCGCTGGGCCGGGCCGACGTCGCCGCGGGCCTGTCGCTCGCGCGCAGCCGGCTCAACCTGGCCAACATCCTCGACGTCGCCGAGCAGCGCCGGATCCCCGCGTTCGTCGTCGGCCCCCCGCCGGGCGGCACGGCCGAGGCCGAGAAGCTGGCGGACCTGTCAGCCGCGTTCGCGGACGTGGCCACCCGGCGCCGGGTGCCGTTCGTCGACACCTACACGCCCCTGGCCGCCCACGACCAGTGGCTGGGCGACCTCGCCGCCGGCGACGGGGTCCTGCCAGGCCAGGCCGGGTACGGCCTGATGGCGTGGCTGGTGCTGCACACCGGCTGGCACACCTGGCTCGGGCTGCCCGACGACGCCGCCTGACAGCCACCGGCTCCACAGGGTCATCGCAGGGTTCCCCGCACCGCCGTCAACGCCGAGTCCAGCACGGTCCGCAGCGTGTCGAGCGTGAGCTGCTCGACGCTGCCGCGCGCGTCCGCCTTGCGCAGGTCGGCACGGATCTCGTCGCGGAACCGGTGGATCATCGCCTCGGCGTCCTGGTACCGGACGTGCGACGCCAGCCGCGGGTCGTCCGTGGCGCCCGGCGCGTGCGGCACCGCGGCGGCGCGCGCCTGCTGGGCGGCGGCGGCCAGGTCGGCGCGCAGCCCGCGCATCGAGCCGCGGACGTCGTCGCGGACCTGCGCGGCACGCTCGCGCACGGACTCGGCGATGCCCTCCTCGAGGTGCGCGAGGTCGCCCCGGCGCGCCTCGAGCTCGGCGTACCCGGCCTCGGTGAGCGCGTAGGTGCTCTTGCGCTCCTCGTCCACCCGCATGACCAGGCCCTCCTCCTCGAGGCGGGCCAGGCGCGGGTAGACCGTGCCGGGGCTGGGGCGGTAGGTGCCGCCGAAGCGGTCCGAGAGCGCGGTGATCAGCTCGTAGCCGTGCTTCGGCCCGCTCTCGAGCAGCGACAGCAGGTAGAGGCGCAGCTGGCCGTGCGCGAAGACGGGGGCCATCATCACGCGACCCCGGTCCCCGCGCCGCGCAGCACGGTGAGGTGCCCGGACACGGTGCTGGCGGACACGAAGCAGGCGCCGTCGCCCGTGCGCAGGTCGACCTTGCGGTGCCCCGGCGAGCTGCCCTTGTACTCCTCGCCGTCGACCACGAGGCGGCCCGAGACGGACTGGCCCTTGACCTGCACGCCCTTGCCGGCGGGCAGCCGCACGGTCACGTCGCCGGAGACGGTCGTCGCGGTCACGCTCGAGGTCCCGGACGTCACGTCGAGGGTCAGCGAGCCCGAGACCGAGTTGGCCTGCACCAGGCTCAGCTCCCCCGACGCCGCCAGCTCGCCCGAGACCGAGTTGAGCTTGAGGTCGCCGCGGTGGTCGCGCACCACGATCTCGCCCGAGACCGTGTTGGCGCCCAGCCGCCCGACCGTGCCGTCGGTGATGAGCGTGCCGGACACCGTGGACACGGACGCGTCCTCCTGGATGCCGGCCAGCAGCCCGTCGGCCGTCACGGTGCCCACCTTGGCGTGCACGTCGCGCGGCACGGCGATGTGCACGTCGGCGCGGTCCTTGCCGCGGAAGTTGCGGAACCGCTCGAGGAACCCGTCCCAGCCGCCCAGGGTGAACTGGTAGCCCACCCGCAGCTCGCCGTCGGACAGGCTCACCTCGAGGGGTCGGCCGTCGACGTCGTGCACCTCGATGCGGGCGCCCGGACCGTCGTGCGCGACGACGTCGACCCGACCGGCGACGAGCTGGACGCGCAGGCTGGTGATCGCCTCGATCTCGATGATCTGCGGGCCGGCGACGACCCAGGACTCGCTTGCCATGATGCTCTCCATTCGCGATATATCTCGTTCGAGAGACACGTTATATCGCGTTACGCGGAGTGGCAACCCCCGGACGCGCGACGAGCCCGTGACCTCGAGAGGTCACGGGCTCGTCGCGCGGAGGGTCCTAGGAGACCAGGCCGGCCTGGCGCAGCTCGACCGTCAGGTCGTGCGGGCTGGTCGACGCCGAGAGGGCCTCGTCGTACGTGATGACGTCGTCGCGGACCAGCTGGAACAGGTGCTGGTCGAACGTCTGCATCTTGTAGAAGTCGCCCTCCTTGATCAGGTCGATCAGGGGCGGGGCGTCCTCCGGCTCGAGGATCGCGTCGCGCGTGCGGCCGGTGTTGACCATGACCTCGATGGCGGGCCGGCGGCCGGTGCCGTTGGCCAGGCGCACGAGGCGCTGCGAGACGATGCCGCGCAGGGCCTGGGCCAGCGCGATGCGGACCTGCTTCTGCTCGTGCGGCGGGAAGAAGTCGATGATGCGGTTGATCGTCTCTGCCGCGTCGATGGTGTGCAGCGTCGAGAGGACCAGGTGGCCGGTCTCGGCGGCGGACAGCGCCGCGCGGACCGTCTCGACGTCACGCATCTCGCCGACCAGGATCACGTCCGGGTCCTGGCGCATCGCGGCACGGAGGGCCACGGTGAAGTCGGCCGTGTCCTGGCGCACCTCGCGCTGGGAGACGATCGACTTCTTGTCCTGGTGCAGGATCTCGATCGGGTCCTCGATGGTGACGATGTTGACCTCGCGCAGCGTGTTGATGAGGTCGACCATCGACGCGAGCGTCGTCGTCTTGCCCGAGCCGGTCGGGCCCGTGACCAGCACGAGACCGCGGGGCTCGAGGGCGAGCTCGCCGACGACCTCGGGCAGCGACAGCTCGGCCAGCGCCTGGGCACCGACGGCGACCCGCCGGAAGACCATGCCGTACGTGCCGCGCGCCTGGTAGGCGTTGACGCGGAACCGGCCGACGCCGGACACCGAGTAGGCGAAGTCCGCCTCGTGGTGCTCACGGAAGGTGTCCACCAGGTCGTCGGGCAGGACCTCCTCGAGCATGCGCTCGGTGTCCGCCGGCTTGAGGTCGGGCACCTGCAGCTTGCGCAGCCGACCGTCGACGCGCACACGCGGCGCGGACCCGACCTTGCAGTGCAGGTCGGAGCCGCCCGTGCTCGCGAGGGCGTGCAGGAACGGGATCACGGACTGTGTCGGCTGGCTCACGCTCTGGATATCGGCCGCACGGCCGCCGCACTTGAGGGTGTGCAAGATGTGGGACCATGGAGCGAGTCCGGCGTGCAGCACGGCCGCCGTCAACCGAGGAGAACCCATGAGCAAGCGAGGCCGCAAGCGCCGCTCCCGCAAGGGCAGCGCAGCGAACCACGGCAACCGTCCCAACGCCTGAGCGTCGGCAGACAGGTAGTCAGAAGGCCCGGGCAGCATCGCTGCACCGGGCCTTCGTCTGTCTGGGGGGCTCTCAGTCGAGCGTGACCCGCATGACCGTCAGCTGCTCGTGGATGCGCACGCGCAGGCTGTCCGGCGCCGCCTCCTGGCAGCCGCGCTTGACCAGCGTCTTCACGACGAGGTCGACGTCGTACTCCTCGAGGCAGCCCTGGCACTCCGCCAGATGGGTCCGGACCGTCTCGGCGTCGGGCGCCCCGAGCTCGGCGTCCAGGTACTCCCAGAGCCGGTCCAGCGCATCGGCGCAGTTGTTGCCGCAGGTGCCGGTCGACGTCGGCAGGCCACTGTCACTCATCGTTCGCCCTCCGGTGCGGTCGGGGCCACCGCGACCAGACCACGCCCCCGCGCGTAGTCCGAGAGCATCTCGCGCAGCTGCGCGCGCCCGCGGTGCAACCGGGACATCACCGTCCCGATCGGTGTCCCCATGATCTCGGCGATCTCCTTGTACGCGAAGCCCTCGACGTCGGCGAGGTACACCGCGATCCGGAACTCCTCCGGCAGACGCTGGAGGGCGTCCTTGATGTCGGAGTCCGGCAGGTGGTCGAGCGCCTCGGCCTCGGCAGACCGCAGACCCCTCGACGTGTGCGACTCGGCGCGGGCCAGCTGCCAGTCCTCGATCTCCTCGGAGCGGGACTGCTGGGGCTCGCGCTGCTTCTTGCGGTACGAGTTGATGTACGTGTTGGTGAGGATGCGGTACAGCCACGCCTTGAGGTTGGTACCCGGGCGGTACTGGTGGAACGCGGCGAACGCCTTGGCGAACGTCTCCTGCACCAGGTCCTCGGCGTCGGCCGGGTTGCGCGTCATCCGCAGGGCAGCGCCGTACAGCTGGTCCAGGTAGACCAGCGCCTCGGCCTCGAACCGCTCGGTGCGTGCCGCGTCGCCCTCGGACTCCGGGGCGCGGTGGGTGTCCTCGCTCATCGCGGTGAAGCCTAGCCCCGCGGGCTGAGAGACACCGGCCGAGGTGGGCGACGCCACATCCACCCGCACGGCCTGCATCTGCGGGGACCGCTGGGTCGGAAGGGTGTCCACGGGGACGCCGAGCGCCCATCCGGTCCCGGAGGGCGTCGTGGGTCGCGTCTCGGTGGCGCAGCTCATGGTGGGCACAACGGCACGGGAGCGCGAGCCATTCCCACTCGTGCCAACCCCGGGGTCGCGCACTAGGTTGGCGGCATGACCAGCAGCACCGACGAGTCCACCTTCCTGCGCCTCCTGCGCGAGCAGATCGGTCACGAGTTCGACGCCCACCAGCAGTACGTGGCCATCGCCGTGTGGTTCGACGGTCAGGACCTGCCCCAGCTGGCGCGGCACTACTACCGGCAGGCGCTCGAGGAGCGCAACCACGCGCTGATGATCGTGCGGTACCTGCTGGACCGGGACCTCAAGGTCGAGATCCCGGCGGGCGGCGCCGTGCGCAACGACTTCACCGAGGTGACCGAGCCCATCGGCCTCGCCCTGCGCCAGGAGAAGCAGGTGACGTCGCAGATCGAGGCGATCTTCGCGGCGGCGCGCGCCGAGGGCGACGCCCTGGGCGAGCAGTTCCTGCTCTGGTTCCTCAAGGAGCAGGTGGAAGAGGTCGCGTCGGCGACCACCCTGCTCACCGTCGCCACGCGAGCCGGCGACAACCTGTTCGACCTCGAGAACTATGTCGCCCGGGAGCAGATCGGTGACGGCGGCGAGTCCGCCGACGCACCGGCCGCTGCCGGCGGCGCCCTGTAGGAGGAGCTGCCGTGCTGCTGCGCCGTCTCGCGCGTCCCCTGTTCGCGTCGTGGTTCGTCACCGAGGGGCTCGACGTCGTCCGTCATCCCGCGGCCCACACGGCCGACGCCCGCGGGGCGCTGACCACGCTGCGCTCGCGGCTGCCGGAGAACGTCCGCCAGGGCCCGGCGGGCGAGGCCCTCGGCTACGAGATCAGCGACCGGCAGCTGACGACGATCGTGCAGGCGCACGGCGTCGCCCTCGCCGGGGCGGGCATCCTGCTCGCCGTCGGCAAGGCGCCGCGCACGGCCGCCCTTGCGCTCGCGGCCCTCACCGCCCCGCTGATCCTGGTGAACCTGCCCCTCAAGCGCGTCAAGGGCGAGGACCCGGCCCTGCGGCGGGCCCGGCGCGACCGGTTCGTGCGCGCCCTGGCCTTCACGGGGGGCGCGCTCATCGCGGGAGTCGACCTCGAGGGCCGGCCCGGGATCACCTGGCGCGTGCAGAAGGCTCGCAGCGAGCACGCGGCGGCGAAGGCGTCCGACTGAGCCTCTGAGACGGTCGCAGTGCTCGTCGGCACCCCCACTAACCTGGGTGCCATGGACCTGTGGACCGCGCCGCTCGCCGGTGGACCGCTCGACGCGCTCGTCGAGGTGCCCGGCTCCAAGTCGCTGACCAACCGGTACCTGGTCCTGGCGGCCCTGGCCGACTCCCCCGGGCGGCTGCGCGGCGCGCTGCGCTCGCGCGACACCCGACTGATGGCCGCCGCGCTGACCAGCCTGGGCGCGCGGGTCGACGACGAAGGCGCCGACTGGGTGGTGACCCCGGGCCCGGTGCTCGGGTCCACCACAGTGCACTGCGGGCTGGCGGGGACCGTCATGCGGTTCCTGCCGGCGGTCGCCGCGCTGGCGGACGGGCCCGTCCGGTTCGACGGCGACGAGTCCGCGCTCGCCCGGCCGATGGGACCGGTGCTCACGGCACTGCGCATGCTGGGGGTGCGCATCGAGGAGCACGGAGAGCCCGGGCGCCTGCCCTTCACGGTGCACGGCCGCGGCGCGGTGGCCGGCGGGCAGGTCGACGTGGACGCCTCCGCGTCGAGCCAGTTCGTCTCCGGCCTGCTGCTCGCCGCCGCGCGGTTCGAGCGCGGGCTGACCCTGCGGCACACCGGGCGGACGCTGCCCAGCCTGCCGCACATCGAGATGACGGTGGCGCTGCTGCGCGAGGCCGGCGTGGACGTCGACGACTCGCGCCCGGCCATCTGGCAGGTGGCGCCCGGTGCGGTCGCCGGCCGGGACGTGCGCGTCGAGCCCGACCTGTCCAACGCGGCACCGTTCCTCTGCGCCGCGTTGGTGGCGGGCGGCACCGTGCGCGTGCCGGGCTGGCCCACGGCCACCACGCAGCCGGGCGGGCTGCTGCCCGGCATCCTCGAGCGCATGGGCGCCACCACCGGCCTGGACGGCGACGTGCTCAGCGTCTCCGGGACCGGCGCGATCCACGGCGTCGACCTCGACCTGCACGCGGCCGGCGAGATCGCGCCGACCATCGCCGCGCTGGCCGCGCTGGCCGACTCCCCCACGCGGCTGCGCGGCATCGCCCACCTGCGCGGGCACGAGACCGACCGGCTCGCGGCCCTCGCCGCGGAGATCACCCGGCTGGGCGGGCAGGCCGAGCAGACGTCGGACGGGCTGGTCATCACGCCGCGCCCCCTGACCGGCGGTGCGTGGCACACGTACGAGGACCACCGGATGGCCACGGCAGGCGCCCTGGTCGGCCTGCGGGTGCCGGGCGTGCAGGTGGAGGACGTGGCGACCACCGCGAAGACCCTCCCCGACTTCGTGGGGCTCTGGGGCGGCATGCTGACCGGTTCGGCCGTGCTGGCCTGATGGGGACCCGGCGCTACGACGAGCGGGACGTCCGCATCCGTCCCGGTCGCGGCTCGCGCCCGCGGACCAAGCAGCGCCCCGAGCACGCCGACGCGGAGGTCGCCCTGGTGACGGCCGTGGACCGCGGCCGGTACTCGATCCTGGTCGACCCCGACGGGCCCGACGAGCGCGTCGCGATCGCCATGAAGGCCCGCGAGCTGGGCCGCGACCGCGTGGTGCCCGGCGACCGCGTGGACATCGTCGGCGACACGTCGGGCGACGAGGGATCCCTGTCCCGGATCGTGCGGATCGGCGAGCGCCGCACCGTGCTGCGGCGGACCGCCGACGACACGGACCCGGTCGAGCGGATCATCGTCGCGAACGCCGACCAGCTGGTGATCGTCACGGCGCTGGCCGATCCCGAGCCGCGGACGCGCATGATCGACCGCTGCGTGGCGGCGGCCTACGACGCGCGCATGGACGCGCTGCTGGCCCTGACCAAGGCGGACCTGGCGGACCCGGCCGAGCTGGTGGGCATGTACGCGCCGATCGGCGTGGAGGTCGTGGTCACCAGCGCCGAGAAGTCGACGGGCGGCCGGATCATCCACGGGCTCGACGACGTGCGCGCCGCGCTCGAGGGCAAGACGTCGGTGCTGGTCGGGCACTCGGGCGTCGGCAAGTCGACGCTGGTGAACGCCCTGGTCCCGGGCACGTACCGCGCGGTGGGCGTGGTCAACGACGTGACCGGCCGCGGCCGCCACACGTCGAGCTCCGCGGTGGCGCTGCGGGTGCCGGGGACGAGCAGCCCCACCTGGGTCATCGACACCCCGGGCGTGCGGTCGTTCGGGCTCGCGCACGTGGACCCGCAGCACCTGCTGGGCGCGTTCGCGGACCTCGCCGAGGTGGCCGAGGAGTGCCCGCGCGGGTGCACGCACGCCGACGACGCCCCCGACTGCGCCCTGGACGAGTGGGTCGAGGCCTCCCCCGACGAGAGCACCCGGGCGGCGCGGGCGGCCCGCATCGAGTCGTTCCGCCGCCTGCTGGCCAGCCGCCTGGGCACCGGCGAACCGGACAACCGGGAGCCCGCGCGTCCCTGACGTGCGGGTTCGACGCACTACCGTGTCGGGCATGAGCCTGCGCCCCGGGTACGACGACGACCTGCGCCTCGCCCACGTGATCGCGGACCAGGTCGACTCCCTGACCATGTCCCGGTTCAAGGCCCAGGACCTGCGGGTGGAGACGAAGCCCGACCTCACGCCGGTGTCCGACGCCGACAAGACCGCCGAGGAGATCGTCCGCGGTCAGCTGTCCCGGGCGCGGCCGCGCGACGCGGTGCACGGCGAGGAGATGGGCGACACCGGCCACGGGCCGCGCCGCTGGGTGATCGACCCGATCGACGGCACCAAGAACTTCGTCCGCGGCGTGCCCGTGTGGGCCACCCTGATCGGCCTGCTCGACGGCGACCAGGTGGTGGTCGGCCTGGTCAGCGCCCCCGCGCTCGGCCGGCGCTGGTGGGCCGCGCAGGGGTCCGGGGCGTGGACCGGCAAGTCGCTGGCGGCCGCGAGCCAGCTGCACGTGTCCGGCGTCGACCGGCTCGAGGACGCCTCGCTGTCCTACTCGTCGCTGGGCGGCTGGGAGGAGCGCGGGCAGCTCGACGCGTTCCTCGGCCTGACCCGCCGGACCTGGCGCACCCGCGCGTACGGCGACTTCTGGTCGCACGTGCTCGTCGCGGAGGGCGCGGTGGACCTCTCGGCCGAGCCCGAGCTCGCGCTGCACGACATGGCCGCGCTGGTGCCCATCGTCACCGAGGCCGGCGGCATGTTCACGTCGATCCGCGGCGTGCCCGGGCCGTTCGGCGGCTCCGCGCTCGTGTCGAACGGCCTGCTGCACCGGGCGGCGCTCGAGCTGCTGGACCCGCTGCCCGAGCCGTGAGCACCGACGACCGCGCCGCACGCGCCGCATCGTTCGAGGGCGGCGCGTCCGTCTACCGGGCCACCCGGCCCAGCTACCCCGACGACGCGGTCGGCTGGTCCGTGCCGGCGGGGGCGCGCGACGTGCTCGACCTCGCGGCCGGCACGGGCAAGCTGACCGAGCGGCTGGTCGCGCGCGGCCTGCGGGTCGTGGCCGTGGAGCCGTCGGACGCCATGCGGGCGGAGCTGACCGCCGGCCTCCCGGACGTCGAGGCGCGCCCGGGCACCGCGGAGCACCTGGACCTGCCCGACGGCTGCGTGGACGCGGTGACGATCGCGCAGGCGTGGCACTGGGTGGACCCGCCCGCGGCCGCCGCGGAGGTCGCCCGGGTCCTGCGGCCCGGCGGGCAGCTCGCCGTGCTGTGGAACATCCGCGACGAGACCACCGACTGGGTGGCCCGCTGGACCGAGATCGTGCACCGCGGCGATTCCTTGGGCCGGACCCTCGACTACGGCGAGCCGCGGCTCGGCGACCGCTTCACGGCCCCGGAGCACGCCACGTTCCACTGGACGGACCGCCTGCGCGCCGCCGACCTGCGGGTCCTCGCCGCCAGCCGCAGCCACCTGATCCTGCTGCCGCCCGACGAGCGGGAGACCCTGCTGGACGCCGTCGACGAGCTCGTCGCCACGCACCCGGACCTGCGCGGCCGCGAGTGGGTCGACGTGCCGTACCGCACCGAGTGCTACCGGGCGCGCCTGCGCTAGAGGCCGAGCACGGCCGGGAGCTCGTCCAGCGACCGCACGACCAGGACGTCCGCCGCGGCGATCTCGTCGTCGCCGATCGGGATCCGGCGTCCACCGGGACGGTCGAGCCAGACGCCCACGAGGCCCGCGGCGCGCGCGGCAGCGGCGTCGACGTCGAGCTCGTCGCCCACGTACGCGGTGCGCGCCGGGTTGATGCCCAGCCGGCTGCAGGCCTCCGCGAACACCCGGGGGTCGGGCCTGCCGAAGCCGTCCTAACGACGGTCCGACCCGGGACCGGCGTGGCTTTAGCTCTTTGGAACGGCAAACGCCTTGCCCTGAGTGATCGACAAGCCCCCACGGTAGAGCGGTGGGACCTTGTAGGTCGAACCGACCCTTTCAAGAAACCCGAGATCAGCGAGACGCTTAGTCTCTTCGACGGCATTATCGCCCAGGAGATCGCGAAGAGACGTCTCGTTATGCTCGGACTTGCCTCCCTCGAAGCTTCGAATCAACTCGGCGCTGTCTCCCGCCTCTGCAATCAACGTGTCTTCGACGCGCTCTCGACTCAACTCAACGAGCGCCAGTTTTAGGGCTTCGCCCGTTATGAGCGGCTCGCCGGGTTGGTGAGTGCGCGGATTGCGCACCTCTCGACGTTTCTGGGCATCTATCGCCTTTGCGACGAGGTCAACGAGGTTGCGGGGCGACTTAACGTCGTTTCCATCACGAATCCGAGTGAGCATCCAATTCCACGTTGTCGGCCGCTTTTCACCTTGATCAACCTTGATCGGGAAGACCGCCGAGAAGACTTCTGAGTCGGTGGCATCTTCAAGGCCAGCGAGGACGAGAAACTCCTTGGACTCGCGTAGCCGCCTTACGAGCAAGGCGTGCAGGTCATCATCGTCCCAGGTCAAAGGGATCTTGCGAGCATTGATGTGCGTCAGGTTGACAAAGCCGTTCGCGATGATTCTGCGGAACAAGTCGTTCCGGACGAACAGTTTGATGTCAATACGAGCCAGGCTCTGCATGTCGAGGTAGCAGCGAAACAGCGCCCGGAGTGCCGGGTACTCGACGTCGGGTCTCGCCTGAAACGCCTCGTCAAGTCGGTCGAGGACCATCCAGATCTCGAAGTCAGTCTCGATGAGGCAACGATCGAGGAGTCCCAGAGCATCGTCGTGGCGAAGGAACGCTTGCTGGGCGATATCGGCCGCTCTTGGTTCTGCAAACGAGACTTTCGTCGTTGAAATCGGAATACCGTCTGGAGTGAATGTGAGCGTCGATTCCAGATCTTTCGGGTTGAGGAACTTCTCCAGCAATCGTGAGAACACGTTCTTTGCCTCGGGTGCCGCGACCCGAAGTCCCGCCTCGACGAGCACCCTATCTAGTTCCGCGAGACTACCCGGCCTGGTATTGCCGTATTCTTCGAGAAGCCAATTTCCACCAAGTATGAAGAAATAGGTCTTCCAAACTCGGATATATTCCGCCTCGTCGAGAAGTGCCGCATCGGTCAGTCGCTGGAAGATGGGTGTTCCTGCAGGGTTGAATGCTGCGAGCACCGTTACTGACCCGAGCTCCGGGTAAGACTCGTATCGTTCAGCAAGAATGCGGTACAGGGCAGACTTTCCGGTGCCCTTATCTCCGGCGACCGTGTCACCACCGTTAGTGATGAGCCGCCTGAAGGTGTCCGTCTCGATGAAGTAGTTCGCGAGGGCCGTATCGTGCTCCGCAACGGGCGAGCCCAATGAGATCTTGCCCAGCACATCGGCGACAGACCGCCCTTCGAGTTCTGACATGCGGCCATGATGACGCATCTGGCGAGGCTTCGGCCCAAGTTCACGCGCGAGTCTCGATCCGATGAGCTCCTGCGGTTCGTCGCAGGGGCGGAAGACCCGATCATGCCCCGGCACGGACGAGCGCAGGCTCCCCCGGGCATCGGACCGTTCGTGTCAGGAATGGGCTTAAGTTGCGAGATCGATTCCCAGAGCCTCCGGCACTTTCGAAAGCGAATCGATCCTGAGGACGCCCGCGTCGTGTGCTGACCCTATTTCGATCGCCGATATGGCACGCCGTCGACCATCGGGTCGATCGAGCCACACGCCAATCAATCCGGCGCCGACCGCGCCCACCGCATCGACGTCCAGTTCGTCGCCTACGTACGCGGTTCTCTCGGGCTCTGTGCCGAGCCGGCGACAGGCCTCGAGAAAGGTCTGAGGATGAGGCTTGCCGAAGCCGAGCGTGTCGACGCCGACCAGCATCGGCACGCGGTCCAGCAGCGCCGCGTGCTCGAGCTTGCGGGTCTGGTAGGCCACCGAGGCGTTGGACAGCGCACCGACCGCCAGACCCGCGTCGAGCAGCCGGTCGACCACCGCGTCCACGTCCGGGTGGGCGAACCACGCTCCCGAGAACTCCGCCTCGAACGTCCGGTCCCACCGCGCGAACCCGTCGTCGTCCAGCGCCGGGCCGCCGAACCGCTCGTGCAGCTCGTTCGCCCGGGCCATGCGCTGCTCGGTGTAGCCCACGTCGCCTCGCGTGTACGCCGCGTAGTGGCCGCCGACGTCCGCGCGCCAGACCGTCACCAGCTCGTCGTGCCGCTCCGCGGGCAGGTCGGGCAACCAGCGCCGGGCCACCCCGGACAGCGCGTGGACGAAGGCGCCGCGCGTGTCGACGAGCGTGTCGTCGATGTCGAAGAGGACCCCGTCGACCCGCATCAGAGCGTGGCGCGCAGGGCGGCGATCCGCGCGAGCGTGGACTCCTTGCCCAGGATCTCCATCGACTCGAACAGCGGCGGGGACACGCGGCGACCGGACAGCGCGACGCGCAGCGGGGTGAACGCGAACCGGGGCTTGATGCCCAGGCCGTCCACCAGCGCCGCCTGCAGGGCCTCCTGCGTGGTGGCCGTGGTGAACTCGGTGAGTCCGCCGAGCGCGGCCGCGGCGGCGTCGAGGACCGACCCGGCCTCCTCGCGCAGCGCGCCGCGCGCGTCGTCGGCGATTTCCAGCGCGTCGTCGCCGACGAACAAGAAGCCGAGCATGCCCTCGGCCTCGCCCAGCAGCGTGATGCGCTCCTGGATCAGGGGCGCCCCCGCGTAGAGCAGCGCCTGGTGGGCCGGCGAGAGGTCCGCGTAGGAGTCGGTGGGCACCAGGCCGGCGCGGTGCAGGTACGGCACCAGGCGGTCGCGGAAGTCGTCCGGCGCGAGCAGCCGCACGTGCGCCGAGTTGATCGCCTCGGCCTTCTTCACGTCGAAGCGCGCCGGGTTGGGGTTGACGTCCGCCGCGTCGAAGGCCGCCGTCATCTCCGCCATCGAGAAGATGTCGCGGTCCGGGCCGATCGACCAGCCGAGCAGGGCCAGGTAGTTGAGCAGGCCCTCGGGCGTGAAGCCGCGGTCGCGGTGCAGGAAGAGGTTGGACTCGGGGTCGCGCTTGGACAGCTTCTTGTTGCCCTCGCCCAGCACGGACGGCAGGTGCCCGAACACGGGCTCACCCGTGCCGACGCCGATCGCCAGCAGGGCCCGGTACAGCGCGATCTGGCGCGGGGTCGACGACAGCAGGTCCTCGCCGCGCAGCACGTGCGTGATGCCCATGAGGGCGTCGTCGACCGGGTTGACCAGCGTGTACAGGGGCTGACCGTTGGCGCGCACGATGACGAAGTCCGGCACCGAGCCCGCCTTGAACGTCACCTCGCCGCGCACCAGGTCGGTGAAGCCGAGGTCCTCGTCCGGCATCCGCAGGCGCAGCACGGGCTCGCGGCCCTCGGCGCGGAACGCCGCCCGCTGCTCGTCGGTGAGGTCGCGGTCGGCCCCGTCGTAGCCCAGCTTCGGGTCCCGACCGGCCGCGAGGTGGCGGGCCTCGATCTCCTCGGGCGTGGAGAACGACTCGTACGCGTGCCCACCCTCGAGCAGGCGCCGGGCGACGTCCGCGTACAGGTCCATCCGCTGCGACTGCCGGTAGGGCTCGTGCGGGCCGCCCACCTCGACGCCCTCGTCCCAGTCCAGGCCGAGCCAGCGCAGCGCGTCGAGCAGCTGGAGGTAACTCTCCTGCGAGTCGCGCGCGGCGTCCGTGTCCTCGATGCGGAAGACGAACGTGCCGCCCGTGTGGCGCGCGTACGCCCAGTTGAACAGCGCCGTGCGGATCAGGCCGACGTGCGGCGTCCCGGTGGGCGAGGGGCAGAAGCGGACACGCACGGCGGAGGAAGTCACGGGCTCCAGGTTAGTGGCGGCGCAGCACCGGGTTGCGCAGGGTGCCGATCTCCTCGACCTCGACCTCGACGATGTCCCGGTCCACGATCGGGCTCACGCCCGCGGGCGTCCCGGTGAGGATGAGGTCGCCGGGCAGCAGCGTGAACACCTCGGACACGTAGGCCACGAGGAACGCGGCGTCGAAGATCATCTGGGACGTGCGGCCGTCCTGCCTGGTCTCGCCGTTGACGCGGGCGCGCACGTACAGGTCGTCGACGTCCAGGCCGGGCACGATCCAGGGGCCGATCGGGCACGAGCCGTCGAACCCCTTGGCGCGGGTCCACTGCAGGTCCGCCCGCTGGACGTCGCGCGCGGTGACGTCGTTGGCCACCGTGTAGCCGAAGACGTGGTCGAGCGCGCGGTCGGGCGTGACGTCCTTGGTGACCTTGCCGATGACGATGGCCAGCTCGGCCTCGTGCTCGACGTGCTCGGTCCAGTCGGGCAGGACGATCGGGTCGTCCGGGCCGATGATCGACGTGTTCGGCTTGAGGAAGAGCAGCGGCGCCGAGGGGACCTCGTTGCCCAGCTCCGCGGCGTGCTCGGCGTAGTTGCGCCCGACGCCGATGATCTTGGAGCGCGGGATCACGGGGGCGAGCAGACGCACCGAGTCGTCGTCGAGCCGGATCTGCTCCCCCGTCGGCTGCACCGGCGTGTAGAGCGGGTCACCCGTGATGACCACGAGCTCCTCGGAGCCGGGGGCTCCGTCGACCAGGGCGTAGCGGGGGTCTCCCCCGGTGGTGAACCTCGCGATGCGCACCCCGGAAGCCTATGTCAGGCGCGGGCGAGCACCTCGCCGTGCAGCACCGCGAACCACCCGTCGGGCTGCGTGCCCCACTCGCGCCAGGCGTCGGCCAGCAGCTCGAGGCCGACCTCGTCGGCGAGCCCGTGCGCGATGGCCTGGGCGGCGAAGTTCGACGCGACGGAGCGGTCCGCCCACAGCCCGGCCCACCACGTGCGGTCCTCGGGCGTGGCGTAGCACCAGACGCCCGCGCTGGGCACGATGCCGGCGGGGTCGAAGCCGGCCTCGCGCACCCACGAGAGCAGCTTGCGGCCCGCGTTCGCGTCGGCCTCGTTGGCCTGCGTGACCTCGTGGTAGAGCTCGCGCCACTCGTCCAGGCCGTTCGACGGCGGGAACCACGTCATCCCGGAGTAGTCGGCGTCGCGCACCGCGACGATCCCGCCTGGCTTGGTCACGCGGCGCATCTCGCGGAGGGCGGTGACGGGGTCGGTGAGGTGCTGGAGCACCTGGTGGGCGTGCACCACGTCGAAGGCGTCGTCGGGGAACGGCAGCTCGTACGCGTCGGCCACCTGGAACGTCACGTTGTCGGCGCCGGCGTCCGCGGCGGCCTTCTGCGCGATCTCGACCACGGCCGCCGACGTGTCCACGCCGACCACCTCGCCGGGCTCCAGGCGCGCCGCGAGGTCGATGGTCACCGACCCCGGGCCGCAGCCCACGTCGAGCAGGCGGGTGCCCGGGACGAGGGCGGGTAGCAGGTACGCGGCGGAGTTCTCGGCCGTGCGCCACCGGTGCGAGCGCAGCACCGACTCGTGGTGCCCGTGGGTGTACACGTCGGGGTGCGTCGGAGAGTTCACATCGAACTGTAAGCATCCGACGGGGTAGAAGTTCAAGAATCGGGACGAACCGTTTCGACATGCGAGATTCCGCGGATCGCTAGCATCCGAGCATGCGCCGCATCGTGGGGATCGACGTCGCCCGAGGGCTCGCCGTGCTCGGGATGATGACCGCGCACGTGGGTCCCGACGACCCCTACGGCCTCTCCGAGCTGGCCGACGGCCGGCCGGCCTCGTTGTTCGTCGTGCTGGCGGGACTGTCCCTCGGGCTGCTCTCCGGCGGCGCGACGCCCGTGACCGGGACGCGGCTGGTCCAGGCGCGGGTCCGGATCCTGGTGCGGGCGCTGCTGCTCTTCGCGATCGGCGAGCTGCTGGTCCTGCTGGGCACGCCGGTCGCCGTCATCCTGCCCACGTACGGGCTGCTGTTCGCGCTCGGGTGCCTCGCGCTGCGGTGGTCGCGGCCCGCCCTGCTCACCGCCGCCGGGGTGGTCGCGGTGGTCGGCCCGCCCCTCGGGCAGATGATCGCCGCCGAGCTGGACGGCCGGCCGGACACGACGCTCGTCGCCCTGGCGACCGGGCACTTCTACCCGGCGATCGTCTGGCTCGCGTACCTGCTGCTGGGCCTCGCGGTGGGCCGCAGCGACCTGCGCGACCGGTCGCTGCGCCTCGTCGGGGTGCTGGTCGGCGTCGGCCTGGTGGTCCTCGGGCACGGCGGGTCCTGGGTCGCGCTGCACGTCTTCCGCTGGCCGATCGGCCTGGCGACGAGCGCGCCGCACTCGTCCACGACGTTCGAGGTCGTCGGCAACGTCGGCGTGGCGCTGCTCGTGATCGCCGCGTCGCTCGCGGTCGCCGAGCGCTGGCCGCGCGTCCTCGCGCCGCTGGCCGCCGTCGGGTCGCTCGCCCTCACCGCCTACACCGTGCACGTCGTCGTCATCGCGGCGCTGGGACAGACCGTCGTCTACGACCCGAGCGTCGAGGTCTGGCTCGCGTTCCTGCTCACGACGGTCGCCCTGTGCTGGCTCTGGGCCACCGCCGTCGGGCGCGGGCCGTTCGAGTGGCTGCTGCACCGGGTGTCGACGAAGGCGGCCGACGTGGCGCCGGACGAGCTGCCCGCCGCCCCCGAGCCCTCCCCGGCTACGCGCACTCCCAGATGACCGAGAGGGCGCTCTGCCTGAGCGCGAGAAGCCATTCCCCCGGTGCGCCCTCGATCGCGTACAACGAGCGAGCCGCGAGGAACGAGGCGTCCGTGGCGAACGGATAGCCCGCCGCGGCGCCGGTCACCATCTCGCCGCCGTCCGCCGGGTAGGTCCACGAGTGCTCCTCCTGCCAGTCGCGGACCGTCCGGGCGATCGGGTTGCCGCCGTCGACCGGCACGTACACCGGGCGACCCTCGGCGGTCGCTCCGGCGACCTGCCACTGCGCGGCGACGTGTCCGGCCTCGCGGGCGAGGATGGCGCCACCGTTGCACGCGTTCGAACCCGGCGAGACGGCGAGCTCGAAGTCATACGGGGCCGGCTGGGGGGCAAACCCGCCGTTCCACCGGATCGTCGTGACGTCGCCGCCCGGCAGGTCGTCGGCCCGGAGCATCACCGAGCTCCCGAAGGGCATCGCGACGGCGTACCGGAAGCTCGCGAGCTCCGGTCCATAGGACTCGAACTCCTCGGCCACGACCGCTTGCGCACCCATCGAGCGGACCGTTCGCTCGCTGCCGAAGGCCGAGCCGACGAGCTGGGCCCCGTCTCCGTAGAGCTGCGACGGGAACGACGGGCTCCCCACTGTCCTCGTCGTGGTGAGGACGTACCCGCCGCCGAGGTCCACGGCGCGCGGGATCGTGGCGGTGTCGTAGAAGGTCGCCTCGTCGCGCACGACCCCCGGTGCCCGCATCCACGTGTCGTCGTCCGCACAGGGATCATGCGTCCGTGCGCTCGGGCAGGCGATCAGTCGGGCGCCCGCGGCATCGATCTCGTAGAGCCCGGACACGGGCGTTCCCCCGTAGGTCGGGGCTTCCACCGTGATGTAGATCGACGCGTCCCCCCGCGTACCGACGAGGAACGCCTGCGCTCCGTAGGCCGTCTCGGCGATCAGCGTCGGCTCGACCTCGGGAGCGCGGACGGGCGTCTGCCACACCTCGCCGGTCCGGGGGTGCTCGAGCCGGGCCAGGACCGTCGCGTCGTCGATCGACTCGGCGCGGGCCGGCGGCCCGGTCGGGGTCGGGGTGGAGCTCGGGGTCGGGGTCGGCGTCGGCGTGGGCGTCGGGGTCACGCTCGGCGTCACCACGGGCGCCACGGGGTCGGGAGCCCGGTCGACGGAGCCGAGCCAGACGCCCACGCCCACCGCGGCCACGGCCGCGACGCCCGCGAACGACTCCGCGGTCCGGCGGGCGAGCCGGCGGCGGCGGGCGGCGGACCGGACCAGGTCCAGGCGGCCGCCCGGCAGGGCCGGGGACGCACCCTCGATCTCGTCGGCCGCCCGGGCCAGCAGGGCGTGCAGCTCATCGCTCACGGCGCACCTCCGTCGGGGTCAGGTTGCGCACGGAGATCCGCTCGACGGGGGCGGCCGTGCTGCCGAGCTCGGCGTTCAGGCGCGCGAGCCCGTCGGACGTGTAGCGCTTGACCGCGCCCTCGGACAGGCCGAGGGCGGCGGCGGTCTCGACGACGGAGAGGTCCTCCATCTGCCGCAGCACGACGCAGGCGCGCTCCCGCGGGCTCAGGCCGGCGAGGGCGCGGACCACGTCCGCACCGGGCAGCCGGTCCTCGTGCACCACGCCGTCGGGAGTCTGAGCCGCCGCGCGCGCCAGGAGCCGGGCCTCGCGCGTCTTGCGCCGCCCGGCGTCGATCGCCCGGGACGCGATCGCGCGCCGCACGTACGCCTCCGCCTGCTCGACGGACCCGAACCGGGCGCGTCCGGAGAACGCCGCGATCAACGACTCCTGCACGAGGTCCTGGGCGTCCGACGGCGACGCGGACACGAGTGTCGCGTGCGCCACCAGACGGCCGTACCGCTCACGGGCGACCTGCTCCAGCAGGTCCTCCCACCGTCTGCTCACGCACCACGCTCCCTGTTCGCGACTCCTGCACCCATAACGCCTTTCGACGCTGACGGCGTTGGGGTTGAGGTCGCGGGGAGGTCAGGACACGAGCGCGACCACCGCGAAGACCACGGCGAGCAGGGGGAAGGTGCCCTGGGTCGCGGCGGCCCGGGCCATGCTGCGGTTCGTCGCGACGAGCACGAGGGCGGCGGCGAGCATCGACCCGCAGGCCAGCAGGACGAGGGCCAGGCCGACGGTCTCCTGGCCCGCGAGCGCCAGGACCACCCCGACGATCGCGCCGATGGCCAGGAACAGGTTGTAGAAGCCCTGGTTGTACGCCCACGGCTTCACGGCGGGGACGTCCTGCGTGCGCGTCTGGAAGCGCGCGTGCACGTCGGGTCGCTCGAAGAGGATCGACTCGTACGCGAAGAACAGGACGTGCAGGAGGGCGGCGAGGACGGCGACGACGGACGCGAGGATGACCACGAGGGCAGTCTGGCAGGCCGCCTACCCTTGACGCGTGACCGTGACCGCTCCAGCCGTGCTCGACGCCGCGACGTGGACGTCGCTCGCGGCCGCGCACGCCGAGCGTGCCGACGCCTTCACCGCCGACCGCCGCGAGCGCCGGTCCCGCCACCAGACGCACGCGATCGAGGACTTCCTGTTCGAGTACTACCCCGTGTCGCCCGCGGCGCTGCGTCGGTGGCACCCCGGGGTCAGCGTCGGGCTCGAGGCCCCTGCACCGCACGAGGGCCGGCGCTGGTACCGGGTGGTCGGCGACACCGTCGGCCTGGACGTCGCGGCGTTCGTCACCGACCGGGGCGACACGGTGCGGTTCGTGCACGGGCTCCTGGGCGCCACCCTCGGGCGCCCGGCCTTCACGGGCTGCTTCGGCCTGCACGAGTGGGCCATGGTCTACCGCGAGGGCGCCGACGAGCACCGGCACCCGCTCCCCCTGCGCCTCGGACCCGACGGCACCGACGCCGTCGTCGAGTCCCATCGGATCCGCTGCTCGCACTTCGACGCGTACCGGTTCTTCACGCCGCAGGCCGTGGACCGCAACACGCTGCGGCCCACGCGCGAGTCGATGACCGCGATGGAGCAGCCCGGCTGCCTGCACGCCGGCATGGACGTCTACAAGTGGGCCACCAAGCTGGGCCCCGCGGTGCCCGGCGAGCTGCTGCTGGACTGCTTCGAGCTCGCCCGCGACATCCGCACGCTCGACATGCAGGCGTCGCCGTACGACGTCACGACGTACGGCCTCGATCCCGTGGCCATCGAGACGCCCGAGGGCAAGGCCGAGTACGTCGCGCGGCAGCGCGGCTTCGCCGAGCGCGGCAACCTGCTGCGCTCCCGGCTCGTCGACGTGTGCGAGGCCGTGCTGGCCTGAGCGCCCGCCTCAGCCCACCACCATCGTCCAGTTGCCGTTCGCCTTGATGTCGATCACCGACGGGCCCGAGCTCAGCGGCACGGTCCCCGCATACGGCCCGATCTCGTTGACCAGCAGCCCGTACTCGAACGCGTCCCCCGTGTCCTCGCTGACGACGATGTTGCCGTCGCCGTCGTGGGTGACGCTCAGGGCGCCGGGCGGTCCGTCGTAGAGGAACACCGCGTCGCCCGCGCCCACCGGGACCAGCGGCGGCGCCGTCGACACCGGGGCGATGGTCAGGGACCAGTTGCCGTCCGCGGTGACCTGCAGCATCACCGGCTCGGCCAGGCCGTGCCCGAACAGCGTCGTGCCGGCGTAGGGACCGATCGCGTTGACCAGCAGCTCGCCGGTCGGCTCGTTCGCGGCGTCCAGCACCGCGATGGCGAAGTTCGCCGAGCCGTCGTGGGTGGCGGTGACCACCCCGACCACCGCACCCGCGGGGAGGCTCACGAGGTCGTCCCCCGCACCCGTCTGGGTCTCCGCGGCGAAGGTGCCGAACGTCTCGTCGGCCCACGACTGCACCGTGACCACGGGCTCCGTGGGCTCCTCGGTCACGACCGTGTCCGGCACCGTGACGTCCTCGGTCTCCACCACGTCCGGCGCGTCGACCGTGGGCGCCCCGCCGAGGTCGTCGACGACCCGCCCTGCCGCGGCGCCGTTGATCCCGCCGATGACGGCCGAGATCGCGAACACGACGCCGGTGACGACCCAGGCCATCTTCTTGTACTGCTCGTACCCCGCGAGCGGGCGACCGATCTTGTCCTTCTGCGCTCCCGCCAGCACCAGGATGAGGTCGACCAGCACCCAGATCCCGCAGCCGCCGAGCGTGACCAGCTTCAGCACGCCGGTGCCCACCTTGCCGAGGTAGAAGCGGTCGACCCCGAACACCCCGAGGAACCACGCGAACAGCCAGGTGGCGATGAACGACTTGTCGGACTCCCCCGGGACCGGCGCCGCGGGGTAGGCCTGCTGGGGTGCCCCGTACGCCGGGACGGGTGGGCCGTAGGGCGGGGGCGGCGGGACGCCGTAGGGCGCGGTGGGCGGAGGCCCGTAGTCCGGCGGCGGCGGAGGCGGCGGTGGTGGCGGCGGAGGTGGCGGCGGTGGTGGCGGCGGGGCTTCCGGGACCGGAGTCGGCTGCGCGGCCGGATCGTCGTCGGGCGTGGTCGGGTCGGTCGGCATGAGGGCCCCCTGCGTGCACCGGGCCGGCAGGCGGACTCCTCCGAGCAACCGCGGCCCCCTCGGCCCCCGGACCTGTCACCGTATCGGCTGCGGCTGCGGCGGTGACAGGGCGTGCACCCGCTCAGGAGTCGTGCCGGACGTCGAGCACCACCCGCACGGGATCGGTCAGCGCGAACACCCGGAACGGGTGGCCCGCCGTGTCGACGCCGACGAACGCGAGCTCCTGACCCTCGAACTGGCCGCGGACGGCGACCTCGCGCAGCACCGGGTAGTCCGGGGTGAGGATCGGGTTGGTGCCGCTCCACTCCGGGATGCCGGTGTCGGCGGGCAGCCCGATGCCGAGGAGGGTGACCTGGAGCGTGCCGTCGCCGGCGATGTCGAGCACGGTGTCGGCGGGGTCGTCGGTGGCCACGTCGACGTACCGGACCATCCAGCCCGGCGTGCCGGTCCCGTCGAACCGGAAGACGACGCGGTCGTAGCCGTCGTGCTCGCCCGTGGTCACGTCGGTCACGGTCAGGGCGGCGCCCGCGGAGGCCGGCTGCTCGTCGGCGGCGACGTCCGCCGGGAAGGGCACCGGCGCGTCCGGCTCGGCCGACGTCGCGGACGGGCTCGGCGCGGGGCTCGTCGTCGGCGCGCTCGTCGTCGGTGCGGGTTCGTCGGGCGCCGGGGAGCCGCACGAGCCGAGCAGCAGGATCGTGGCGACGGCGAGCACCGCCGCGCGGCGAGCAGACATCGCGCCTCCTCACGGACCGGGTAGGTCCACCGTACGATGCGAGGACGCGACGACCTGGGAGAACGCGATGGCGGACCCCGCGCAGCTGCTCCTCGTCGAGGACGACAAGCAGCTCGCCTCCATGCTCGAGCAGATCCTCGTGGGCGAGGGCTACGAGGTCGACGTCGCGCGGGACGGGCAGCGCGGGCTGCACCTCGGCCTGACGCGTCGGTACGACGTGATCGTCCTGGACCGGGGGCTGCCGGCGATCGAGGGCCTCGACCTGCTCGGGCGCCTGCGGTCCAAGGGGGTGGTCACGCCCGCCCTGGTGCTCTCGGCGCTCGGCAACCCGGCCGACCGCGTGGCCGGCCTCGACGCCGGCGCCGAGGACTACATGAGCAAGCCGTTCGACGTCGACGAGCTCGCCGCGCGCCTGAGGGCCCTGCGCCGGCGCGCGCACGACCACGTGGGCGCGCTGCACGTGCCGGGCGGCACGCTCGACGTCGCGACGCGCCAGGTCACGCTCGCCGCCGGGGACCCGGTGGACCTCTCGGAGCGCGAGTGCGCGCTGCTCGAGCTGCTGGCGCGGCACCCGCGCCAGGTGTTCAGCCGCGCCGAGATCCTCGAGCGCGTGTTCACCGAGGCCGAGGACGAGGGCGTGGTCGACACCTACGTCTACTACCTGCGACGCAAGGTCGGCCGGTCGACGGTCGCCACTGTGCGCGGCGCCGGGTACCGCCTGGGTGCCGGATGACCGACCCCGGCACCGGCGCCGAGCGCGAGCTCCTGCGCAGCACGGCCCGCCGGCTGGGTCTGCAGACCGCCTTGCTGGTCCTCGGGTGCCTGCTGGTCGTGGGCGCGGCGGTGCTCTTCGTGGTCGTCCGAGGGCAGGCCGAGTCGGCGCGGCTTCGGCTCGAGGGCGCCGTGCACTCGATCGACGACGCGCACGACGCCCCGCCCGGGATGTGGGTGGCGGTGTCGTCGCCGCGCGGCCTGTCCGTCACCGACGAGCTGCCGGACAGCCTGCCCGACGTCGAGCTCATGCAGCAGGTGGCGCAGAGCGGCCAGGACGTCTGGACCACGGCGGCGACCGACGTCGGCACGGTCCGCGTGCTCACGGGCGGCCACGACGGCACCGTCGTGCAGGCGGCGCTCGACCCGACGGAGAGCCGGGAGGAGCTGCGGCGGCTGATGGCCGCGCTGCTGCTCGCCGGTGCGCTCGGGGTCGTCCTGGCGGGGCTCGGCGCCGTGTGGCTGGCGCGCCGTGCGGTGCAGCCGATGGTCACCGCCCTGAGCCTGCAGCGCCGGTTCGTCGCCGACGCGAGCCACGAGCTGCGGACGCCGCTGACCCTGCTCGCCACCCGCGCGCAGCTGCTGGACCGGCACATGACCGCCGACTGGGGCAGCGCCACCCCCGACCGCGTGCAGCACGACGTCGACGGCCTGCTCGCCGACGCCGCCGCCCTGACGGCCGTGCTGGACGACATGCTGCTGGCGGCGGACGCGCGCTCGGTGGACGCGGAGCCGGTGGACGCGGCCGGGCTGGCCCGCGAGGTGGTCGACGCGGCGCGGGCCACGGCGGCGGAGCGGGGTGTCGCGATCGAGCGGCAGGGGGCCGATCGCGCGGTCGCGCTGGCCTCCCCGGTGTCCGTGCGGCGGGCGGTCACCGCCCTCGTCGACAACGCGATCGACCACGCCCGCGCACGCGTGGAGGTGGACGTGACGACGCGCGACACCCGCGTGCTCGTCCAGGTCCGCGACGACGGCCCCGGGATGCCGCCCGAGAGCGCGGAGCTGTTCCAGCGCTTCGCGTCCCACCGGGACGACGGGAACGGCGACGGGGACGGCGACGGCCCCCGCAGGCACTACGGCATCGGGCTCGCGCTCGTCGCCGAGGTGGCCGCGCAGCACGGCGGCACGGTGACCGCCACGGCGCGCGAGGACGGCCTGCCCGGCGCCGCGATCACGCTGGAGCTGCCTGCAGCCCCGTGAGCACCTCGCCGTCCGTGCGCACGGCGACGACCGCCGCGGCGCCGTGCTCGGCGGCCCACGCGATCCCGTCGGGCCCGAGGGCCAGGACGCACGTGGCCAGCACGTCGGCGGTGGTCAGGTCGGCGGCCACGACGGTCGCCGCGAGCAGCCCCACGGCCGCCTCGCCCGTGCGGCCGTCCCAGACGTGCTCCCCGCGCTCGTAGGTGCCCGACGTCGCGACCGCGCCGTCCCGCACCTCGAGCACCGTGAGGAACGACTGCGGGTCGGCGGGCTCGCGCACGCCGACGTTCCAGCCGCGGCCGGGCTCCGGCTCGCCGCGGACCACGACGTCGCCGCCGGCGTTCAGGCAGAACGTGGTCAGGCCGGCCGCGACCAGCGTGTCCGCGGCGCGCTGCGCCGCCCACCCCTTGACCACGCCGTCGGTGTCGAGCGAACCGTCCGGCCGGCGCACCGAGAACGCGCCGCCCGAGAGAGACGCGTAGCGGTCCGCGATGTCGAGCACCTCCCGCAGGTCGGCGCTCGGCTCGGCGCACTCCCCGCGGTCGAAGCGGCTCACCTCGCTGTCGGGGCGGAACCGGCTGAACCGCCGGTCGGCCTCGTGCATCTGGTCGAACGCGGCACGGACGGCCCGCTGCGCGTCGGCCTGCGCGTCCTCGTCGCCGTCGCACCGCACGTCGACGGACATCGGTACGCCCATCACCAGCTCCAGGTGGCGCACCGCGTCAGCCCCGCTGGTCGATGGCCGACTGCACGGACTCGGCGTAGGCCTGCGACGTGTAGGTGGCACCCGAGACGGTGTCGATCTGCGCCGACTGGGCCGCGATGACCTCCTGCGCGAGGATCGGCGTGGCCCGCGCGTTGATCTGGATGCTCTCGCCGTGGCCGCCGGGCGTCTGCAGGGCCTGCACGTCGGTGATCTGGCCCGCGGTGAACGTCACCGACACCTGGACGGGGCCGTACCGAGTCTGCACCGACGAGCCGACGATCGTGACGGTGTCGTTGGTGGTCGTGGCCGCGCCCGAGCCGGTGCTCGTCGCCGACTGGCTGGAGTCCGACGACGAGCTGGAGGAGCTCGAGGAGCTCGACCCCGTCGAGCCCGTCGACGCGGACGTCGAGGCGCCCGAGGCGGTCGCCGCCGTGGTGTCCGGGGCGAGCACGGCGAACTTCGCGAACCCCGCCGCCCCCATCGCGGCCACGGCACCGGTGTAGATCAGGGTCCCTCTCCAACGTGTCGTCACGACTCGATCTCCTCTCGATGGATGGCGGTGCGCGGCACGCCCAGGGCCCGCGCGGAGCGCACGACGGCGTCCGTCATGGCCGGCGGCCCGCAGACGAAGACGTCGCGCGACGCGATGTCGGGCACGAGCGCCCGCAGGTGCGGGGCGTCGAGCGGGTCGTAGCCGAGCCGGGCGCGGCGCCCGGGCACCGGCACGTACTGCAGGCTGGGCGACGGGGTGAACTCGGACGCCAGGGCGAGCCCGGCGGCGTCGTGGGCGCGGTGCACGACCACCAGCTGGTGGCCCCGCACGAGCAGGTCCTCCGCCAGCGCCCGCACCGGGCCCACACCCGCCCCGCCGGCCACGAGCAGGGCCTTGCGGGTGGTCGCCCGGTCGGCGGTGAAGCGCCCGAACGGCCCCTCGACCTGCACGCGCGTGCCGGGACGGAGGTCGGCGACCGCCGCGGAGTGGTCCCCGAGGGCACCGACCGTGAAGCGCAGCCGGTCCCCGGTGGGCACCATCGACATCGAGTACGGGTGCGCGGTCGCCCGGTGCCCCGGCGTGAGGAACCGGACGAGGAAGAACTGCCCGCCGCGCGCCTCCAGGGCCGCCAGCCCGCGCCCCTCGAGCCACACGCTCGCCAGCCCCCGACCTTCGGGCACGACCGCGGACACCCGCAGCCCGAGCCGGCGGTGCGCGACCAGCGGGAGCACGACGCGCCAGGTCAGCAGCGCGGCGGCCGTCCCTGCGTAGAGGAGGATCCACACGCCGCGGGCCACCGGCGAGTCGACGAAGTGGGTGCCGCCGGCCACCTGGTGGGCGAACGCGAGGAAGACACCGACGTAGATGGTCAGGTGGACGGCGAACCAGACCTCGTACGAGAGCTTCTGGCGGGCGAGCCTCGCACTGGACAGGCCCACCGCGAGGAAGAGCACCGTGCCGATCAGGGCCGGCCACAGGTACGGCTGCGTGGCCAGGACGCCCGGCACCTCCGACCAGAGGCTGATGCCGTCGAGCATCGAGCCGCCGACGATCATGAGCGCGACGTGCGTGAGCACGAGCAGGACCACCGACGTGCCGAGCGACCGGTGCCATGCGACCAGCCGGTCGAAGCCGATCCCCCGCTCGAACCACGGCACCCGGCCGACCAGCAGCAGCTGGGCGCAGACCAGGTACGAGGCGAGCAGGCCGGCGAGCTCGCCGAGCGCGACGAGCGCGCCGCCGGGGGTGGCGCCGGCCGAGGCGGCCGTGCCGGTCCACCAGAACAGCAGGACCGCCAGCACGCCGAGCCAGAGCATGGGGAGCACGCCGCTGCGCGTCCGGGCGGTCGGCTCCGGTGCGGCGAGGGTGGCGAGGGGCGGTGCGTCCCAGGTCGTCGTGGTCATGGAACGAGTCTGTCCGCGCGTTCTCAGAGGATTCTCCGAGCTACCTGTCCGTCCGCTGTGAGGCGGACCGACCCCCCGTCAGCGCGCGTACCGCCGCACGAACGCCTCGAGGATGAGTGGGGGCGCCCACACGTCCGCGGCCTGCACCCGCGCGATCACCTCGTCGTACTCCCCCGGCCGGTAGTAGCCGTAGTCGCGGTACACGCCTATGCGCGTGGTGATCCCGGCCAGGTCGAGCTCGGGGTGGAACTGCGTGGCGTAGAGGTTCTCGCGCACGCGGAACATCTGCACGGGGCACGTGGCCGACGACGCGAGCAGCACGGCCTCCGGGGGCAGCACGCGGCAGGCCTCCTTGTGCCCCACGAACGCGTCGAACGACTCGGGCAGCGCGGCCAGCAGCGGGTCCGCCCGCCCGGCGTCCGTGAGCGTGACCGTCACCGCGCCGATCGGCTCGGCGTAGGTGCCGTCGATCACCGCGCCCTGGTGCACGCCGAGCGTGCCCACGCCGTAGCAGGCGCCGAGGAACGGCAGGTCGCGGTCGACGATCTCGTCGAGCAGCGACGACACCTCGGCCTCGACCCGGCGCTGCACGGGCGACTTCTCGTCCTCGGGCTTGCTCGCGTCGTAGGGGCTGCCGCCGACGATCACGCCGTCGTACCGGTCGAGGTCGACCGGCAGGAACGGGGCCGCCTCCATCCGCACCTGCTCGAGCTCGTCGGCGCGCAGGCCCCCGAACCGCAGGAATGCGGCGTGCTCCCCGACTGCGGCCACGTCCTCGGCGCGCGAGCTGAGCAGCAGGAACCGGGTCATCGCGCGACCGACACCCGGCTGGCGTCGTCCGGTCCCAGCATCCAGCGGATCGCTCGGGTGGCCACGGCTCCGGAGGCCCGGCCCGCCGCCAGACCCACCCGGCCGGGCCGGTCCAGCCCGAGCAGCTCGAACGACCACGCCGGCATCGAGGCGACCGCGGCGCGGGCGAGCAGGGCGTAGCCGGGCCGCAGGCTGCGCGGCACCGGCGGCTCGTGCAGCAGGAAGTCCGCGGCGTCGCGCGCGGCGGCCGACGGCCCGAGCACCGGGCGGAACTCGTCCAGCGCCTTGGTCAGCTCGGCCACCGACTCGGGCACGCGCTCCGCGCCGAGGGCGACGGCGACCCGCGACGCCTGCGCGACGTACTCGTCGGCGCCGGCGGCGTCCAGCGGTCGCTGGCCGAACACCCGGTGGCTGCGCAGGAAGCTGTCGACCTCGGCCACGTGCACCCAGCGCAGCAGGTCGGGGTCGCCGGCGAAGTACGCGAGCCCGTCGGGCGTGACGCCGCGGATGCGCTCGTGCACCCAGCGGACCCGGTCGATCGCGGCCGTGGCGTCGTCGATGGTGCCGAACGTGGTGACCGCCAGGAACGTGCTGGTCCGCGCCAACCGGCCCCACGGGTCGCCCCGGTAGCCCGAGTGCGCCGCGACCGCCGCCATTGCCGCCGGGTGCAGCGACTGCAGCAGGAGCGCGCGCATGCCGCCGACGAACATCGAGGCGTCGCCGTGCACCGCGCGGATGGCGGAGCCGGGCGGGAACCAGCGCGGTCCGGGGGTGCCGTGGATGCGCTCGCGGCTGGCCAGCCCGTCCGGGCCGGCCACGCGCAGGAACAGGCTGGTGCCGGCACGGTCGCGCACCGCGGCGAGGCTCTGCACTGTGCACCCTCCCGGTCGGCGGCTTCCCTGCCGTCGATGGTAGGTCGCCCCTGTCCCGTCCGCGCCCGGCGGGCCATGCTGGCGACCATGACGACGCTCACCCACATCGGCGGGCCGACGGTGCTGATCGAGATCGACGGCTGGCGGTTGCTCACCGACCCCACGTTCGAGGCGCCCGGGCGCGGGTACGCGTTCGGCTGGGGCACGCACGGAACCAAGGTCGCGGGGCCCTCGGTCGAGGTGGCCGACCTCGGGCCCATCGACGCGGTCCTGCTCTCCCACGACCAGCACGCCGACAACCTCGACGACGCCGGCCGGGCCCTGCTGCCGTCCGTCGGCACGGTCCTCACCACGGTCCCCGCCGCGCGGCGCCTGGGCGGCAACGCCGTCGGGCTGGAGCCGTGGCGCACGACGACGCTCGAGGACGGCGAGCGTCCGTCGCTCACCGTGACGGCGACCCCGGGCCGCCACGGACCCCCGCTCACCCGCGCGGTCGTCGGCGACGTCACCGGCTTCGCGGTCCGGCGGTCGGGGGCCGACGAGGTGGCGGTGTGGGTCTCCGGCGACACGGTGCTGTTCGACGGCGTGCGGGAGGTGGCGCGGCGCCTGAGGGTGGACGTCGCGGTGCTGCACCTCGGCGCCGTGCGGTTCGGGGTGACCGGTCCGGCCCGGTTCACGTTCAGCGCCCGCGAGGGTGCCGAGCTGGTCGACCTGCTGCGCCCGCGCGTGGTCGTCCCGGTCCACTACGAGGGCTGGTCCCACTTCCGCGAGGGGCGCGCCGTGATCGAGCCCGCGCTGGCGGCGACGAAGGCCGAGGTCCGCTGGCTCGAGCCCGGGCGGGCGACGGAGGTGGGCTGAACGCCATGATCGGCTCGTGGCGCTGGACCTGACCTAGCCGCCCGCGCGCACCTTCTCGACCCCGCGGTTGGCCAGCTGGTCGGCGCGCTCGTTGCCCGGGTCGCCGGCGTGCCCCTTGACCCAGACCCAGCGGACCGTGTGCCGCGCGATCTCGGCGTCGAGGGCCTCCCACAAGTCCTGGTTCTTCACCGGCTTCTTGTCGCCGGTCCGCCAGCCGTTGCCCTTCCAGCCGGCGATCCAGCGCGTGACGCCGTTCATCACGTACTGCGAGTCCACGTGCAGGGTCACGTCGCAGGGCCGGGTCAGCGCCCGCAGCCCCTCGATCACTGCGGTCAGCTCCATGCGGTTGTTGGTGGTGAGCTCCTCGCCGCCGAACAGCTCGCGCTCGTGCTCGCCGTACCGCATCCAGGCGCCCCAGCCGCCGACGCCCGGGTTGCCCTTGCAGGCGCCGTCGGTCCACATCTCCACCGTCGGTCGCTCGCTCACGGCCCACACCCTAGACGGCCGCATGGGACCATCGACGCACGATGAGCACCCCCACGCTGGCCGACCGCATCCCGGCCGATCCGATCGATCCCGACGCGCTGTACGAGGCCTTCACCGGATGGGCGTCGGACCAGGGACTGGCCCTGTACCCGCACCAGGACGAGGCCCTGCTGGAGCTGGTGACCGGCGCGCACGTGATCCTGTCCACGCCGACCGGCTCCGGGAAGTCGCTCGTGGCCGTCGCGGCCCACTTCGTCGCGCTGGCCCAGGGCCGCCGCACGTACTACACGGCCCCGCTCAAGGCGCTGGTCAGCGAGAAGTTCTTCGCCCTGGTCGAGGCGTTCGGCTCGGCCAACGTCGGCATGATGACCGGCGACTCCGCGGTCAACCCGGGCGCGCCGATCATCTGCTGCACGGCCGAGATCCTGGCCAACGTGGCGCTGCGCGACGGCGACGACGCCGACGTCGGCCAGGTGGTCATGGACGAGTTCCACTTCTACGCCGACCCCCAGCGCGGCTGGGCGTGGCAGGTGCCGCTGCTCGAGCTCACGAAGGTCCAGTTCGTGCTCATGTCCGCGACGCTCGGCGACGTCGGCTTCTTCGCGGAGGACCTCACGCGCCGGACCCACCAGCCGGTCGCGGTCATCGCCAACGCCGAACGGCCGGTGCCGCTCACGTTCAGCTACGCCATCGAGCCGCTGCACGAGCTGCTGGACGAGCTGGTGAAGACCCGCCGGGCTCCCGTGTACGTCGTGCACTTCACGCAGAAGGAGGCCGTCGAGCGCGCCCAGTCGCTCATGTCGACGCCCCTGGCCAGCCGCGAGCAGCGGGACCGGATCGCCGACGAGATCGCGGGGTTCCGGTTCGGCCCGGGCTTCGGGCGCACGCTCAACCGGCTGCTCCGGCACGGGGTCGGCGTGCACCACGCGGGCATGCTGCCCAAGTACCGCCGGGTGGTCGAGCGCCTGACCCAGAAGGGCCTGCTGCCGGTGGTCTGCGGCACGGACACGCTCGGCGTCGGCATCAACGTGCCCATCCGCACGGTGCTGCTGACCAGCCTGGTGAAGTACGACGGCGTCCGGATGCGGCACCTGTCGGCCCGCGAGTTCCACCAGATCGCGGGCCGCGCGGGCCGCGCCGGCTTCGACACGGTCGGCGAGGTCATCGTCCTGGCGCCCGAGCACGTGATCGAGAACCGCAAGCTGCTGGAGAAGGCCGGCGACGACCCCCGCAAGCTCAAGAAGATCGTCCGCAAGAAGGCCCCCGAGGGGCACGTCAACTGGACCGACAAGACGTTCGAGCGGCTGCGCGACGCGCCGCCCGAGCCTCTGACCAGCAGCTTCGCGGTGTCGCACGCCATGGTGCTGCACGTGCTGGCGCGGCCGGGCGACCCCGTCGCGGCGATGACGAAGCTGCTCACGGACAACCACGAGCCCGAGGGCGCCCAGGGCCGGCACGTCCGCCGCGCCGTCGCGGTCTACCGCTCGCTGCGGGCCGCGGGCGTCGTCGAGCGCCCCTGGGTCGAGGACCCGACCGCCCCGCACGGCCGTCGCCGGGCCGTGCGGCTGACCGCCGAGCTGGCCCCGAACTTCGCGCTCAACCAGGCCCTGTCGCCGTTCGCGTACGCGGCACTCGACCTGCTGGACCGCGACGACCCGGCCTACGCGCACGACGTCGTCTCGGTCATCGAGGCCACGCTCGACGACCCGCGCCAGGTGCTCGCCGCGCAGGAGAACCGCGCGCGGGGCGAGGCGGTCGCGCAGATGAAGGCCGACGGGCTCGAGTACGACCAGCGGATGGCCCTGCTGGAGGACATCGGCTACCCCAAGCCGCTCGCCGAGCTGCTCGAGGCCATGTTCGTCACGTACCGGCAGACCAACCCGTGGGTGGCGGACCTCGCGCTGTCCCCCAAGTCGGTGGTGCGGGACATGCACGAGCGGGCGATGGGCTTCGCCGAGTACGTGGCCTACTACCAGCTGGACCGCACCGAGGGCGTGCTGCTGCGCTACCTCGCGGACGCCTACCGCGCCCTGCGCCAGACGGTCCCCGAGGAGGCCCGCACCGAGGAGCTCTGGGAGATCATCGAGTGGCTGGGCGACGTGGTCCGCCGCACGGACTCGAGCCTGCTGGACGAGTGGGAGCGCCTGAGCAACCCGCTGGACGAGCACGGCGCCGACGCCCCCGGCGGCATCGACGAGGACGTGCCCGAGCCCATCACGGCCAACCCCCGGGTGTTCCGCGCCCTGGTCCGCGGCGCGCTGTTCCGCCGGGTCGAGCTGGCCGCACGCGAGTTCTACGGCGGCCTGGCGCAGCTGGGCGACGTCGACCCCGACGACGTGCCGTGGGACGCCGACCGCTGGCGGACCGCCCTCGACCCGTTCTACGACGACCACGACGAGATCCTCACCGGCGCCCCCGCCCGCGGTCCGGCGCTCTTCCAGGTGACGCCCGGGCGCGGCACCTGGCAGGTCCGCCAGCTGCTCGACGACCCCGAGGGCGACCACGACTGGCGGATCGACGCGGTGGTCGACCTGGCGGGCTCGGACGAGACGGGCGAGGTGCAGCTGCGGATCGCCGCGGTCGGACCCCTGGGCGACCTGACGGCCTGAGACGCCGCCCGGCCGCCCCTGTCGCTCGTACTACCGTTCGCGCATGGCGACAGACCCGCAGGACAGCCCGACCGACCCGCCCGTGCGCACGCGCCGGTCACCGCGCTTCGTGTTCCTCGTCTGCCTGGTCGCGGCGCTGCTGAGCGCGTTCTTCGTGCTCGGGCTGCTCACGCTGGTCGCGGCCGTGGTGCTCGTGGTCACCGCCATGGTGCTGCAGGCCCGGGGCAAGAACCCGGCCCTCTGGTTCGCGGCGAGCACCGGCGTCGCGGCCGGCACCCTCATCTACCTGGTCGCGATCCTCATCATCGGCCGGTAGCGGTCACTGGCCGTAGGCCGCCATCAGGCGGTCGGACGGCACGATCTGCTTCCCCAGCGGGAACAGCGAGATGGGCACCATCTTCCAGTTGGCCAGCGCGAGCGGGATGCCGATGATCGTGATCGCCTCCGCGATGCCCGTCACGATGTGCATGAGGGCCAGCCACCACCCGGCGACGACCAGCCAGATCACGTTCCCGATGACGGACCACGCGCCGGCGGTGGGCTTGTCGACCACCGTGCGCCCGAACGGCCACAGCGCGTAGCTGGCCATCCGGAACGACGCGATGCCGAACGGGATGGTGACGATCAGCACGCAGCAGATGATCCCGGCGAGCACGTAGCCGAGCGCCAGCCACAGGCCCGCGAAGATGAGCCAGATGAGGTTCAGCAGGGTCTTCACGCGGCCAGCCTGCACCCTGCGCCGCCGCGGGCGGTATCGGGGACCACCCTGATCCGCCCCTATCGTGGCGTCGTGGCCAAGAAGGAGCACGCCCCCACCGGCACCCCCGCACTCGTCGCCCTGACCGCCGCCGGGGTGCCGCACACCGCGCACGCGTACGAGCACGATCCCGCGAGCACCCTCGGCTACGGGCTCGAGGCCGCCGCGGCGCTCGGGGTGCCGGCCGAGCAGGTGTTCAAGACCCTGATGACGGTCGTGGACGGCACGCTCACGGTCGCCGTGGTCCCCGTGACGGGCCAGCTGGACCTCAAGGCGCTCGCGCACGCGGTCGGCGGCAAGAAGGCGACCATGGCGGCCAAGCCCGACGCCGAGCGCGCGACCGGGTACGTGGTGGGCGGCATCTCGCCGCTGGGCCAGCGCAGCGCGCACCCCACGGTCGTCGACGAGACCGCGTGGCTGTTCGACACCGTCCTCGTCTCCGGCGGCCGGCGCGGCCTCGACGTCGAGCTGTCCCCGGACGACCTGGTGCGGCTCACCGCCGCGACGGTCGCGGACATCGCCCGCAGCTGACCGCCGGTAGGTTCTGCGGCATGGGAGACGCGCCGGACCGGCACACGATCGCCGGTCGGCTGGCGGAGGTCCGCCGACGGGTCGCCGCGGCGGCGGTGACCGCGGGCCGGGACCCGGCAGACGTGCGGATCCTCCTGGCGACCAAGACCCAGCCCGCCGAGCTCGTGCGGGCGGCGCTCGCGGCCGACCGCGACGCCCGCGCCGCCGACCCGGCGCTGGCCCCCGTGCTCGTCGGCGAGAACCGGGTGCAGGAGCTCGTCGCCAAGGGACCCGAGCTCGCCGGCCTGGCCGGCCTGCACCTCATCGGGCCGTTGCAGTCCAACAAGGTCAACGCCGCCGTGCGCTGGGCGTCGTGCATCGAGTCGGTGGCCACCCGCGAGCTGGCCGAGCGGCTCTCGGCGCGCACCACCGACGCGCTCGACGTCTACGTGCAGGTGAACGTGTCGGGCGAGGCGACCAAGCACGGCGTGGCGCCGGACGACGCCGTCGCGCTCGCGCGGTCGGTCGCCGCGCTTCCGCGGCTGCGGGTGGCCGGGCTCATGACCGTCGGGGCGCGCTCGGACGACCCCGGTGCGGTCCGGGCCGGGTACGCGCTGCTGCGGTCGCTGCGCGACGAGATCGTCGCGGCCGGCACTCAGACGGCGACGGAGCTGTCCATGGGCATGAGCGGGGACCTCGAGCTCGCGATCGCCGAGGGCGCCACCCTGGTGCGCGTCGGCAGCGCGGTCTTCGGCGCCCGCCCCACGTGACCTCCGCGCAGCAGCAGCACCTGCGCGGTCCGGACGGATGCGCGGCTCCGGGTGGTCGCCAGCTCGCGGGCGCGCAGCACCGAGAGGCGGCGCAGCTGTCGGTCGAGGTCCAGGTCCATGTCTCCCCCTTCGTCGTGCGTCAGGAGCACGCGGTCCCCCGCCTGATACGTGCGCAGAGTGACAAGGTCGCTTGACACGACGGCCGATGTCAAGCACGCTTGTCACGTCAAGCACGCTTGACATCCACCGCAGACCTCGGAGGCCTTCCGTGCCGGACCTGCTCGACACCCGGACGACCGCGTGCGCGCTCCTGCCCACCCGGCCGGCGACGCGATGAGGAACGACATCCGCCGCCTGCGCGAGGAGGCAGGCCTCTCCCAGGCCGCGCTGGCCGAGGCGCTCGCCGTGTCCCGCCAGACGGTCAACTCGTTGGAGACCGGGCGGTACGACCCCTCCTTGCCGCTGGCGTTCGCGGTGGCCCGCTACTTCCGCACGACGATCGAGGAGATCTTCCATGACGACGTCTGAGCCCGACCGCCCCGTCCGGACGCCCCCGCGCACGCTGTCCGACCGCCGGTTCCTGGTCGCCTGCGCGTGCGGGCTGACCGCCGTCGGCCTGCTGTGGCTGACCTTCACGCTGGCGGGGCAGAGCGACACCGCGGCAGGCGCGCTGGTCGGGGGCGGCGGCATCCTCGCGGCCGCCGCCGTGGTCCGCTGGCGGGCACGACGGCGAGGCTCCTCCCCCGACGGCGGCGTCAGCCGCACGGTCCTGGGCACCGCCGACGAGCGCGACAAGACGATCCTCACCGCGTCGCTCGCGTGGGTCGGGCTCGCAGCCTTGCTCGCCAACGCGGTGGGTCTCGCGGCGGTGGCCCTCGGCGCGGACGCGTCGACGGTGATCGGCGCGATCGAGGCCGCCCTCCTCGCCGTCCTCGTCGCGGCGCTCCTGGTGCTCTCCCGGCGACTCTGACGAGAGGATGGGCGCATGGACGACGAGCGGGACGGCCGCTTCCCCCGATGGGTCTACGGCAGCGGCACGGACCCCGACGCCCGCTTCTCGCTGGCCAACGAGCGGACGTTCCTCGCCTGGATCCGCACCTCGCTGGCGCTGCTGGCCGCCGGCGTCGCGCTGGAGGCCCTCGAGCTGCCCGTGCAGGCCGACCTGAGGTTCGCCGCGGCGCTGCTGCTCGTGGCGGTCGGCGTGCTCGCCCCGGTGCTCGCCTGGATCGGCTGGGCGCGGGCGGAGCGCGCCGTCCGGCTCGGGCGCTCCCTGCCGACCCCCTCCGCCTTCAGCCTGCTCGTGGTCGGGGTGTGCGTGTCCGGCACGCTGGTGCTCATCGGGCTCGCGGTCGCGTGACGGACCAGCCGGACCCGCCGACGCTCGCCGCCGAGCGGACCCACCTGGCCTGGCGGCGCACCGCGCTGGGCCTCGCGGGCGGCGGGATCGCGGCCGCCCACCTGCTGCAGGAGTTCTTCGGGCTGTCGGCGTGGAGCCTCGCGGTCGCGGCCGTCGCGGTCGCCGTCGCCCTGGCGATCGTCTCGGCCCGGCGCCACCTGTCCGGCACCCGGCTCCCGCCGGGCGGGCGGCTGGTCGCCGCGAGCACGCTCGGCGTCGTGCTCATCGGCATCTCCGCGGTCGCCTTCGTCCTGCTGCACGGCGTCTGAGTCAGGGGACCCGGGCGGTCCACCCCGGGTCCGTGAACTTGGTCCGCATCAGCTCGGTCGCCCGCGCCAGCTCGTCGGGACGCAGCGTGCCGGCGACGGTCGGGTACCGGTGCCGGAAGTGCGCGGCGAACGCGGAGATGACCTCCTCGCGCGGCAGCTGCGTCTGGGACCGGACGGGGTCGACGCGCTTGTTCGCGCTCGTCGTGCCCTTGTCGGAGAGCTTCTCGCGGCCGATGCGCAGCACCTCGAGCATCTTGTCGGCGTCGATGTCGTAGGACATGGTCACGTGGTGCAGGACGGCTCCGCCCACCATGCGCTTCTGCGCCGACCCGGCGAGCTTGCCGGCCGGCGACGCGATGTCGTTGAGCCCGCTGGTGAACGCCTGCACCCCGACGTCCGCGAGCGCGCCCAGCACCCACTGGTTGAGGAACGCGTAGGACTCCTCGAAGGTCATGCCGTCCACCAGCGACGCGGGCACCACCAGCGAGAACGTGATGCAGTTGCCCGCCTCCATGAACATCGCGCCGCCGCCCGAGATCCGGCGGACCACCGTGATCCCGTAGCGCTCGGCGGCCTCGAGGTCGACCTCGTTGCGCAGCGACTGGAACGACCCGATGATCACGGCCGGCTCCACCCACTCCCAGAACCGCAGCGTCGGGCCGCGCGTCCCGGCGGCGAGCTCCTCGGTGAGCACCTGGTCCAGCGCGGCGTGCAGGGCGGGCGGCAGCGGTCCGGGGTGGATCAGCTCGAACGTGTGGTCCGTCCACGCCGTGGAGAGGCCGAGCGCCCGCCGCACGGCCACCGCCACGGCGTGCGCGTCGAAGCCGACCATGGCGACGGGCTCGTCGACGAGGGCGAGCGCGCTGGTCACGGCGTCGGCCAGGCGGCTCACCGGGGAGTCCCGGGGCAGGCCGTCGAGCGCCGACGACAGGACGTCGAGCGCCTCGTCGGGCTCCAGGAAGAAGTCGCCGCTCACGCTGACGCCGCTCAGCAGCCCGTCCACCACGTCGAGGTCGACCGCGACGAGCTTGCCGCCGGGCACCTTGTACTCACCGTGCACCGGCCCAGCGTAGGTGCCGCGGTCAGCCCAGCGCCTTCACGGCCGCCTGCGCGCGCTCCTGCACCATGGCGTCGAGGCTGGTCGGGTCGCCCAGCGTGGCCAGCGCGGCGTCGGGGTCGCCGGTGGCCAGCGACTCCGCGGTCCACGTGACGATGGCGTTGCCCACCAGCATGTGGCCGCGGTACGACGGCGCGGACGTGCCCTCGGCGGCGTGCGTGACCTCCTGCACGATCGAGGGGTACAGCCCCTGTCCCTCGATCGCGGGCTGCGCGGTCCACGTCGCGCCGTCCACGCCGGTGTTCACCTGGCGGTACTCGGGGCAGGCGTCCACGGTGGTGACCAGGGTGCGGAACGCGTCGCGCGCCGCGGCCGGGTCGGGCAGCAGCACGATCTCCTGCTGGAGCACGAACGCGTCGTTGCCCCACTCGCGCGCGTCGAACCACGGCGGCGCCGTCTCGACGACGGTCACGGCGGTGGTGCACGTGGCGGGCTCGACCGTCGAGCCGGCCGGCAGCCCCCACGTCAGCTGGCCCGAGGGCATGAGCTGCTGCACGCCGGGCTTCGCCGCGGGGACCTGCGCGACGAGGTCCTCCGGGGTGACGAACAGCGGGAGGGCCGTCGTCGGGTCGAAGACGGCGTCCGCGCCCGGCGGGGCCACCGACGTCGACGCCGAGGGCGAGCCCGGCTCGGTGGTCGGCGGGACGGTCACCGTCACGGTCGGCGTCGGCTCGGTCTCCACCGGCTCCCACGGCCGGGTGACCAGGGCGGTGATCAGGCCCAGCGCCAGCACCGCGACGAGCAGCCACCACCAGGCGCGGCGAGACCGGCCGGGCGGTCCCGCCTGCGGATCGTCCCCGGGGGCCGGGCCGAGGGGCTGCGGCGTACTGCCGGACACGACCGCTCCCTCCGCACGTCCGCGGCCGCGCTGCAGCGGCCGTCCGTCCGAGGCTAAGCCGCCCGGCCGGAGAGTGCAGGGATGAACTTCAGAGCGGCTGCACGCCGTGGTTGCGCAGGCCCCAGATGGCGGAGTCGGTGAGCGCCTCCCACGACGCCTCGAGCAGGTTGGGGCCGACGCCCACGGTGCTCCACGACCGCTGCCCGTCGCTCATCTCGATGAGCACGCGCGTGACCGCGTCGGTGCCGTGCATCGAGTCGAGGATGCGCACCTTGAAGTCGATCAGCTCGAACGACTCGAGCTCCGGGTAGACCCGCAGCAGCGCCTGCCGCAGCGCGTGGTCGAGCGCGTTGACCGGGCCGTTGCCCTCGCCCGTGCTGACGATCCGCTCGCCGCCCGCGTGCAGCTTGACGGTCGCCTCGGCGGTGGCCGGCGTGCCGCGCCCGCCCGAGCGTTCGACGATGGTCCGCCACGACTCGACCCGGAAGTACTGCGGCCGCTGGCCGTCGATCTCCTCGAGCAGCAGCAGCTCGAACGACGCGTCCGCGGCCTCGTAGGTGTAGCCGTTGGCCTCGGCGTCCTTGACCCGGTCGGTCACGCGGCCCAGCAGCTCCGGGCGGCCCGAGAGGTCGAACCCGAGCTCGCGGCCCTTGAGCTCGATCGAGGCGCGGCCGGCCATGTCCGAGATCAGCATGCGCATGTCGTTGCCGACGTTGGCCGGGTCCGTGTGCTGGTAGAGGTCCGGGTCCACGCGGATGGCCGAGGCGTGGATGCCGGCCTTGTGCGCGAACGCGCTGGCCCCCACGTACGGCGACCGCGCGAACGGGGAGATGTTGGTGATCTCGCTGATCGCGTGGGCGATCCGCGTGAGCTCGGGCAGCCCGCCGGGCAGGCCCTCCTCGACCTTGAGCACGGGGAGCCCGTACTTCAGCTGGAGGTTGGCGACGACCGCCAGCAGGTCGGCGTTGCCGGTGCGCTCGCCGTAGCCGTTGACCGTGCCCTGGACGTGCGTGCAGCCCGCCTCGACCGCGGCGAGGGTGTTGGCCACGGCGCACCCGGAGTCGTTGTGCGCGTGGATGCCGAGGATGGCGTCGGGGCCGACGACCCCACGGATCTCGTGCACGATGTCCGACACCCACGTGGGCACCATGCCGCCGTTGGTGTCGCAGAGGGCCACCACCTCGGCGCCCGCCTCGAAGCCGGCCAGCACCGCGGCGCGGGAGTACGCCGGGTCGAAGCGGTAGCCGTCGAAGAAGTGCTCGGCGTCCACCACCACGCGGCGCCCCTCGCGCACCAGGAACGCGACGGTGTCCGCGATCATGGCGATGTTCTCCTCGCCCGTGGTCCGCAGCGCGCGCTCGGCGTGCCGCAGGTCGTGCTTGGCGACGAGCGCGACGACCGACGCCTCCGAGTCGACCAGCGCCCGCACCTGCGGGTCGTCGACCGCCCGGGTGCCGGCCTTGCGGGTGCTGCCGAACGCCGCCAGCTCGGCGTTGCGGAAGTCCAGCTCCTTGGCCGCGCGCTTGAAGAACTCGGTGTCCTTGGGCACCGCGCCCGGCCAGCCGCCCTCGATGAAGCCGACGCCCAGCTCGTCGAGCAGGGGCGCGATGGCCAGCTTGTCGGCGACGGAGAGGTTCATCCCCTCCTGCTGGGCGCCGTCGCGCAGGGTCGTGTCGTAGACCTGGAACGGCGTGCTGCTGGGGACGGACACGATGGGCTCTCTTCGGTGCTGGGACGGGCGACTGACCTCGTGCTGGCTGCTGCTGCGTCGCACTGCTCGTCGGCCGGGGTGTGCCGGTGCAGTCGACGGTAGTCGGGGCGGGGGTGGTGCTCCGACCAACAAAAAGACCCCCCGGGGTACGGGAGGTCTGCGCGTCAGCGGGTGGGCCGACGCGCTACTCGATAATGAGGGAGGAGCTGGTCACCACTGCATCGTGGCACACGTCACGTCCCGTGGTCACGCGTTCCACGTGCTGGACACTCCCCGCCGTGCGGTCACCGTCGCGGCCCTACTGACGAACGAAGGACCGACGAGCGAGGGCCACGACCGAGAAGCCGAGCAACAGCAGGCCGGTGAGGACAACCGGGAGGGCAATGACGAGGGCGTACGGCTCGTTGATGCCGTCGGTCGTCGGCGCGGAAGAGACGGCCAGGAGGGCTATCCCGCCCACCAGGAGGCCTGCACCGACGAGGACGCCAACGACGCAGCTGAGCACCGACACCACCGGAGCACGGACCTCAGCCTCCCGGTACGGCGGCGCCCAGGGGATGCCCGACGGGTCGTCGCCAGTCATGCGGTCGTCGCGGCGTTCGACTGGCACTCCGCCTCCTCAGGTCGACCGCACCGTAGCCCCGCGGCGTGTGGTCGCGGCAGGTACGGACTGCTGTTCACCCGACCGGACCCGATACCCGCCCTGACCGCCGGCTCGTGTCCCGACGTCGGCCATCGGGATGTCCGATTCGCTACGGTGGCTCCTACCGGCACCGCCGGCGCGCACGGTTCACGACCGAGCAGGAGGCAGCATGTCCGTCCCGACTCCCCCTCCCGAGCGCCAGTCCGCGTACCCGCACCAGAGCCCGTCGACACCCCCCGCGACGCCCCCGCCGGCACCGCCCGCCGACCCCACGGTGGTCTACCCCGCCGCGGTGCAGCCCGCGCCGGTGCAGCCGGCGCAGCCGGTGCAGCCCGTGGTACCCGCGGCGCCGGTGCGCGCGTCGGGTCCGTCCGTCGACCCCGGCCGCTACTGGGCCGGCGTGGTGGCCACCGCGCTCGTCGCCGCCCTGATCGGCCTGGTCGCCGTGCTGATCGTCGACCAGATCCTCAAGATCGACCTCGCGGTGAAGGACATCCTCGGCACCGGCTCCACCGGCGCGGCCTTCGTCGTCGGCGGCGTGATCGCGTCGATCGTGGCCGGCGGGCTGCTGCACCTGCTCGTGCTCTCGACGCCGAAGCCGCGGGCCTTCTTCGGCTGGATCATGGCCCTGGCCACCCTGACCGCCGCGGTGCTCCCGCTGACCTGGACGGACGACCGGACGTCGGCGATCGCGTCGGGCCTGGTCAACGCCCTCATCGGCATCGCGATCTGGTCCCTGCTGCTCGGCGTGCTGAGCCGGACGCTCCGGCCCGGGGTGCCCGTCGACTGACCCGCTCAGCCGATCAGCTCCCGCTCGAGCGCCCGGAGCAGCGGCCACGCGGCGTCGGAGGTCGTGCCCACCACCGTCACGGTGAGCCCGTCGGCGGGGTCGTGCAGGCTCCGGAACGACACCCCGGCGTCGTACCCCTCGAGCTGGGCGACGTCGCGCGTCGGGTGCAGCCAGAACCCGAGCCCGTAGCGGCGCCCCTCCTGCGGCACGTCGCTGCGGGGCGCGACCATCGAGGCGACCGTGTCCGTGCCGACGATCCGGCCCGCGAACAGCGCGGTCCAGAACCGGTGGACGTCCGCGCCCGTGGTGTACATGCCGCCGTCGCCGCTGCCGAGCACGGGCAGGTGGAACACGTTGGTCCGCCAGGCGCCGTCCTGCTCGACGTACCCGAGCGCCGCGCGGCCCGGCAGCGCGTCGGAGCGCAGGAAGTCGGTGTCCACCAGCCCGGCGGGGGCGCAGACGCGATCGCGGACAAGGTCGTGGAACGGCACCCCGGAGGCCCGCTCGGCTAGCAGCGCGAGCACGACGAACCCCCCGTTGCAGTACGCGAACCGCTCCCCCGCCCGGAACTTCGTCGGGAACCCGTCCAGCACCGCGAGGAACTGCTCCGTGGTCGCCAGCTCGTGCACGGGCACCGTCATCGCGTACGCGCTGATCGGCGTGTCCGCGTCCTCGTCGACGTAGTCACCGATGCCCGAGCGGTGGGCCAGCAGGTGCTCGACCGTGACGTCGTCGGCGACGAGCGGCAGGTCGGCGCCCAGCAGCGAGCGCGCGGTCGTCGTCAGGGCGAGCGTGCCGTCCTCGACCAGGCTCATCACCGCGAGCGCGGTCATGCCCTTGGACCCGCTGGCCATGGCGACCTGCGAGTCCGGGGTCATCGCCAGCCCGTGCCGCCGGTCCGCCAGCCCGAACGCGAGCGAGAGCTCCGTGGCGCCGGCGCGGTCCACCCGCACGACGCCCGCGAAGCCGGTCCGTGCGGCCTCGCGGGCGACGAGCTCGGTGAGGTCCATCAGACCAGGCGGTGCAGCCAGCCGTGCCGGTCCGTCGCTCGCCCGTACTGGATGTCGGTCAGCTCGGCACGGATCCGGGTGGTCACCGGGCCGGCCCCGCCGTCGCCGACCGTCAGGTCGAAGTCGTCGCTGGCCAGCCGGCCGATGGGCGTCATGACGGCCGCCGTCCCGCACGCGAACACCTCGCGGACCGAGCCGTCGGTCAGGCCCTCGCGCAGCTCCGTGAGCGGGATCTGGCGCTCGGAGACCTCGTGCCCGGCGTCCGTGAGCAGCCGCAGGATCGACGAGCGGGTGACGCCCTCGAGGATCGAGCCGGAGATCGGCGGGGTGGCCACGCTGCCGTCGGCGTAGACGACGAACACGTTCATGCCGCCCAGCTCCTCGAGCTGCGTGTTGGTCGACGCGTCGAGGAAGCACACCTGCTCGAAGCCCTTGGCGTAGGCCTCCTGCTGCGGCAGCAGGCTCGCGGCGTAGTTGCCGCCGCACTTGGCGGCGCCCGTGCCGCCCGCTCCGGCGCGGTGGTACTCCTGGTCGACCCAGATGGCCACCGGCCGCACCCCGCCGGCGAAGTACGGGCCCACGGGCGACGCGATGACCAGGAACTCGGCCTCGAGCGACGGACGGACCCCGAGGAACGACTCGGAGGCGTACATGAACGGGCGCAGGTACAGGCTGGTCTCCTCGCCGGACGGCACCCAGGCCTGGTCGGTGGCGACGAGCGCGTGGATGGCGCCGAGGAAGTCCGCCTCGGACAGCTCGGGCAGCGCGAGCCGGCGGGCCGACCGGGCGAACCGCGCGGCGTTGGCCCGCGGGCGGAACGTCCAGACCGAGCCGTCGGCGTGGCGGTACGCCTTCATGCCCTCGAAGATCTCCTGCGCGTAGTGCAGCACCGCGGTCGCAGGGTCCAGCAGCAGCGGTCCGTACTTCTCGACGCGCCGGCCGGTCCAGCCGCTCTCCTGCGAGTACGAGATCCGAGCCATGTGCTCGGTGAACACGGTGCCGAACTTCGGCGAGGCGAGGAGCGCCTCGCGGTCGGCGTCGGCGACGGGGGTGTCGGTGCGCGTGATCTCGAAGCTGTCGACAGACGACGAGTTCGACGTGGGGTTGGTCAGGGTGCTCATGTGCGGGGGCCTTTCACCAGAGTCGGGTTCGACGGTACCGGTGAGGACGGCCGGGTGACAGGCGGAGGCGTGGAGCCTGCGCGTGGACTAGCCGGCGATGCGCGCGGCGAGGTCCTTGCCCACCTCGGCCGTCGACCGTACTCGGTCGGTCCCGCGGTCCGCGATGTCGTCGGCGACGGCCTTCTCGACGCGTGCCGCGGCGTCCGGGAGGCCGAGGTGCTCGAGCAGCAGCGCGACCGACAGCACGGTGGCCGTGGGGTCGGCCTTGCCCTGGCCCGCGATGTCCGGCGCCGAGCCGTGCACGGGCTCGAACATGCTCGGCGCGGTGCGGTCCGGGTTGATGTTGGCCGACGCCGCCAGGCCGATGCCGCCGGTGATGGCGGCGGCCAGGTCGGTGAGGATGTCGCCGAACAGGTTGTCCGTGACGATCACGTCGAACCGCGACGGGTTGGTGACCAGGAAGATCGTCGCCGCGTCCACGTGCAGGTAGTCGACGGTCACGTCGGGGAACTCGGCGTTCACGGCCTCGACCGTGCGACGCCACAGGTGCCCGGCGTGCACGAGCACGTTGTGCTTGTGCACCAGCGTGAGCTTCTTGCGCGGACGCGCGGCGGCGCGGGCGAACGCGTCGCGGACCACGCGCTCGACGCCGAACGCGGTGTTCACGCTGACCTCGTTGGCCACCTCGTGCGGCGTGCCCACGCGGATCGCGCCGCCGTTGCCCACGTACGGGCCCTCGGTGCCCTCGCGGACGACGACGAAGTCGATCTCGCCGGGGTTGGCCAGCGGCGAGGCCACGCCCGGGTACAGGCGGCTCGGGCGCAGGTTGACGTAGTGGTCGAGCGCGAAGCGCAGCTTGAGCAGCAGCCCCCGCTCCAGGACGCCCGACGGCACGCTCGGGTCGCCGATGGCGCCCAGCAGGATCGCGTCGTGCGCACGGATGGCGTCGAGGTCGGTGTCCGTGAGCGTCTCGCCGGTCGCGTGCCAGCGGCGGGCGCCCAGGTCGAAGTCCGTGGTCGAGACGGTGACCGGGGTGCCGTGCAGCGCCGTGTCGAGCGCGAGCAGGCCCTGCTCGACGACCTCCGTGCCGATGCCGTCACCGGCGACGACGGCGAGGCGGATGTCCCGGGCAGCAGCGGTGTCGACCATGCGGCGAGCCTAGACCCCGTCCCACCGCTCGGGACGGGCGTCTCACCCTGCGGTCAGTCGACCGCGGGCGTCGGGCCGGTCGTCGGATAGATCAGCTCGAAGCGCTCGAGCATCACGTCGATGGTCGTCGAGAAGCCCTCCCCCAGCACCCGGCGCCACGACTCCTCGTGATGCGTGCGCCACGACTCCAGCGAGCCGTCGTCCTCGGCCTCGGCCGCGGCGTGCTCGGCACCGACCTGGTCGAACGGGACCACCTCGACCTCGGTGGTGCGCAGGAGCGCGCGCGGGCTGCCCTCGCCGTCCACCACGATCGACAGGTCGCCCACCCGCGGGATCTCGAGGCCCACCTGCTCCAGCTCGGCCACCGCGAGCGCCGTCGCCGTCTTGCGGCCGTCCAGCACGCGGGCCAGCAGCTCGTCCGCCTCGGCGTCGTCGCCGTACGACCACGACGGCGGCGGCACCACGTCCTCGGCCGTCCCGCCCAGCACGCTGTCCAGCTTGCCGAACCCGACATGCCCACGGGCGGCCTGCCAGAACGCGGCGACCCTCTCGTCCTCGACCGCACCCTCGGCGCCGTGCTCGGGCGGCTCCACCTGCTGGTCCGTCATCGTCGTCCCTCCGTCGTCGTCCGCCCATCCTGGCGTACGCGCTGGTCGGTGGCACACTCCCGCGGGCCGGAGCGGCCGACAGATGTCCCACCCTGCCGCACTCGGTGCAGGAGTGACGCACGGGGCAGCCCGGCCGGCGCACGGGTCCCTGGGGCACCCGGTGCGTCAGGGTCGGACGCGCGGCGACGGGCGGAACGCCGAACGGCACCCCGACAGGAGCCGGGGTGCCGTTCGGTCGGAGCAGAGGATCAGCGCGCCGCGCTTCCCTCGACGTAGTCGGTCTCCGACGGCTTCACCCAGGCGAACAGCTTGCGCAGCTCGCGGCCGACGGGCTCGATCGGGTGGTTCTGGCCCTTCTCGCGCAGGGCCTTGAACTCCGGCGCGCCGGCGTCCTGGTCGGTGATGAAGCGCTCGGCGAACGCGCCGTTCTGGATGTCGGCCAGCACGGCCTTCATGTTCTCCTTCACGTCCGGCGTGATGACGCGCGGGCCGGAGACGTAGTCGCCGTACTCGGCCGTGTCGGACACGGACCAGCGCTGCTTGGTGATGCCGCCCTCGAAGATGAGGTCGACGATCAGCTTGAGCTCGTGCAGCACCTCGAAGTACGCGACCTCGGGCTGGTAGCCGGCCTCGGTCAGGGTCTCGAAGCCGTACTGGATCAGCTGCGAGACACCGCCGCAGAGGACGGCCTGCTCGCCGAACAGGTCGGTCTCGGTCTCCTCGGTGAAGCTGGTCTTGATGCCGGCGGCGCGCAGGCCACCGATCGCCTTGGCGTACGAGAGCGCGAGGTCCCACGCGGAGCCCGACGCGTCCTGCTCGACGGCGACGATGACCGGCACGCCGCGCCCGTCGACGTACTCGCGACGGACCAGGTGACCCGGGCCCTTGGGGGCGACCATGAGCACGTCGTGCTGGGCGGCCGGCTTGATGTAGCCGAAGCGGATGTTGAAGCCGTGGCCGAAGACCAGCGCGGCGCCGTCCTTGAGGTTGGGCTCGATCTCCTCGCGGTACACGATGCGCTGCACCTGGTCGGGCGCCAGGATGACGACGACGTCGGCCTCACGGACCGCGTCGGCCACCGAGGCGACCTTGAGGCCCTGGTTCTCCGCCTTGGCGCGGGACGCCGAGCCCTCGCGCAGGCCGACGGTCACGTCGACACCGGAGTCGCGCAGGTTGAGGCTGTGCGCGTGCCCCTGGCTGCCGTAGCCGATGACGGCGACCTTCTTGGACTGGATGATCGACAGGTCGGCGTCGTCGTCGTAGAACAGCTCGGCCACGATGGGTCTCCTCGGTGTGTGGTTCTGCTTCAGTAACGGAAAAGGTCAGGCGCTGCGGTTGACGCGCTCGAGCGCGCGGTCGGTGATCGAGCGCGACCCGCGGCCGATGGCCACGGTGCCGGACTGCACGATCTCCCGGATGCCGAACGGCTCCAGGGCGGCGAGCAGGGCGTCGAGCTTGCCAGGCCCGCCGGTCGCCTCGATGACGACCGTGTCGGGCACGACGTCGACGACGTGCGCCCGGAACAGCTGGACGACCTCGAGGACGCTGGTGCGCTGCGTGGTGTCGGCCTTGACCTTCACCAGCAGGAGCTCGCGCTGCACGGAGGCGGCGTCCTCGAGCTCGACGATCTTGATGACGTTAATCAGCTTGTTCAGCTGCTTGGTCACCTGCTCGAGCGGCAGGGCGTCGACGTCGACGACGACCGTGATGCGCGAGATCTCGTCGTGCTCGGTGGGACCGACCGCGAGCGAGTGGATGTTGAACGACCGCCGCGCGAACAGGCCGGCGACGCGGGTCAGCACGCCGGGCTTGTTCTCGACGAGGACCGACAAGGTGTGGCGGGACATGGCTCAGTCCTCCCGGTCCCACGCGGGGCTGATCCCGCGCGCGTACTGGATGTTGTCGTTGCTCACGCCGGCGGCGACCATCGGCCACACCATCGCGTCACGGGACACGGTGAAGTCCACGACGACCGGCTGGTCGTTGATCTCGAGCGCCCGCTTGATGGTCGCGTCGACGTCGCCGAGGGTCTCGCAGCGCAGGCCGGCGCAGCCGTAGGCGTCGGCCATCTTGACGAAGTCGGGGATGCGCGCGGTGCCGTGCCCGGTGTTGAGGTCGGTGTTGGAGTAGCGCGACTCGTAGAACAGGGTCTGCCACTGCCGCACCATGCCGAGCGACGAGTTGTTGATGATCGCGACCTTGATCGGGATCTCGTTGATCGTGCAGGTGGCCAGCTCCTGGTTGGTCATCTGGAAGCAGCCGTCGCCGTCGATCGCCCAGACGGTCCGCGACGGGTCGCCGACCTTGGCGCCCATCGCGGCGGGCACGGCGTAGCCCATGGTGCCCAGGCCGCCCGAGTTGAGCCACGAGTTGGGCCGCTGGTACTTGATGAACTGCGCGGCCCACATCTGGTGCTGGCCCACGCCCGCGGCGAAGATCGACTCGGGCCCGGACAGCTCGCCGATGCGCTGGATGACGTGCTGCGGCGCCAGGTGCCCGTCGGCGGGCTGGTCGAACCCCAGGGGGAAGGTCGCGCGCCACTCGTCCAGCTGGCGCCACCACTCCTCGAGGTCCGGCCGGCCGTGCTGCAGGTGCTCGCGGGCCAGCTCGGGCAGCAGGTCGGCCATGACCTCCTTGAGGTCGCCGACGATCGGCACGTCGACCGTGCGGTTCTTGCCGATCTCGGCCGGGTCGATGTCCGCGTGCACGATCGTCGCGTTGGGCGCGAAACTGGACAGCAGGCCGGTCACGCGGTCGTCGAACCGGGCGCCCAGGGCCACGATCAGGTCGGCCTTCTGCAGCGCCGCGACGGCCGGGACCGTGCCGTGCATGCCGGGCATCCCCAGGTGCTGCGGGTGCGAGTCGGGCAGCGCCCCGCGCGCCATGAGCGTGGTCACCACCGGGGCGCCGGACGCCTCGGTCAGCGCCCGCAGCTCGGCGGAGGCCCGCGCGCGGATGACGCCGCCGCCCACGTACAGGACCGGGCGGCGAGACGTGGCCAGCAGCCGGGCCGCCTCGCGGATCTGCTTGGCGTGCGGCTTGGTCACCGGGTGGTAGCCCGGCAGCGTGAGCTCCTGCGGCCAGGAGAACGTGGTCTGCGCCTGCATCGCGGACTTCGCGATGTCGACCAGCACCGGGCCGGGCCGGCCGGTCGAGGCGATGTGGAACGCCTCGGCGATCACGCGCGGGATGTCGTCCGGGTTGGTCACCAGGTAGTTGTGCTTGGTCACCGGCAGCGTGATGCCGACGATGTCGGCCTCCTGGAACGCGTCCGTGCCGATGAGCGAGGCGCCCACCTGCCCGGTGATCGCGACCAGCGGCACGGAGTCCATGTGGGCGTCGGCGATCGGGGTCACCAGGTTGGTCGCGCCTGGTCCCGACGTCGCCATGCAGACACCGACCCGGCCGGTCGCGGCGGCGTAGCCGGCGGCCGCGTGGCCACCGCCCTGCTCGTGCCGGACCAGGATGTGGCGGACCTTGGTGGAGTCCATCAGCGGGTCGTAGGTGGGGAGGATCGCGCCGCCGGGGATGCCGAACACGACCTCGACGCCCGCCTCCTCGAGCGAGCGGACGATCGACTTCGCGCCGCTGACCTGCTCGGGCCCGATCGCGGTCACCGGCGTCGGAAGGGTGACGCGCGGCGTGGCGGACGTGGGCGTGGGCGTTCGCGGCGGTGCCGGGTGAGGGCCCTGGACCATCGATGTCTCCCTGGGTCGTGCTGCGGGTGGTGCGTGGGTGGTGCTGCTCCGAACACAGAAAAACCCCTCGAGCCGCGTACGGGCTGGACGAGGGGCGAGCGCGCTGACGAGGCCTGTGCGGGAGGCCTCTAGCCGGCGCGCTCAGGAAGTACTACGAGAAGGATCGTCTGCACGCGTTGGACACTACGCCCAGGTTTCCGATGTGTCACGCCACCACTCGCCCATCTCACATCGTGGTTCACGGGATCATCAATTGGACGGCGCGGACGGCTCCGGGTCCATGTCGAACGCCGGCAGCCCGTCGATGCTCGTCCGGTTCTTGAGCCGCCGGTAGTCGGCCTGACCCTCGACGCCCTTGCGCTCCATGTACGGCGGCAACAGGTCCCGCTCCCCCTCGAGGCTCATCAGCGGCACCCCGTACCCGCACGAGTCCGAGACGCGGTCGACCTCCACGACGATCACCGCGCGGGCACCGCGCGTCTCCGGGAACAGCGCCGCGAGCTCGTCGAACCCGTCGTCGTAGAGGGTGACGAACCGGCCGCGGCCGTACAGCCGGACGATGTTGGGCGGCCCCTGGAACGCGCAGAACATCAGCGTGATCCGACCGTTGTCGCGCAGGTGGGCGATCGTCTCCGACCCGCTCGCCGTGAGGTCGACGTACGCCACGGTGTGCTCGTCGAGCACCACGAACGAGCCGGCGATGCCCTTGGGCGACAGGTTCACGTGCCCGTCCGGGCCGCTGGGGGCCGTCGCGACGAAGAACATCGGCTGCGCCTCCACGAACGCCCGCAGCCGACCGTCGATGCTCTCGTGCACCTTGCCCACGCCTGCTCCTACCCCTCGCCGACCTCCGTCCGAGCGTATCCAGCCGGGCCCGACGCCGGGTCGACGATCCGCAGTGCGGGCAGGCCACGGCGACGGACGAGGACCTCGGCGAGCACCAGGTTCGGGATCCAGGCGAGGAACGGGACCACGGCGTAGGCGTTCGTGAACGCGGCGTCGGCGTCCGCGCCCGTCACGATCCACGGCGACTGCGCCGCCACGAGCACGCCGGTCCACAGGCGGAGCGTGACCGCCGCGTACGTCAGCGAGAAGTTGCGGATCATCCACGCCTGGTGGCTCCGCACGTCGCCCGAGCGGATCGCCCGGTACCCGCGCCACGCGGTCCACACCCAGAGCACGGCGAGGGTGCCGAAGCCCGCGAAGCCGACCATCCCCGCGGAGTTGACGGGTGCGAGCGCGAGGGCCGCGACACCGCCGATCAGCACCGCCACCAGGTAGACGCGACCGACCGCGCGGTGCACCGCCCGAGCCCGCTCGCGCAGCGCCCGCCAGAACTGCAGCGGGCCGACGAGCAGCGCGACGCCGCCGGCGGCGATGTGCGCGTAGAACGCCGCATGCACCCAGGCCGGCTGGTTCTCGTACGCGCCTGCGAGGCCGACGCCGTCGCCGGCCAGCTCGTGCAGCGGCGTCGTGACGTACGGGGTGACGGCGTAGACGGCGATCGCGAGCGACGACAGCGCCACCCAGGTCCACCCGATCCGGGACCGGGTCCGGGTACGCGGTCGTCGTGGCGCGACGTCGAGGCTCATGCCTCGACGCTAGGGAGCGCGGGACTGCCCGGTCTGTCCGGCCGACCCACCGACCGGGCCGGGGGCTGACCCCCGCCTCAGGACCGGTAGACCCGCGCCTCCCACGCGCGCAGGCGGGACCGGTCGACGTCGCCGAGCGTTCGCGCGTCCGCGTAGTTGCCCAGCACGAGCTCGCCGTCGAGCCGCACCTGGGCCTCGTCGACCTCCTGCACCTCACCCGAGAAGTTGCCCAGCACGGTCAGGGTCACGTCGCCGAGGCGGCGGGTGAACGCGTAGACGTGCTCGTGGTCGGGCAGCAGCATCGTGAAGTCGCCCAGCGCGACCACCGGGTCCTCGTGCCGCAGGGCGATGAGCGTCCGGTAGTGGTGGAACACGGAGTGCGGGTCGGCGCGCTCGGTCTGCGCGTTGAGCAACGGGTAGTTCGCGTTCACCTCGATCCACGGGGTGCCCGCGGTGAACCCGGCGTGCGGCGAGCCGTCCCACTGCATGGGCGTGCGCGCGTTGTCCCGCCCCATCGCGGCGATGCCGGCCAGCAGGTCCTCGTCGCTGCCCGTGCCGACGGACTTCGCGACCGCCACGTGGTTGAGCGTCTCGATGTCCCGGTACTGGTCGAACCGCGTGAAGTGCGCGTTCGTCATCCCGAGCTCCTCGCCCTGGTAGACGTACGGCGTGCCGCGGTGCAGGTGCAGGACCGTGGCCAGCATGGTCGCCGACTCGCGCCGGTACGCCCCGTCGTCGCCGAACCGGGAGACCACCCGCGGCTGGTCGTGGTTGTCCCAGTAGAGGCTGTTCCAGCCGACGTCCGCCAGCCCGGCCTGCCAGCGGCCGAACGACGCCTTGAGGTCCAGCAGCCGCAGCGGCCGCACGTCGAACTTGCCGCCCGGTCCGTGGTCGAGGCCGACGTGCTCGAACTGGAACACCATGTCGACCTCCTCCCGGGCCGGGTCGGTGAAGTCGCGCGCCTGCTCGGCCGTGACGCCGGGCATCTCCCCCACGGTCAGCAGCTTCTCCGGGCGGTCCGCGAAGACCGCCTTGTGCATCTCCGCGAGGAACTCGTGGATGCGCGGCCCGCACACGTAGAACGGCGACCCGTCGGCGAGCAGGCCGTCGCTCACGACGCCGTCGGGCAGGGCGGTGTCCTTCGAGATGAGGTTGATGACGTCCATGCGGAAGCCGTCGACCCCGCGGTCCAGCCACCAGCGCATCATCGCGTAGACGGCGTCGCGGACCTGCGGGTTCTCCCAGTTCAGGTCGGGCTGCTTGCGGCTGAACAGGTGCAGGAAGTACTCGTCGGACCGCTCGTCCAGCTGCCAGGCCGAGCCCTCGAAGAACGACCGCCAGTTGGTGGGCTCGGCGCCGGGCGCTCCCGCCGCCATGCCCGCCCGGGGCGGTCGCCACCAGTACCAGTCGCGCTTCGGGCTGGCCGGGTCCCGCGACTCCACGAACCACGGGTGCTCGTCGGACGTGTGGTTGACGACGAGGTCCATGACCAGCCGCATGCCGCGGGCGTGCAGCTCGCGGACCAGCTCGTCGAGGTCCTCGAGCGTGCCGAACACCGGGTCGACCGCCTGGTAGTCGCTGATGTCGTAACCGTTGTCGTCCTGCGGGGACGCGTAGATGGGCGACAGCCACACCACGTCGACGCCGAGGGCGACGAGGTGGTCGAGCCGTCCGAGGATGCCCCGCAGGTCGCCGACGCCGTCGCCGTCGGAGTCCGCGAACGAGCGCGGGTAGACCTGGTACACGACGGCTCGGGTCCACCAGGGGGCGTTCTCGGTCGTCCACGTCATGCGCAGGGTCCTCTCGTCACAGTCCCGCGGGCGCGGGGAGCAGCTCCTGGTCGACCCGGTCGAGGTCGATGCGGTCGACGGCGTCCTGGATCGCGACGGTCGCGGCCCCCCGTGCCCACGCGGAGAACCCGGACTCGTCGACGTACAGCCCGACGGGCTCGGCGCGCGGGTCGCGGTCGGCGGCGACGGCCGACCGCACCCGCTCCTCGGCGACGGAGAAGAGCCCGATGCCCTCGCCCGCGAGCACGGCAGCCGGCTGCAAGGTCAGGTTGGCCGCCAGGGCGACCAGGCGCCCGAGCGCCGCCGCGGCCTCGTCGACCACCGTCGCCGCCGCCGGGTCACCGTCGGCGGCGAGCCGGAGCACCTCGGCGTAGTCGACGGGTCGCTGCAACGCCGCCGACACCTGGGCCGCGATCGACCCCGAGGTCAGCATGGCCTCCGCGCACCCGCGGTGGCCGGCGTGGCAGACGGGTCCGGTGGTGCCGAGCGGGATGTGCCCGCCCAGGCCCACGCCGGCCTCACGGGAGTGCACGACCTCGCCGTTCACCACGAGCGCGTAGCCGATGCCGGCGCCGATCGTGATCACGACGAACCCGGGGATGCCGCGGCCCAGCCCGAACCAGCGCTCGGCCTCCGCGAGCGCCACGAGGTCGTTCTCGAGCGACACCGGGACGCCGAGCTCGGCCTCGACCAGCTGCGCGAACGGCACGTCGGTCCAGCCGAGGAACGGCGCGAACTCCACGCGGCCGTCCCGCACGGCACCGCCGAGCGAGACGCCGACGCCGGCGATCCGGTCGACGCCGAGCCCGCGGACCGCGCGCGCGATCTCGGCGGCGACGTCGCCCGGGTCGTGGCTGCCGAGGGGGTGCTCCTCGTACGCCAGGAGCCCCGCGCGCACGTCCGTCGCGACGACGTGCAGGGACTCCCCCGTCACCTTGACGCCGGCGAACTGCGCCAGGCCCGGTCGCACGTCGAGCGGGCGGACGGGGCGACCGATCGAGCCGTCGGTCCGGTCGTCGAGCTCCACCAGCAGCCCGCGGTCGAGGAAGGGCTTCGCGAGGCGCGTGAGGCTCGGTGGCGAGAGGGACAGGCGGCTGGTCAGCTCGCTGCGCGAGATCGGTCCGTGGATCAGGACCGCGCGCGCGAGGGCTCTCTCGCTGTCGCTCAGCATCGACTCGACCGGTTCATTGCTTCCATCATGGCATGAACGGGCCCCTTCCAGGCAAGAATCTCGCAATTCTCCCGTCTTGCGGCTCTTGTTAATTCCGTGTTAGAACTAACACATGCTCTTCCACGACGTGGTGACCGCCGACGATCCGGCCACCCCTCCGGCCCTCGCCGCCGGCGGGGTGCTCCACCTGCGCCGCGGCGGCACCAGCGTCGTGATCGACCTCGACGTCGCTCCGCACCCGGCGATCGTGCACTGGGGCGAGGAGCTCGAGGGCTCCAGCGAGCAGTCCCTGCGCAGCCTGGCGGTCGCCGCCCGACCGCAGCGCGTCTCGGGCGGCCTGGACGAGCCGGCGCGGGCGACCCTCGTCGCGTCGCCGGCGGGCGGCTGGCTCGGCACACCCGGGCTCGAGGGACACCGCGACGGGGCGTCGTTCTCGGTCCGCCTCGAGCTCGTCGGCGTCCAGGCCGACGACCACGGGGCCCGGCTGTCGCTCGTCGACCGGGAGGCCGGGCTGAGCGCCGAGCTGGAGCTCACCCTGGGCACGGCCGGACTCCTCCGCCAGCGCCTGACGCTGCGGAACACCGGCGACTCCCCGTACACCGTCCAGCACCTGCACCTCGCGTTCCCCGTGCCGTGGGACGCCACCGAGATCCTCGACACCACCGGCCGTCACCTGCGGGAACGCTCGCCGCAGCGGCACCCGTTCGGGTACGGGACGTACCTGCGGGAGAGCCGCCGCGGCCGGCCGGGGGCGGACGCCACCCTGGTGCTCGCCGCCGGTCGGCCCGGGTTCGGGTTCGAGCGCGGTCGGGTCCACGCCCTCCACGTCGCCTGGAGCGGCAACCACCGGCTGATCGCGGAGCGGTCCGTGTCGGGTGAGGCGTTCCTCGCCGGCGGCGAGCTGTTCGCGCCCGGGGAGGTGGTCCTCGCGCCCGGCGAGTCGATCACGTCGCCGGACGTCGTCGGGTCCTGGGGCGACGGTCTGAGCGAGGTCGCCCACCGCTTCCACGACGAGTGGCGCCGCCGGCCGGCGCATCCTCGCCGGGCCCGGCCGATCACCCTGAACACGTGGGAGGCGGTCTACTTCGACCACTCGCTCGAGCGGCTGACGGCCCTCGCCGACGCCGCGGCGTCCGTGGGCGTCGAGCGGTTCGTGCTCGACGACGGCTGGTTCGACGGCCGACGCGACGACACGGCGGGCCTGGGCGACTGGTACGTGGACACGGAGGTCTGGCCCGACGGGCTGCACCCCCTGGTGGACCACGTGCTCGCCCGGGGCATGGAGTTCGGTCTGTGGGTGGAGCCCGAGATGGTCAACCCCGACAGCGACCTCGCCCGGCTCCACCCGGACTGGATCCTGCGCGCCCGGACCACGCTGCCACCGTCCGCGCGCCAGCAGCAGGTGCTCGATCTCGCCCACGACGACGCCTACGACTACGTCGCGGCCCGGCTGCACGCGTTGCTGGCCGAGTACCCGATCGCCTACCTGAAGTGGGACCACAACCGCGACCTGCTGGACGCCGGCAGCGGCCCCGACGGAGTCGCCCGGGTCCGTGCGCACACCCTGGCCCTCTACCGGCTCCTCGACGAGCTCAAGGCCGCTCGCCCGGACCTGGAGATCGAGAGCTGCGCCTCGGGCGGGGCACGGGTCGACCTCGGCATCCTGGCGCGGACGGACCGGATCTGGACCAGCGACAACCTCGACCCGCTCGAGCGCCTGGTGAACCAGCGGTACACGGCGCTGGTGGTCCCGCCCGAGATGATGGGCATGCACCTGACCAGTCCCGTCGTCCACTCGACCGGACGCACCGTGGACCTCGACTTCAGTGCCGCGGTCGCGCTGTTCGGCCACGTCGGGATCGAGTGGGACCTCACCCGCACCGACGACGAGACCCGCCGCCGCATCGCCGCGTGGGTGGAGTACGCCAAGCGCATCCGTCCGCTGGTCGCGACGGGTCGCACGGTCGACGTCGACGGGACCGAGCCGGGGATCGACGTCCGCGGCATGGTCGCGCCGGACGGCACGTCGGCCGTGTTCACCCTCACGCAGACCGACACCACGGTCGCCTACCCGCCCGGGCGGGTCCGGATCCCCGGGCTCGACCCCGCGCGCCACTACCGCGTGCGGCTCGTCGGCGGCCCGTCGAGCGCCGCCGCTCAGTCGGAGCTGCCCTGGCAGACGTACGACACCACGGTGACGGGCCGCGAGCTCGACGCCGTCGGCCTTCGACCCCCCGTCCAGTACCCGCAGAGATCCACCGTGATCGAGCTGGTCGCTCAGGACTGAGCAGCCAGGACCCCCGGCGCAAGGAGGCGCACGATGAGACACCGACAGAAGCGACACGCTCGCGCAGCAGCAGCGGTCGCCGTGGTCGCCCTGCTGGCCGCCGTCGGCGGCTGTGCGAACGACGCGTCCGACGGCGTGACCACCCTGAACTTCTTCCAGTTCAAGGGCGAGGCGCTCGAGGACTTCAACCAGATCATCGCCGAATTCGAGGCGGAGAACCCCGACATCCGCGTCGTGCAGAACCAGGTCGCCGACGCCGACACCGTCATCCGGACGCTCCTGGTCAAGGACAAGGCGCCCGACGTCATCACGCTCAACGCCAGCGGCAACTTCGGCCGCCTCGCGCAGGCCGGCGTGTTCTACGACTTCTCGAACGAGCCCGTGCTCGACACCATCAACCCGGCGGTGCAGGGGATCCTCAAGGACCTCGGGACGTACAAGGACGAGGTCAACGGCCTCGGCTACGTCAACAACGCCAACGGGATCATCTACAACCAGGAGATCTTCGCCCAGCAGGGCCTGAAGGTCCCCGAGACCTGGGACGAGCTCATCGCCGTGTGCGACAAGCTCAAGGCCGCCGGGATCACGCCGTTCTACGGCACCCTCGCCGACTCGTGGACGGGGCTGCCCTCGTTCAACGCGCTCGGCGCGTACCCGGCGGAGAACGGCTTCTTCGACTCGATGCGCAAGGAGGGCAAGGACCTCAGCGCCGACTCGAAGGTGTCCTTCCAGAAGGACTTCGCCACCACGCTGGACCAGCAGGCCACGCTGTTCAGCTACATGCAGGACGGCTACCGCGGCAAGACCTACGACGACGGCAACGCCGCGTTCGCCAACGGCGAGGCCGCGATGCTCCTCCAGGGCATCTGGGCCCTCAGCCCGATCAAGGCGGTCAACCCCGACATCAAGGCCGGGATCTTCCCCTACCCCGCGACCGACAACCCCGACGACCGGGTCCTCGTCTCGGGCGTCGACGTCGCCGTGACGATGCCGAAGAACGGCCCGCACACCGCCGAGGCGCTGCGGTTCGTGAACTACCTCTTCGACAAGGGGGTCATCGAGAAGTTCGCGGCCTCGCAGAACATGGTCCCGTCGGTCAAGGGCGCCCAGCTCAGCGACGACCCCGCGCTCCAGTCGGTCAAGCCCTACTTCGACGACGGCCGCATCGCCGGCTTCATCGACCACCAGGTGCCGCCCAGCATCCCGCTGGCCGCCATCGACCAGCAGTTCCTGTTCGACGGGAACGCCAAGGCGGCGCTCGCCACCCTCGACAGCGAGTGGCGCAAGGTCGCCGCCCGCACGATCCCCGTGACGGGAGAATGACGATGACGTCCTCCACGCAAGCCCCGCCCGCCGCCCGCGGCGCGGGCACCACCCTCACGACCCCCGCCCGGCGCACCAGGAGCGACCGCGCGCAGTCCACCTTCTACTGGATGGTCTGGCCGGCCGTCATCGCGTTCTTCCTGTTCCACACCGTCCCGGTGCTGGTCGGCATCTTCTTCAGCCTGACCAACTACCCCGGCTACGGCGCCTGGAACTTCGTCGGCCTGTCCAACTACGTCAACCTGTTCAAGGACGACCGCGTCCTGGCGGCCTACGGGTTCTCGTTCCTGTTCGCCATCGTCGCGACCGTGCTGACCAACGCGATCTCGCTCGCCATCGCGATGGGCCTCAACGCCAAGATCATGGCGCGCAACCTCTTCCGCGGCGTGTACTTCGTGCCCTACGTCCTCGCGGCCCTGGTCATCGGGTACGTCTTCCAGTTCTTCTTCTCGAGCTCGCTGCCCAAGATCCTGGCGGGCATCCCGCTCTTCGCCGACAACATCCTCACCAACGAGACGTGGGCGTGGACCGCGATCGTCGCGCTCGCCGTCTGGCAGGCCTGCGCGTTCACGGTCATCATCTACCTCTCCGGGCTGCAGACGATCCCGCGCGAGCTCTACGAGGCGGCATCCCTGGACGGCGCCAAGCCGTGGCGGCAGTTCTCGTCGATCACGTTCCCGCTGATCAGCGCCTTCTTCACCATCAACGTGGTGCTCAGCCTCAAGGGCTTCCTGCAGGTCTTCGACCAGATCGTCGCCCTGACCAACGGCGGGCCCGGCACCTCGACCGAGTCGGTCACCCTGCTCATCTTCCGCGGCGGGTTCTCCGGCGGGGAGTTCGCCTACCAGTCCGCGAACGCGGTGATCTTCTTCGTCGTCATCACCGTGGTCTCGCTCTTCCAGTTCAAGGTCCTTCAGCGCAGAGAGGCGGACTTCTGATGACCACCGCAGGAACCGCGCTCGGCCAGGCCGAGGCCGTCCTTCCCGAGCCCCGACGTCGACGCACGAAGGCCGTCGCCGACGACGACACCCGCAAGATCAACTGGTGGGTGACCGCGCTGATCGCGGTGTGCTCGCTGACGATCCTCGTCCCGCTCTACCTCGCCGTCGTCGTCGCGCTCAAGACCCCCGAGCAGCTCGCCGCCGGCACGGGGCTGGAGCTGCCCAACCCGATCCGCTGGCAGAACTTCAGCGAGGCGTGGACGCGGACCGAGTTCCCGCAGGCGCTCATGAACACCGCGATGATCACCGTCGGGTCCGTGGTCCTCACGCTGCTGACCAGCTCGGTCGTCGCCTACGCCATCGCGCGGAACATCCACCGGCCGTTCTTCAAGGGCGTGTTCTTCTACCTGCTCGCCGCCCTGTTCATCCCGTTCCCGATCATCATGCTGCCGCTGGTGAAGCAGACCGCGCTCCTGGGGCTCGACAACCAGGCCGGGATGATCCTGCTGTACACGATCTACGGGTTGTCGCTGAACATCTTCATCTACACCGCGTACATCCGGTCGATCCCGCTCGAGCTCGAGGAGGCGGCGCGGGTCGACGGCGCATCCACCTGGCGGGTGTTCCGGCAGATCATCTTCCCGCTGCTGACCCCGATGAACGCCACCGTCGGCATCCTCACCTGCGTGTGGGCGTGGAACGACTTCATCATGCCGCTGGTGGTGCTCACCGATCCCGGGGCGCGGACGCTGCCCCTCGCGCAGTACGTGTTCCAGGGGCAGTTCAACACCGACTACACGGTGGCGTTCGCGTCCTACCTCATGGCGATGGCGCCGCTGCTGGTGGTCTACGTCTTCAGCCAGCGCTGGGTCATCTCCGGAGTCACGCGGGGCTCGATCAAGTAGGCACACCCGCGCGAGGACGGGCCCGCTCCCCCTCCGGGGCGGGCCCGTCGTCGTGCGTCAGATCAGCACGGCGCCCTTCGACGCCGACTGCACGAGCTTCGCGTACTTGGCCAGCACCCCGCGGGTGTAGGTGGGGGGCAGCGGGGCCCAGCCGACCTTGCGGCCCTCGAGCTCCTCCTCCGAGACCAGCACGTCGAGCGTCTCGTTGGCCACGTCGAGCCGGATGCGGTCGCCGTCCTTGATGAACGCGATCGGGCCGCCGTCGACGGCCTCGGGCGCGACGTGCCCGACGCACAGGCCCGTGGTGCCGCCGGAGAAGCGGCCGTCCGTGAGCAGGAGGACGTCCTTGCCCAGGCCGGCACCCTTGATCGCCCCGGTGATCGCGAGCATCTCGCGCATGCCCGGGCCGCCCTTGGGGCCCTCGTAGCGGATGACGACGACGTCGCCGGCGACGATCGTGCCGTTCTCCAGGGCGTCCATGGCCGACCGCTCGCGCTCGAACACGCGCGCGGTGCCCTCGAACACGTCGGAGTCGAAGCCGGCGGACTTCACCACGGCGCCGTCGGGCGCCAGCGAGCCGTGCAGGATGGTGATGCCGCCCGTCTTGTGGATCGGGTTGTTCATCGCCCGCAGGATCTTGCCGTCGGGGTCCGGCGGGTTCACGTCGGCCAGGTTCTCGGCGATCGTCTTGCCGGTGACCGTGAGGCAGTCGCCGTGCAGCAAGCCCGCGTCGAGCAGCGCCTTCATGACCACCGGGACGCCGCCGATGCGGTCGATGTCGTTCATGACGTAGCGGCCGAACGGCTTGAGGTCGCCCAGGTGCGGCACCTTGGCGGCGACGCGCGAGAAGTCGGCGAGCGTGAGGTCGACCTCGGCCTCGTGCGCGATCGCCAGCAGGTGCAGGACCGCGTTGGTCGAGCCGCCGAAGGCCATCACGACGGCGATGGCGTTCTCGAACGCCTCCTTGGTCATGATCTGGCGCGCGGTGATCCCCTGGCGGAGCATCTCGACCACGGCCTCGCCCGACTTCTTCGCGAAGGCGTCGCGACGACGGTCGGCCGACGGCGGGGCGGCGGAGCCGGGGATCGACATGCCGATCGCCTCGGCCACCGACGCCATCGTGTTGGCGGTGTACATGCCGCCGCAGGCGCCCTCGCCGGGACAGATGGCGCGCTCGATGCGGTCGACGTCCTCGCGGCTCATGAGCCCGCGGGCGCAGGCGCCGACGGCCTCGAACGCGTCGATGATCGTCACGTCCTTCTCGGTGCCGTCCTCGAGCTTGACCCAGCCGGGCGCGATCGAGCCGGCGTAGAGGAAGACGCTCGCCAGGTCGAGGCGGGCCGCCGCCATGAGCATGCCCGGCAGGGACTTGTCGCATCCGGCCAGCAGCACGGAGCCGTCGAGGCGCTCGGCCTGCATGACGGTCTCCACCGAGTCCGCGATGATGTCGCGGCTCACCAGCGAGAAGTGCATGCCCTCGTGGCCCATCGAGATGCCGTCGGACACCGAGATGGTGCCGAACTCCAGCGGGTAGCCGCCCGCCGCGTGCACGCCCGCCTTGGCGGCCTGGGCCAGCCGCTGGAGCGACAGGTTGCAGGGCGTGATCTCGTTCCAGGAGCTCGCGACGCCGATCTGGGGCTTCGCGAAGTCGTCGTCGCCGAGGCCCACCGCGCGGAGCATCCCGCGCGAGGCGGTCGCCTCCAGCCCGTCGGTGACGGTGCGCGAGCGGGGCTTGATGTCGACGGAGGGTGAGGCGGTGGAGGGGGCGTTGTCCGACGTCACGGTCATGCTCGCGAGTGTATGACTGCCGTTCGACCCGGCCACGGGAGGGTCACCCTGCGGACGACCCGGCGACGTCAGCGGGGCGGCGCGGTCGATCCGCGCTCGACGAGCGAGGTCACCAGCTGGATGTGGGTCCGGTCGACCGGCGCCCCGTCCATCAGCGCGATGAGCAGCGCGATGGCGGCGGCACCCATCTGCTGGATCGGCTGGTGGACCGTGCTCAGCGGCGGGTTGGTCAGCGCCGACTCCGGGATGTCGTCGAAGCCGATGATCGAGAGCTCGGCCGGGACGTCCAGGCCGAGCTCCTGCGCGATCTCGAGCGTGCCGATCGCGGAGAGGTCGTTGGCCGCGAAGATGGCGGTCGGTCGCTCCGGCAGGGTCAGCAGCTCGCGGGCCGGCTCGTGGGTCGAGTCCTTGCGGTAGTCGCCCTCGCGCATCAGGCCCGGGTCGACCTCGATGCCCGCGTCGGCGAGCGCCTTGCGGTAGCCGGCCTCGCGCAGGCGGGAGGACTCGAGGTCCGAGCGGCCGCCGATGAACCCGATCCGGCGGTGCCCGAGGCCCAGGAGGTGCTCGACCGCCTGCACGGCCCCGGTGAAGTTGTCGGAGTCCACGGTGGGCAGGCCCGACGGCCCGGCGTGCGGGTCGATGGCGACGACGGGGATGCCGGCGTCGGCCTCGAGCACCGTCGGGGTGACCAGGACCGCGCCGTCGATCAGGGTGCCGCTCAGGCGGGAGAGGTAGCGCCGCTCCCAGCCGACCCCGCCGGTCAGCTGGCCGCCGGTGTAGGCGAGCAGGGCGTACCCGGAGTCACCGAGCCCGATCGACGCGCCCTTGAGGATCTCGGCGCTGAACGGCTCGAACTCGGCGACCAGGATGCCGATCACGTTCGTCTTGTGGGACCGCAGGCTCCGGGCGACGAGGCTCGACTCGTACCCGAGCTCCTCGATGACCGCCTGGACGTGCGAGGTCGTCCGGCTGGCCACGCCGTAGCGCTCGTTGATCACCTTCGAGACGGTCGCGGTGGACACTCCCGCGCGCCGTGCGACATCTGTGATCGTCACCCGTTGACCCATGGGTGGAGCGTACTGCAACTAAATCGTTATCGATAACGTTTGACATGCCCGAGATTGCGGGCAGTCTCCCAGTGCGCTCCCCGCAGCGTAGACCCGCGGCGCGCGGCAGGCCGTGCGGGCGCGCCGCGTCGAGCCGCGGCTCCGCGCGGCGCCGTCAGAGCGCCGGCAGGTACTCGAACCGCTCCACCTGGACCACGGTCGTCGTCGGGCGCCCGTTGCTCGTCGCGTAGACGCCGATCCACAGTCCGAGGAACCCGCCGGTCGCCACCGAGTCGAGCGCGGACCCGTCGACGGACGCCACCGTCACCGGCTCCCCCTCGCCCACCGCGACGAGCAGCGCGTAGTCCTGCCCCCGCGCACGCACGGTCAGCGCGACGGGCTCGTCGCCCGCGGGGAGCGGCAGCTCGCCCAGGACGGACTCGACGCCGCCCCGTCGGTGCACGGCGACCGCCGTGCCGGAGGCGGTGAGCAGCAGCCGCACGTGGTCGTCCTCCGACTGCCGCACGGCGAGCCCGACCTCCTCCCCCTCGGCGAGCGTCGCGCGGACGGTCGCCCGCACGTCGACGTCGGCGTGCTGCTGCCGCACACCGAGGAAGGCGGGGGTCACGGGCTCGCTCAGGGTGCTCTGCCGCATCCGCACGTCCCAGCCGTCGCCGCGGGCCGTCGCGAACTCGGCCGCGGGCCGGCGCAGGGACGTCCACCGCAGGTCGTCCGGCGGGACGGTGCCCGACGCGAGGCCCTGGGCCACGCCGGGACGGGGGGTCCCGGCGAACGGCACCTCGACCTCGGCCGTGACCCGCCCGACGCCGGGGGCGAGCACGGGCCAGCTGTCCTCCCAGACCACCGGGACCAGGAACGTCTCGCGGCCGAGGTTGTAGTGGTACCCGCCGTAGGGCCGCATGCCCAGCAGGACGGCCCACCAGCTGCCGTCCGCCGCCTCCACGAGGTCGGCGTGCCCGACGCCGACGACGTCCGACCCCACCCCGAGGTGCCGGTGGGTGAGGACCGGGTTGCCCTTGGTGCCCACGTACGGCCCGGTCACGGCGTCCGCGCGCGCGACCGAGACGGCGTGGTGGAACTCGGTGCCGCCCTCGGCGGCGACCAGGTAGTACGTGCCGTCGACCTTGTAGAGGTGCGGCGCCTCGGCCCACACCACGCCGAGCAGCGCCCCGTTCCAGATGACGTGCTCGGGTCCCACCAGGGTCATGGTCGCCGGGTCGAGCTCGCGCACCCAGACCTCGGTCTGGTCGTGCCACTGCGGCGAGCGGGCCAGCCGGGTGCCGTGAACCCAGACGCGGCCGTCGTCGTCGAAGAAGATCGACGGGTCGATGCCGTCGGCGTCGAGCCAGACCGGGTCGGACCACGGGCCGGCGGGATCGGTGGCGGTCATCAGGAAGTTGCCGCCCCGCGTCGCGTCCTGCTGGTCGACGAGGGTGCACACGAGCCAGAAGGTGCCGTCGTGGTGCCGGAGCGTGGGCGCGTAGAGGCCGCCCGAGGAGGCGATGCCGTCCATGTCGAGCTGGCCGGGCCGGTCGAGCACGTGCCCGATCTGCTCCCAGCCGGCGAGGTCGCGGCTGTGGAACACGGGGAGCCCCGGGAAGTACTCGAAGGTCGAGGTGACGAGGTAGAAGTCCTCGCCCACCCGACAGATCGACGGATCGGGGTAGCACCCCGGCAGCAGGGGGTTGCGGACGAGGGTCACGGGGCGACGATCTTGACTTCCACCGACCGCGGGTCGGCCGTCGTGACGGCGTGCACGTCGCCGGTGATCGCCACGACCGCGCGGGCCGTCGCCGTGCCGGGGATCTCGCGCTTCTCGGTGGCGCGCCCGTTGGAGATCACGCCTCCGGTGGACTCCTTCGTGCTGGTGCCCGCGCCCGAGGCGGCGGCGTGCGAGCCGATCCACACCTCGACGTCGCCGGGCTCGACCACCTTGACCATGCGGCGGTCCGTGAAGGCGAAGCGGGTGGTCGGCACCGAGAAGGTGACCCGGCTGGAGGCACCCGGCTCGAGCTCCACGCGCGCGTAGCCGAGCAGCGCCGCGACCGGGCGCGCGATGGTGCCCTGCACGTCGTGGCCGTAGAGCTGGACGACGTCGGCGCCCGGCAGCGCGCCCGTGTTGGTCACGGTCACGGCGGCGGTGAAGGTGCCGCTCGAGCCCACCGACGGGTCGACGGTCAGGTCGGAGTACGCGAACTCCGTGTAGGACAGCCCGAAGCCGAACGGGCGCAGCGGGGTGGAGTCGGTCGACGTGACGTCCGACGGCCCGCCGAGGATCGGCTGCAGGTAGGAGTACGGCTGAGCACCCGTCGAGCGCGGCATGGAGACGGGCAGCCGTCCGGACGGGTTCACCGCGCCGGTGATCACGTCGGCGATGGCCAGGCCGCCGCCCTCGCCGGGGAAGAACGCCTGCAGCACCGCGCCCGGCCGGGCGCCGGTGCCGTCGAGCGCCCAGCCGACCGAGTACGGGCGACCGGTCAGCAGGACCATGACCACGGGGGTGCCGGTGGCCACGAGCGCCTCGACCAGCTGGCGCTGGACGCCGGGCAGCTCGAGCGACTCGGAGTCGTTCCCCTCACCCACGGTGCCGCGGCCGAACAGGCCGGCCTGGTCGCCGACCACCACGACGGCGACGTCGGCGCCCTCCGCGGCGGCGACGGCCTCGGCGAACCCGGAGGTGTCGTCGTCCTCGACGGTGCACCCCTCGGCGAACACCAGCTCGGGACGGGGCGCACCGGCGCGGTCGAACGCGCCCTCGAAGGCCTCGAAGACCGTCGGGATCTCGAAGCCGATCGGCAGCTCGGGGTGGTGCGCGAGGACGTGGTTGGCGAACGAGTAGCAGCCCATGAGCGCCTCGGCGCGGTGCGCGTTGGGGCCGACCACCGCGACGCGGGTCGGCGCGGTGGCCCACCCGTTGAGCGGCAGCACGCCGCCGTTCGACAGCAGGACGACCGACTCCTGCGCGAGGCGGCGGGCCAGGTCCTGGTGCCGCGGCGAGTTGAGGTCGATCTCGGTGGGCGGCTCGTCCTCGAAGGCGTCCGGGTCGAGCAGGCCCAGCTCCTCCTTCTGCGCGAGGGCGCGCAGCACGGCCCGGTCGACGAACGCCTCGTCGAGGGCGCCCGCACGGACCCGGGCGGCCAGCGGCTCGAGGTAGGCGTCGCCCGTGGGCAGCTCGATGTCGATGCCGGCCTCGAGCGCCAGCGCGGCGGCCTCGCCGCGGTCGGCCGCGATCGCGTGCATGACCTGCAGGAACGCCACCGCGAAGTAGTCGGCGACGACCACGCCGTCGAAGCCCCACCGCTCCCGCAGGACGGTGGTGAGGTACTCCGCGTTGGACGCCATCGGCACGCCGTCGACGTCGGTGTAGGAGTTCATGACGGACCTGGCCCCGCCGTCGAGGACGGCCATCTCGAACGGGGGCAGGAAGACGTCGGCGATCTCGCGCGGGCCCGCGCTCACAGGCGCGTGGTTGCGGCCCGACCGCGAGCCCGAGTAGCCCAGGAAGTGCTTGAGCGTCGCGTGCACGCCCGCCTCCTGCAGGCCGCGGACGTAGGCGGTGCCCACGGTGCCGACCAGGTACGGGTCCTCGCCGATGCACTCGTCGACGCGGCCCCACCGGGGGTCGCGGATGACGTCGAGCACCGGGGCGAGGCCCTGGTGGATGCCCAGCTCCCGCATCGAGTCCCCGATCGCGCGCGCCGCGTCGTGCACCAGGTCGGGGTCGAACGCCGCGCCCCAGGCGAGGGGTGTCGGGTACGTCGCGGCCTGCCACGCGGCGAGGCCGGTGAGGCACTCCTCGTGGACCAGCGCCGGGATGCCCAGCCGCGTCTCGCGCTTGAGCCGCCGCTGCTCCGCCCACAGCCAGGCGGCACGCTCGGCCGGGTCGACCGGCCGGGTGCCGTAGACCCGCGTGTAGTGCCCGAGCCCGTCACGCGTCGTCTCGCTGAGCCGGCCGGAGGGCTGCTGGCCCGCCGCCATCTCCGACTGCATGGGCGCGACGGTGCCGTTCTGGTCGAGCCAGTAGCCCACGATCTGGGCCAGCTTCTCCTCGAGCGTCATCTGCGCGTGCAGCGCGCGCACGCGCTCGGACACCTGGGGCATGGCGGGTACGGCGTCGACCACGGGCCCTTCTCCTTCGTCATGGCGTATGGGTGCGTCGTCCGTCGGACGGCGCGGACAGGCAACCGCAGGGCGCGCGCGACGTGAGCCGCGCCCGCAGTCGGACCTCGGCGGGTGGTCAGCCCTTGACCGCGCCGGTGAGACCTCCGACGATGCGGCGCTCGAAGATCGTGAAGAACAGGAGTGCGGGGATCATCGACAGCGACGTGAACGCGAGCACCCGGGCGGTGTCCACGGAGTACTGCGACGCGAACGCCTGGACCCCGAGCGGGAGCGTGTAGCTGTTCTCGTTGTTGAGGATGAACAGCGGCAGGAGGTAGCTGTTCCAGCTCGCGATGAAGGCGAGGATCCCGACGGTCACCACGCCCGGGATCGACAGCGGGATCACCATGCGGAAGAAGAAGCCGAGCCTGCTCGCGCCGTCGATGGACGCCGCCTCCTCGAGCTCCTTGGGGATCGCCCGGAGGAACGGCACCAGGATGATGATGGTCGTCGGCAGGGCGAAGGCAATCTGCGGCAGGATGATGCCGGCGAGGCTGTCGCTGAGGCCCAGGCCCCGGATCATGATGTAGAGCGGCGTGATGGCCACCGTGATCGGGAACATCAGCCCGGCGGCGAACAGCGCGTACAGGGCCGCCCGGCCGGAGAAGTTGTAGCGCGCGAGCACGAAGCTGGCCGCCACGCCGAGGACGACGACGCCGATCGTGGTGAACGCCCCGCAGATCACGGAGTTGCCCACCTGGCGCCAGAAGATCGGGCTGCTCAGCACCTCGGAGTAGTTGACCAGCTGCCACTTCGTCGGGAAGCCCGACGGGTCGACCGTGATCTCGGCGTTCGTCCGGAAGCCACCGATGATGATGTAGAGCACCGGGGTGATGCACAGGCCGACCAGCGCCCAGGCCACGACGTAGGTCGCCCAGCCGGCACGGGACAGGCTCGGTCGCTTGCGGCCGGCCACCGCGCGCGGGGTCGTCGGGCTCAGCGGGGGCGCCGTCGTCGCCGTCATCACTTCTTTCCTTCCGTCAGGGCGCCCTCGGTGTCGCGCCGCAGCACGAACCGCTGGTAGGTCAGCGCGACGATCAACGAGATGATGAAGAGGACCACCGCGACCGCGCTGCCGTAGCCGTAGTTCGCGGCGTTGCGCCCGTTGACCACCATGTAGGTGGCCATGGTCGAGGTCCCGGCCGTCGCGGCCACGTACTGGCCCCAGATGATGTAGACGAGGTCGAAGAGCTGGAGCGCCCCGATGATCGAGAGGAACGCCCAGATCCGGATCGTGGGGCCGAGCAGCGGCAAGGTGATGCGCCGCTGGGTCTGCCAGTAGCTCGCGCCGTCGATCGCCGCCGCCTCGAACAGCTCCTCGGGGATGCTCTGCAGCCCCGCCAGGAACAGGATCACGGCGAAGCCGATGTACTTCCAGGTGATGATGATCATCAGCGACGCCATCGCGACCTTCGGGTCGGACAGCCAGTCCACGGTCCAGTTCGGCAGCCCGATCTTGACCAGCAGGTCGTTGACCGCGCCGTTGGTCTGGAGCATGAGGCTCCAGCCGGTGCCGACGATCACCTCGGAGATCACGTACGGCACGAAGATCAGCACCCGCACGAGCGAGCGGCCGCGCATCTTCTGGTTGAGCAGGAGCGCCAGCAGCACCGCCGCGGGTCCCTGGAGCACCAGGGACAGGATCACGATGACGAAGTTGTGCCGCACCGCGTCGTGGAACGTGGAGTCCTGCAGGATCGTGACGTAGTTCTGCAGCCCGACGAAGTTCGTCGGCGGCCCGAAGCCCTTCCACTTGAAGAACCCGTAGTACCCGCCCAGCAGCACCGGGAAGATGACGAACGCCAGGAACATGAGGATCGCGGGACCGGCGAGCAGCAGGATCTCGAGGCGCTGCCGCCATGGTGACGACCCGACCCGGTAGACCGGGGACGACGCCGTGTCGGCGCCGTCCCCGTCCACCGAGGAACCCTCGGGCGAGGAGGTCACGGCGAGACTGCCCTCGCCCAAGGAGTTGCTCATGGTGCAGTTACTCCTTCGCCGCCGCGTCCTCGACGCCCTTGACGATGGCAGCCGAGTCACCCTGGCCGGCGAGCAGGTTCACCACGCCGGTGTTGAGCGCGTTGCCCACGTTCTGGCCGTACAGCGTGTCGAGCCACAGCGAGACGTACGGCGCCTCGTTGTACGACGCGAGGACGTCCTTCAGAGCCGGCTCGGTGACCACGCCCTGCGCCTCCTGGCTGGCGGGCAGCGTGTGGAACGCGTTCGCGTAGCCCTCCTGGTACTTCTTCTGCATCGCGAAGTTCAGGAACTTCGAGCACTCCGCCGGGGCGTCCTTGGAGCAGGAGAACCCGTCGAGACCACCCATCATGGCACCGGCCTCACCCTTGCCACCGCTGGTGGTCGGGAAGGGGAACCAGCCGAGGTCGGCCAGCGGCTTCTGGTCCGGGGTCAGGGACGCGATCACGCCCGGGTCCCAGGCGCCCATGAGCTCCATCGCCGCCTGGTGGTTGGCCACCAGACCGGCCGACGAGCCGGCACCCTGCTGGGCGGAGGTGGTCAGGAAGCCCTCGTTGAACGGCGAGGTCTTCGAGAACGCCTCGAGGTCGTCGCCCGCCTTCTTCCAGCACGGGTCGTCGAACTTCATCTCGGCCGCGGCCTTGTCCAGCGTGTCCTTCGAGCAGGCGCGCAGGGCGAAGAAGTAGTACCAGTGCGCGGCAGGCCACGCGTCCTTGGCGCCGAGGGCGATCGGGGCGATCCCGGCGGCCTTGAGCTTGTCGACCGCAGCCTCGAGGTCGTCGATCGACTTCGGGGTGTCGGTGATGCCGGCCTGGGCGAACAGGTCCTTGGAGTAGTAGATGCCGCCCGGGAGGATCGACATCGGCATGCCGTAGATCTTCCCGTCCACGGTGAACGCGCTGAACGCCGCGTCGCCGACGGCGGTCTTCGTCGCGTCGTCGACCTCGACGGGCTGCGCCTGGCCGGCTGCGACGACGTCGGCCAGCTTGCCGCCGCCGCGCGCCATGAAGATGTCGGGGGCGTCACCGGAGTTGAGGGCGGTCTGGAGCTTGCCGTCCATGTCCTCGTTCTGGATGGCCTGGATCTTGATCGTGACCCCGGGGTTCGCGGCCTCGAAGTCCTTGACGGTCGCGTCCCAGTAGGCCTTGCCCTCACCAGTGGTGGAGTTGTGCCAGAAGGTCATCTGCACGTCGCCACCGGACGAGCTGTCGCTGCTGCCACCGTCGCCACCGCTACAGGCGGTGAGCCCGGCGGCACCCATCACCATGGCGGCTGAGACCGCCAGGAGCTTGCGAGCAATCATGAGATCTGTCCTCTTCGTCGAGTTACACAGAGTGGAAAGCTGGCCCCTTGCTGGGCGGACCGCTACTGCCACCAGAGCAACAGCCCGTGCCGGCCGTGCTGCCCGCACCGCCCGTCACCGCCGCAGGCCGGCATCCGTGCCGGTTCTGCGCCCGCTTCGCAAGAGCGGCACCACCGTCCCCGATGGTGCAGTCCTGTTCCTCACACACACGCCCGGTCTCCGCTGACGGTGGGCGCAGTCGCCACTGTTGCAGCCGGGAAGCCGTCCCGTCAAACGTTATCGATAACGTTTTACTAACGGTGATCCACGTCACGTTCGGACCTGCGGCTGGCCGATCCGCGGACCTGCGCCGGCCCCCGCCCCGAACCCGCCGGTCCACCCGCGCGGGACCGTGGCGTGCGCGTCTCACGATTCGATAACGTTATCAATAACGATGTCGGCACCCCTGGCGCTTTCGTCCGGATGGTGCGTAACGTCCGGCCCGGAGCGGAGCCGATCGCGCAAAGGAGCGCTGATGAGACGTGCACGAGTCCTCACCGTGGTGGCAGCCCTGCTGGTGGCGGGTCTGACGACCCCGCCGGCACAGGCCGCCGAGACCGGGCCGACAGTCGTCCTGCAGAGCGACTTCGAGACCCCCGACCCGGCCCCCTGGGGGCCACGAGGACCGGTCACGCTCGCGGTGACCGGGTCGGACGCGCACTCCGGGTCGGGCAGCCTGCTGGTCAGCGGGCGCACCGGTGACTGGAACGGGCCCGCCACCAGCGTGGCCGAGCTGTTCACCGCCGGGACCGCCTACACCGTCTCCGCCTGGGTGCGGCTCGCGCCGGGGACCACGGGCTCGTCGGCGGTGCACTTCACCGTCGACCAGACGCCCGCCGCCAACCAGTACGCGTGGGTGGGCTCGCCGGTGACCGTGACGGCCGACGCCTGGGTGCAGGTCGGCGGCACGTACACCAAGGACGCCGCCGTCACGGCGGCCAGCCTGTACCTCGAGGCGGCCGCGATCGACGGCACGAACCCGAGCCTGCTGCTCGACGACGTCGTGATCACGGCTCCCGCCGGCACGGGCGGCGGCACCGACCCCGACGTCGTCCCCGGAGGCGCCGTGAACCCCACCACCACCCCGGTCACCGCCGCCCGCGGCACCGGCGACGTCGCCGCGCTCACGTTCGACGACGGACCCAACGGCGCCACGACCGAGGCGCTGCTCGACTTCCTCAAGGCGCAGGGCCTGCACGCCACGTTCTGCGTGATCGGCCAGAACATCCAGGCCACCGGCGGCGCCGCGGTGCTGCAGCGCATCGTCCGCGAGGGCCACACCCTCTGCAACCACTCCACCAGCTACGCCGACATGGGCAGCTGGACGCCGGAGCAGGTGCGCGCGGACCTCGTCGCCAACCTGGCGATCATCCGCGACGCCCTGGGCGACCCGAACGCGAAGGTCCCGTACTTCCGGGCCCCGAACGGCAGCTGGGGGCAGACCGCGGGGGTCGCGGTCTCCCTCGGCATGCAGCCGCTCGCGGTGGTCAACACCATCAGCGACTGGGAGACGCAGGACGTCCCCACGCTCACCACCAACCTGCGGGCGGCCATGAAGCCCGGCCAGGTGGTGCTCACGCACGACGGCGGCGGCGACCGCTCGGGCACGCTCGCGGCGGTGCAGACCGTGGTGACCGAGCGCCTCGCAGCGGGCTGGTCGTTCACCCTGCCCGCCGGCGGCGCCGACGACACCGGCACGCCCACCACGTCACTGTCCACCGGGTTCGAGGACGGCCTGGGCGTCTGGGGTGCGCGCGGCAACGGCACGGCGCCGACCGTCGCGGTCACCGCGGCGGAGGCCCACGCCGGCGCGCAGTCGGCGTCGGTGACCGGGCGCACCGACACCTGGCACGGCCTCGGGGCACCCGTCACGGGCATCTTCCAGAGCGGCCGGACGTACCAGATCTCGGCGTGGGTCAAGCTCCCCGCGGGCGAGACCGGCAGCGCGGACGTGCGCGTGAGCGTGCAGCGCGACAACGCCGGCTCGTCGTCGTACGACACGGTCGCCACCGCGACCGGTGTGACCGCCGACGCGTGGGTGCACGTCCAGGCGTCCTACACGATGGCGGCGGCGGAGAGCGCGCTGCTCTACTTCGAGACCGCGTCGGGCACGCCGTCGTTCCTGGTGGACGACGTCGTGGTGACGGGCTCGACCGCTCCCCCGGTCCAGCAGGACATCCCGTCCCTCAAGGACGTGCTGCCCTGGCCCGTGGGCGTCGCGATCGACGACCGCGAGACGGTCGGCACGGGCGAGCAGCTGGTGACCAAGCACTACGGCCAGATCACGCCCGAGAACTCGATGAAGCCCGAGGCCATCCAGCCGACGGAGGGCACGTTCACGTTCGCCGCCGCCGACCACCTGGTCGACTTCGCGCTGGCGCACGGGATGCGGGTGCACGGCCACACCCTCGTGTGGCACAGCCAGACGCCGGCGTGGTTCTTCCAGCACGCGGACGGCACGCCCCTGACCGCGAGCGCGGCCGACCAGGCCCTGCTGCTGGCCCGCATGCGGACGCACATCGAGACCGTGGCGGACCACTACCGCACCAAGTACGGGGAGTTCGGCACCGCCGGCAACCCGATCGTCAGCTTCGACGTGGTCAACGAGGCGATCGCCGAGAGCGAGAGCGACGGCCTGCGGCGCAGCCCCTGGTACACCACGCTCGGCCCGGACTACATCAAGGACGCGTTCGAGATCGCCTCGCAGGCGTTCAACGGGGGCGACCCCGACGGCCCGGTCCAGCTGTTCATCAACGACTACAACACCGAGCTGCCCGCCAAGCGGCAGGCGATGCTCACGGTGCTGCAGGGTCTGCTGGCGGACGGCGTGCCGATCGACGGCGTGGGGCACCAGTTCCACATCAGCCTGTCGCAGTCGATCGACCAGCTGCGCACCACGCTGCAGACGTTCGCGCCCCTGGGCCTGCTGCAGGACGTGAGCGAGCTGGACGTGCAGATCGACGGCACGGTCACGGCCGAGAAGCTGGTGGAGCAGGGCTACTACTACGCGAGCCTGTTCTCGATGCTCCGCGAGTTCCCGGACCTGTTCGCGGTCACCCTATGGGGGCCGTACGACAGCCGGAGCTGGCGGACGGGCGCTCCCCTGCCGTTCGACGGCGACCTGCAGGCCAAGGCGGCGTACTGGGGCATCGTCGACCCGACGAAGCTGCCGACGCTCACCCGGCAGGCGAACGCCCCGCAGGCCGACGCCCCGGACGAGCTGCAGTGGCGCCTGCTGCCGCTGATCCCCGTCTCGGGCGGGACCGGGTTCCAGCTGCGCTGGTCCGGTGACCACCTCACGGCGTACGTGCACGTGGTGGACGCGACCGACGACGGCGCGGCCGACACGGTCACGCTCTTCGGCTCGGGCGCGCCCGTGGTGGTCACGCGGAGCTCCGGCACGCCGACCGCGGACGGCTGGACCGCCGTGGCCCAGCTGCCCCTGTCCGCACCCGGCGCGGTCGGCACCACGGTGCCGTTCGACGTCCGCGTGGCCGACGGCAGCGGCGGCCTCGTCTCGTGGAACGACCTCGCCCACCACCAAGAGACCGGCGGCCCGCTCGGCGTCGTGACCCTGGTCGAGCCGGTCGGCTACGTCGAGGTCCCGCAGACCACCACGCCGCCGACCATCGACGGCACGATCGACCCCGCCTGGGCCGACGCGCCCGTCGTGCGGACCGACGTGCAGGTCGAGGGCACCCCCGGGGCGTCCGCCGCCGTCCGGCTGCTGTGGCACGACGACCGGATCGACGTGCTGGCCCAGGTGACGGACCCGTCGCTCGACGCGACCAGCACCAACGCCTGGGAGCAGGACTCGGTCGAGGTGTTCCTCGACCCGGTCAACGCCAAGTCCGGTCCGTACAACCCGGCCGACGGGCAGTACCGGATCAACTACCTCAACGCGGTGTCGGTCAGCGGGGACCTCTCGGTCATCGGGGACCGGCTGACCAGCGCGACCGCGGTGGTCGACGGCGGGTACGTCGTCGAGGCCTCCCTGTCGCTCGGGCACCCGGTGACGGCCGGCGACCTGGCGGGCCTCGACTTCCAGGTCAACGACGGGACGGCCGGCGTGCGCGGCTCGGTGCGGACGTGGTCCGACCCGACCGGGCGCTCGTACCAGAACACCTCGCGGTGGGGCGTGGCCCAGCTGGTGGCGCCCGCGGTCGAGCCGTCCGCCCCAGTGGTCACCCAGCAGCCGGTGTCCGTCACGGGTGCGCTGGGTGCCGAGGTCAGCCTCACGGCCGCGGCGTCCGGCTACCCCGAGCCGACCGTCCGGTGGCAGGTGCGCGGGATCCTCCCGTGGCAGTGGAAGGACGTGCCCGGAGCGACGTCGACCACCTTCACGCTGCCGGTCACCGCACGGGTCGACGGCGCTCGCTACCGCGCGGTCTTCACCAACACCGAGGGGTCGGCCACCACGGACGTCGCCACGGTGCGGGTGGCCCGGGCGGCGCCCGCGCTCACGACGCAGCCCGCGTCGGTGACCGGGGCGACGGGGTCGACGGTGACGCTGGTCGCCGCGGCGAGCGGCTATCCGGTCCCGACCGTGCGCTGGCAGCAGCGGACCAGCGGCGCCTGGCACGCGATCCCGGGTTCACAGGGCCCGAGCCTCACCGTGCGGGTCGGCGCCAAGCCGGTCGACTACCGGGCGGTCTTCACCAACGCCCTCGGCACGGCGACCTCGGCCACGGCGACGGTGTCGCCCGCCCCCGTGGCGCCGCGGATCGTCGACCAGCCCCGGGACACGAGCGTGCGGTCCGGCAAGGTCGCCCGGTTCTCCGTCGAGGTCTCCGGGCGGCCGGCACCGAGCGTCGAGTGGTTCGAGCAGCGCGCGGGCTCGCCCACCTGGACGTCGGTGGGCACCGGCAGCACGCTCACGGTCACCGGGACGAGCGCCCGGGACGGCGCGCGGTACCGGGCGGTGGCCACGAACGCCGCCGGGGCGGCCACCTCGCGCACCGCGGTGCTCCGCGTGACGGGCCGCTGACCGCCCGGCGCACCACAGAACGCCGAGGGCCCCGGATCAACCTCCACTCCGATCCGGGGCCCTCGGTCTGCCCGCTCAGGCCAGCGAGCGCCCCTGCCAGGTGCAGACGCAGACCTCGTTGCCCTCGGCGTCGGCCAGGACGGTGAACGCCGGCGCCCGGCTGCTGCTGACCACGTGCCCGCCCGCCGCGACCGCCGCCGCGATGCGCTCCTCGGCCTGGTCGTGCGGGACGGTGATGTCGAAGTGGATGCGGTTGCGCTGCGGCCGCGGCGCATCCATCTGCTGGAACCAGATGGCCGGGCCGATGCCGGCGGGGTCCGTGACCTCGTCGTCGGACGTGGCCCGGTAGCCCATCACCGCGGCCCAGAACGGCTGCACGGCCGGGATGTCGAGCGCGTCGATGGCGAGCTCGAGGATCTCGCTGCGGTGCACGTCGGCCGCCAGGCCCAGCTCGTCGGCGATCGCGCTCACCGTCGCGGCGAGGTCCACGTCCCGCTGCGTGAGGCCGCCGGCGTCGTGGCTGGACGTGGTGACGGTGACCTGCCCCCAGCGCAGGACGACGTCCGGGTGGTGGTTCGCCTCGTCGGCGGCCGCCGCGATCCGGGCCACGAACGCCGCGGCGGTGGCGAAGTCGGGGGTGGTGAACGTGGCGCGCAGCGTGCGCAGGAGCACGCGCCAGTGGCGGGGGTCGACGGCGTCGGTGACGACGGAGTGGCGCAGCAGGCTGGTGTCGGTCATGCCACCCAGCCTGCCACCGGCCCCCGACAGCGGCTCAGTGCTGCAGCGCCGCCTCGGACTCGGAGTCCGCACCCGCCCGGATGTGCCGCGTGACCCACGGCGCCAGCGCGAACATGCCGCCGGCGAACGCCAGCGCGATCAGCCCGATCGTGCCGAAGTACGCCGTGGGGCTCACGTCGGGCGTGCCCTGGATGACCTGCGCGGCGATCGCGTTGCCGGCCGACGGGGCGAGGAACCACAGGGCCATGGCCTGGCCGCGGAACGCCCGGGGCGCCAGCAGCGTCGTCGCCGCGAGCCCCACGGGCGACAGGCACAGCTCACCGATCGTCTGGATGAGGTACACGACGATGAGCACCCACGCCGACGTCTTCGCGCCGCCGGCCAGCGCCGAGGCCCCCGCGAGGAAGACGAAGCTCAGCGCGGCGAACGTGAGCCCCAGCGCGAACTTCACGGCGGTCGGCGGGCGGTCGTCGAGCTTGATCCACAGCCACGCGAACACGGGCGCGAGCACGATGATCGCGGCCGGGTTGACCGACTGGAAGAAGGCCGGCGAGATGGTCACGCCGAACATCACGAGGTCGGTGTTGTCCTTCGCGTAGGAGGCGAGCGTGCTGGCCGCCTGCTCGAAGATCATCCAGAAGATCATCGCCGCGACGAAGAGCGGGATGTACGCACGCAGCCGCGTCCGCTCGTGGGCGTTCACCTTGGGCGAGCGGAACATGACGATGAACGTCGCCACGGGCGCCGCGAACGCCAGGTAGGACACGGCGTCGATGAACGCCGGCAGGCCGAAGCCCCCCTCGACCAGCCAGCCGGCGGCGACCGCGAGCGCGATGCCCAGCAGCACGAACAGGAACAGCCGCACGACCGCGGGCCGGTCCTGCGGCGTCAGCGGGTTGGGCGGGACGTCCCCGGCGCCGCCCAGGTACTTGCGGCCCGCGACGAAGAACACCAGTGCGATCGCCATGCCGATCGCGGCGACGGCGAAGCCCGCGTGGTACCCGCCGGCCGTCTGGGCGGCCCCCACCAGGAACGGCGCGGCCAGGGAGCCGATGTTGATGCCCATGTAGAAGATCGAGAAGCCCGAGTCGCGCCGCGGGTCGTCCCGGTCGTACAGCTCCCCCACCATGCTCGACACGTTGGGCTTGAGCAGCCCGGTGCCCAGCGCCACGAAGACGATGCCCAGGTACGAGAAGAGCGCCTGCGGCACGGTGAGGAACACGTGCCCCGCGGCGATGATGATGCCGCCGTAGAGGACCGAGCGGCGGGCGCCGATGATCCGGTCCGCGAGCCAGCCGCCCAGCACGGAGACCAGGTAGACCGACGAGCCGTAGATGGCGACGAGCGCCTCGCCCGACGTCTGCTCGATCCCGAGGCCGCCCTTGGCCACCGTGTCCGTCAGGTAGTACAGCAGGATGGCGCGCATCCCGTAGTAGCTGAACCGCTCCCAGAGCTCGGTGCCGAACAGCGTGAACAGGCCCAGCGGCTGACCGAAGAAAGCGCGGTCGCCGGGCAGCGTGTCGACCTTGCGAGCGGGCGTCGAGCCCCCCGAGTTCGAGTCGCTCATGGGCCCATCGTGGCCTCAACCCCCGTCGAGCCACCAGCCCCGGGCTCCTGCCGACGCCCTCGGGCGGCGGCGCGGCGGCCGCGCGGCTACGGTCGCCGGGTGCCCACGATCCACTGGTTCCGTCGCGACCTGCGCCTCGCGGACAACCCCGCGCTGGTCGCCGCCGTGGAGCAGGCGCGGGCCGCGGGCGACACCGTCGTGCCGCTCTTCGTCGTCGACCCGACCCTCTGGGCGTCCTGCGGCGCGCCGCGCCGGGAGTACCTCGCGCGCAGCCTGCGGGCGCTCGACGAGGCCACCGACGGCCGGCTCGTCGTCCGCCACGGCCCGGCCGCCGAGGTGGTGCCGGCGGTGGCCCGCGAGGTCGCGGCGCCCGCCGTGCACGTGACCGCCGCGACCGAGCCGTACGGACGGCGTCGCGACGACGCCGTCGAGCGCGCACTGGAGGTGCCGCTGGTCCGCACCGGGTCGCCCTACGCCGTGGCCCCGGGCCGACTGACGACGCAGGCTGGGACGCCCTTCCAGGTCTTCACCCCCTTCCGCGGCGCGTGGCTCGATCACGGCTGGGCCTCGCCCGCGCCGCACCCGTTGGACGTGCCGTGGGCGGACGTCCGGTGCGACGGCATCCCCGACGCCGCGTCCGCCGACGTGCGCCTCCCCCCGGCGGGCGAGGACGCTGCGCACACCCGGTGGACCAGCTACCTGCACGGCGACCTGGCCGAGTACGCGAGCCTGCGCGACCGGCCCGACCTCGACGCCACGTCGATGCTGTCGATCCCGCTCAAGTGGGGCGAGCTGCACCCGCGGACGCTGCTGGCCGACCTGGCGGCCGCCCCGTTCGACGTGGCCACGTTCCGGTCCGAGCTGGCGTGGCGGGAGTTCCACGCCGACGTGCTGTGGCACCACCCCGGCGCCGCGCACCGGTCGCTGCGCAGCGTCGTGCCGGACGACTCGTGGGACGACGGCGACGCCTCGTTCGCGGCCTGGGCCGCCGGGCGCACGGGCTACCCGTTCGTCGACGCCGGCATGCGCCAGCTGCGGGCGCTCGGCTGGATGCACAACCGGGTGCGGATGGTCGTCGCGTCGTTCCTGGTCAAGGACCTGCACGTGCGCTGGCAGCGCGGCGCGGCGCACTTCATGGAGTGGCTGGTGGACGGGGACGTGCCGCAGAACCAGCTCAACTGGCAGTGGGTGGCCGGCACCGGGCGGGACGCCGCGCCGTACTTCCGGGTGTTCAACCCCGTGACGCAGGGCGAGAAGTTCGACCCCGACGGCGCGTACGTCCGCGAGTGGGTGCCCGAGCTGCGCGGCATCCCCGGGCGGGCCGTCCACCAGCCCTGGAAGCTCGGGCTCGAGGCGCCCGAGGACTACCCGGACCCGATCGTCGACCACGCGGCCGAGCGCAAGGTCGCCCTCGACGACTTCCACCGCGCCCGCGGCTAGGCGCGAGGGGCGGGGATCGACTCCGGGAGGCCGAACGCGGGCAGCACGGTGCCGTCGAACCGCGTCAGCGCGCCGACCCCGGCGCCCGCGAGCTCCAGGACGAGCAGGCCGGTCCCCCGGCTCGAGCCGTCGGGACCCCGCAGGTACGTGCCGAACGCCGGCTGACCGTTGGCCCGGGTCGCGACCAGGTCGAACCGGCGACCCGGCGCGAGGATGCCCGCGCAGAACAGCGCCGCGAGGTCCCGGCCCACGTACTCGTAGGGCATCGGCGGCATGGAGATGAACACGTCGTCCGTCAGCAGGGCGACCAGGGCGACCACGTCGGCGGACTCGTAGGCGCTGACGAACGTCGCGACGAGCCGGTCGGCACCCGCGGACGTCGGCGGCTCCGCCGACCGGCGCACCTGCAGCGTCGCGCGGGCCCGCTTGAGCGCGCTGGTCACCGACTCGACCGTCGAGCCGAGCATGTCGGCCACCTCGCGCGCGGGGAACCCCAGGACGTCGCGCAGGACGAGGACGGCGAGCTGACGCGGCGGCAGCACCTGCAGCGCGGTGACGAACGCCAACGAGATCGCCTCGGTCCGCTCGTAGCGCGCCTCGGGACCGAGCGGCGCGTCGCCGGCGCCGCCGAGGAGGGCGTCGGGGAACGGCTCGAGCCAGAGCACCTCACCGAGGCTGCTCGGCTCGACCAGGTCGACGCCGGGCACGTCCCAGGCGCGCGGCGGGCGGCGCGCGGCGGCACGGCGCGCGTTGAGGCAGCGGTTGGTGGCGATGCGGTACAGCCACGTGCGCACCGACGACCGCCCCTCGAAGCCGTCGAGGCCCTGCCACGCCGCGAGCAGCACGTCCTGCAGGACGTCCTCGGCGTCGTGCAGGGACCCGAGCATCCGGTAGCAGTGCACCAGCAGCTCGCGCCGGTACGGCTCCATGAGCTCGCGGAACGCGTCGTCGTCCCCCGCGCGCGCCCGCGCGGCCGGGTCGATCGTCTCGGTCATGCCACCTCCCGTGGTCCCACTCTCGCGTACAGACACCGGCCGGCGCGCGAACTGGGCGGTCCGGCGGCGCCCAGCTCTCGCCCGCGCCGGTGCCTACCCGACCGACGGCACCGGCCGGGGCCGTCGCACCCCACGCGGAAGAGGTCGGACATGTTGCTGCAGGACAAGGTCGCGGTGGTCTACGGCGCCGGCGGCGCCATCGGGGGCGCGGTCGCGCACGCGTTCGCGGCCGAGGGCGCGGCGGTCCACCTGACCGGGCGCGACCGGGCGGACGTCGACGTCGTCGCCAAGGAGATCGTCGCCGCGGGCTTCCGCGCCGAGGCCGCCGAGGTCGACGCGCTCGACGAGCGGGCCGTCGACGAGCACCTCGAGCACGTCGTCGCGACGTCGGGCCGCGTCGACATCTCGTTCAATGCGATCGGCATCCCCGACACGGACATCCTCGGCCTGCCGCTGACGGAGGTCGACGTCGCGCGTTTCGCGCTGCCGCTGACCGCCTACACCACCTCGTACTTCCTCACCGCGCGGCTGGCCGCCCGGCGCATGGTCGCCGCAGGCTCCGGGGTGATCATGACGGTCAGCGCCCTGCACTCCCGGATCGGCATCCCGCTCGTCGGCGGCTTCGGTCCGGCGCAGGCGGCCAAGGAGGCGCTCACGCGGTCGCTGTCCGCCGAGCTGGCGCCGCACGGCGTCCGCGTGGTGGGCCTGCGCCCGCAGGCGATCCCGACGACGCGCACGATCCGGCAGGCGTACGAGCCGCGCGCGGCGGCCACGGGGGATGACCTGGGAGCAGTGGCAGGACCTGCTCGCCGCCCGGACGCACCCCCGCCGGCTCATGGGTCTCGACGAGGTGGGGAACATGGCGGCGTTCCTGGCGTCCGACCGGGCGAGCGGGATGACCGGCACCACCGTCAACCTGACGATGGGCAGCCTGGACGACTGATCGGCGTCCGAGCCTGCCGCGCTGGGGACCGGGTTCGCGGGTGGGGCGCGTCCGGCGCCCCACCCGCACCGCTCGTCACCAGCGCGGCAGGATCCGACGGCGGCCGGCTACGCGCTGACGAGCTCCGGGGCGGCGTCCTCGGACGCCTCCTCCAGCGCCGCGTGGGTGGCCGCGCCCGTGTCCCGGAAGTGGCCGAGCACCGCGAGCAGCAGGCCGAGCAGCGCCCAGGAGGCCAGCGCGAGCCAGAGGGTCGTCGTGTCCGCCGCCGGGAAGTACGACTCGTCGCGGAGCAGCGCAGCGGCCGCACCCGGGGGCATCCACTGCCCGACCGCCCCCCACGGCACCGGCAGCATCTGCCACGGCTGGGCGGCCGAGGCGATGGGGTTGGCGACGAGCAGGAACAGCACCGGGCCGATCGCGATGCCGGGCCGGCCCACGACCGACACGAACCCGACGATGACGCCGGCGACCGCCAGGATCGCGAGCGCGACGATCCCCGCGTTGACCAGGTACGACCCGCCCAGCGCGCCGAACCAGCCCTGCAGGACGCCGGCGACGGCGAGCCCGCCCAGCGCCGAGTACGCCGTGACGGCCGCCACCCGGCGCCAGACGCCGACGACCGCCAGCGAGATGGCGATGCCGCCGATCATCCCGCCGATGACCAGCGGGAACGTGACCGCCCCGAGGATCGCGCCGCGCGGGTCGCCGGCGTTCAGGGGGACGACGTCCGTGACGGGGACCGGCGCGCCGGTCTGCTGCTGCAGCACCGGGGCCAGCTGCGCCAGCTGCTGCGCCACCAGCGGGCTCCCGCCCGAGGCGGTGAGGATCTCGGGCTGCTGCCCGAGCACCACGGCGCCGTAGACCTCGCGGGTCTCGATCAGGCGGACGGCTGCCGCGCGGTCGGCCGCGGGGACGACGTCGAACGCACCGGGCGCGCGCTCGTCGAGACCCTGGGCGACCGGCGCGACGGCCTGCGGCGGACCCGCGACCGCGACGGGCAGGTCGCGCGGCTCGGACGTGACGGCGGGCCACAGGAAGGCCAGCGCGAGGACGGTGAGGACGGCGGCGAGCCCGGCACCCAGGCCGAGGAGCCGTCGCCACGGGGTGTGCGGCATGGCGGTGCCTCTCTCTCATAAACCGAATGTTCGTTCTTGTATCGAACTCCCCGCGCGCCGGAGTTGTCAAGAACGATCATTCGTTTTTATGCTGCAGCGTGCCCAAGGTCACCGAGGAGTACCGCGTCGCCCGCCGCGACGAGATCGCCGACGCCGCGCTGCGGGCGTTCCGGCGCAAGGGGTTCCAGGCCACGTCGATGGCCGAGATCATCGCGGAGTCGGGCCTGTCCGCCGGCGCGATCTACGGGCACTTCCCCAGCAAGAGCGCGATCGTCGTGGACGTGGCGTCCCGCGTCATCGGGTCACGGATCCTCGACATCGAGCGGCTCGCGCAGGTCGAGCCGCTGGCGCCGCCGCCCGCGCTCCCCCGGGTGCTCGTCACGGGGATGATGCGGTCGCTGGGCAGCCCCGGGATCATGCTGCAGCTGTGGGGCGAGAGCATGTCCGACCCCGAGGTGCACACGCTGGCCCACGAGGTGATCGTGCAGCTGCGCGCGGCGCTCACCGCGTACGTGTCGCTCTGGCACCAGCGCACGCACGGCACCCCCGCCGACGAGGCCGAGGCGCTGGCGGTCGAGCAGGTGCCGCTGCTCATCTCGGCGGTGCAGGGCTACGTGGTCCAGGCGTCGATCGTGCCGGACTTCGACGCCGAGGCGTACCTGGCCTCCGTCGAGAAGTACCTGCCCCGCTGACCGGCTCAGGGGATCTGGCTCGCCCGGAACTCGTCCTCGAGCAGCGACATGATGATCCCGTCGCAGTACCCCTCGCCGTCCCGGTAGGCGTCGCGCTTGCGGCCCTCGATGCGGAACCCGAGGTTCTCGTACAGCGACTTCGCGCGGGCGTTGATGCTCAGCACGTCGAGCTCGACGCGGTGCAGGGCCAGGCCGTCGAACGCCAGCCCGAGGATCAGCTGGATCGCCTCCGTGCCGTAGCCGCGGCCGCGGTAGCCCGGGCGCATCGCGAGGCGCAGGTTGGCGGACCGCACCACCTCGTCGATCTCGTTCAGCACGATCTCGCCCAGGTACTCGTCGGAGCCGTTCGCGGTGACCGCCAGGTCGATGCGGCCGTCGACCGACGAGATGGTCGCGCACCAGTCGTCGATCTGCTGCCGCGTGAACACCTGCGTCGTGCCGGTGAGGCGGTTGCCGTCGGCGTCGTTGACCGACTCCCACAGCGCGTCCGCGTCGCTCGCCCGGATGGGTCGGAGCACGATCATCTCGCCCTGGAGCGTGGGCTTCTCCATCGGTGCCTCCTCGGCCTGAACCAGTGGCGAACGCTACGGCCCGGGTATGGCGGGGACGTTACCGGCGGATCACGGGGACCGGTCAGCGCCCCGCCGGGGCGGGGCGCCGACCGCGGACGTCACTGCGCGATGCGCTCGAGCAGCAGCTCGCGGACACGGCCGGCGTCGGCCTGCCCGCGGGTCGCCTTCATGACCGCGCCGATGATCGCGCCGACCGGGCCGAGGTTGCCCGACCGGATCTTCTCGGCGATGTCCGGCTGCGCGGCCAGGGCGGCGTCGATGGCCTCGAGCAGCGGGCCGTCGTCGGAGACCACCTCGAGCCCGCGCGCGACGAGCACCGTCTCCGGGTCGCCCTCGCCCGCGAGCACGCCCTCGAGCACCTGGCGGGCCAGCTTGTCGTTGATCCGGCCGTCGTCGACCAGCTTCTGCAGCTGGCCGATCTGGGTGGGCGTCACGGGCAGGTCGGCCAGCTCGACCTCCTGCTGCTTGGCCGTGCGGGCCAGCTCGCCCATCCACCACTTGCGCGCGGCGGCCGGGCTGGCACCCGCGGCGATCGTGGTCTCGATGAGCTCGACCGCGCCGGCGTTGACCACGTCGCGCATCTCGGCGTCGGCGTACTCCCACTCCCCCTGCAGCCGTCGGCGGCGCGCGGCCGGCAGCTCGGGCAGGCCGGCGCGGATCTCCTCGACCCACGCGCGGTCCGGGGCGATCGGGACGAGGTCGGGCTCCGGGAAGTACCGGTAGTCCTCGGCGTCCGACTTCACGCGGCCCGACGTCGTGGTGCCGGTGTCCTCGTGCCAGTGCCGCGTCTCCTGGATGATCGCGACGCCGTCGTCGAGCACGCCCGCCTGGCGGCTGACCTCGTACCGGACGGCGCGCTCGACCGAGCGGAACGAGTTGACGTTCTTGGTCTCGGTGCGGGTGCCCAGGGGGCTGTCCGCGGAGGGCCGGATCGACACGTTGACGTCCGCGCGCACGTTGCCGCGCTCCATGCGGGCCTCGGACACCTCCAGCGCCCGGAACAGGTCGCGCAGCGTCTGCACGTACGCGCGGGCCACCTCGGGCGCCCGGGCGCCCGCACCCGTGATCGGCTTGGTGACGATCTCCACCAGCGGGATGCCGGCACGGTTGTAGTCGACCAGCGAGTACTCGGCGCCGTGGATACGACCGTCGGAGCCGCCGATGTGCGTGTTCTTGCCGGCGTCCTCCTCCATGTGCGCGCGCTCGATCTCGACGCGGAAGATGCTGCCGTCGTCCAGCTCGACGTCGACCCAGCCCTCGTAGGCGATGGGCTCGTCGTACTGCGACGTCTGGAAGTTCTTCGGCACGTCCGGGTAGAAGTAGTTCTTCCGCGCGAACCGGCAGGTCTCGGCGATGGAGCAGTTCAGCGCCAGGCCGATGCGGATGGCGTACTCGACCGCCTTGCCGTTGACCACCGGCAGCGAGCCCGGCAGGCCCAGCGAGACCGGCGTGACCGACGTGTTCGGCTCCTCGCCGAACCCGGCGGGCGCGCCGTCGAACATCTTCGTCGCCGTGCCCAGCTCGACGTGCACTTCGATGCCGATGACCGTGTCGTAGCGGGCCACGGCCTCGTCGTAGTCGACCAGCGTGCTCATCGGGCCACCTCCAGCTCGGGAGCCTTGGCCAGCAGCGGGCCACCCCACTCGTTCTCCAGCAGCGCCTCGAGCGCGGCACCCACGCGGTACAGCCGGTCGTCGGCCTTGGCCGGGGCCAGCACCTGGAACCCGACCGGCAGGCCGTCGTCGGACAGCCCGCTGGGCAGGGACAGCCCCGGCACGCCCGCGAGGTTGGCCGGGATCGTCGCGACGTCGTTGAGGTACATCGCCAGCGGGTCGTCCAGCTTCTCGCCCAGCTTGAACGCCGTGGTCGGCGCCGTCGGGGAGACCAGCACGTCGGCCGCCTCGAACGCCGAGGTGAAGTCGCGCTGGATGAGCGTGCGGACCTTCTGCGCGGAGCCGTAGTAGGCGTCGTAGTACCCGGCCGACAGGGCGTAGGTGCCCAGGATGATCCGGCGCTTGACCTCGTCGCCGAAGCCCTGGCCGCGCGTGGCGGACATGACGCGCTCGGCGGTCGGGTTGTCCTCGGGGACCACGCGCAGGCCGAACCGCATGCCGTCGAACTTGGCCAGGTTGCTGGACGCCTCGGCCGGCAGGATCAGGTAGTACGCCGCGAGCGCGTAGGTGAAGTGCGGGCAGGAGACCTCGACGATCTCGGCGCCCGCGCCGCGCAGCAGCTCGAGCGACTCCTCGAACCGCGCGAGCACGCCGGCCTGGTAGCCGTCGCCCTGGAGCTCGCGGATGACGCCCACGCGCACGCCCGACAGGTCGCCGTTCGCGCCCTGACGTGCCGCGGCGACCAACGGCGGCAGCGGCTCGTCGATCGAGGTCGAGTCGCGCGGGTCGTGCCCGCCGATGAGCTCGTGCAGCAGCGCCGAGTCCAGGACCGTGCGGGTCACCGGGCCGGCCTGGTCCAGCGAGGACGCCAGCGCGATGAGCCCGTACCGGGAGACCCCGCCGTAGGTCGGCTTGACCCCGACCGTGCCGGTGACGGCCGCGGGCTGACGGATCGAGCCGCCGGTGTCCGTGCCGATGGCCAGCGGGGCCTCGTAGGCGGCGACGGCGGCCGCCGACCCGCCGCCGGACCCGCCGGGGATCCGGTCGAGGTCCCACGGGTTGTGGGTGTTGCCGTAGGCCGAGTGCTCGGTGGACGACCCCATGGCGAACTCGTCCATGTTGGTCTTGCCCAGGATCGGCAGGCCCGCGGCCTTGATGCGCTCGACCAGCGTGGCGTCGTACGGCGGGATCCAGCCCTCGAGGATCCGGGAGCCCGCGGTGGTCTCGAGGCCCTTGGTGACGACGACGTCCTTGACCGCGATCGGCACCCCGGCGAGCGCGTGCAGCGACTCCCCGGCCGCGCGACGCGCGTCGACGTCGGCGGCGGCGGCCAGCGCCGCCTCGCCGCTGACCTGCAGGAACGCGTGGATCGCCCCGTCCACGTCGGCGATCCGGTCGAGGTGCGCCTGCGTCGCCTCGACGCTGGACACCTCCTTCGCGCCCAGCTTCTCCGCGAGCGCGGCGGCCGACAGCCTCGTGAGGTCGCTCACTGCTCCTCCCCCAGGATCTGCGGCACGGCGAACTTGCCGTCGATCTGGGCGGGCGCGGACGCCAGCACCAGGTCCCGGTCGACCGTCGCGACGGGCACGTCGGGGCGGAACACGTTGGTCAGCGGCAGGGGGTGGCTGGTGGCCGGCACGTCGGGCGTGGCGATCTCGCTCACGCGGGCGACCGACTCGACGATGACGTCGAGCTCGCCCGCGAGGCGGTCGAGCTCCGCCGGTGTGAGGTCGATCCGTGCCAGGCCCGCCACGCGCGCGACCTCGTCGCGAGAGAGGGTGGACATGCGTCGGAGTCTAGACGTTGGGGACCCGCTGCCTACGCTGGGCAGCATGGCGACGAGCCCCGACGACATGATGGCCGCGGTCACCGCGGGCATGGCCGCCCGCACCGGCCGGACGCTCGAGGAGTGGACCGCGCTGGTCCAGACGACCAGCGGCGTGGACCCCCTCGACCAGAACGCCGTGCGCCGGTGGCTCAAGGACGTGCACGGGGTGCCGCAGAACACCCAGTGGGCCATCGCCTTCGAGGTCGCGCGGCAGGCCGGCTGGGTCCAGCCCGACGTCGACGGCTACGTGGACGCCCAGTACAGCGGGCGCAAGGCGGCCCTGCGCCCGGTGTACGACGCCCTCGAGGCGGCGCTGCTCGGGCTCGGCGACGACGTGCGGCGCGAGGGCCGGTCGACGTACGTGCCGTTCGTCCGCGCCCGCCAGTTCGCGGCCGTCGCCGCCACCACCGCCACGCGGGTCGACGTCGGACTCCGGCTGGTCGACCCGCCCGACGACCCCCGCCTCGTGCCGGCGACGGCGCCCGGCTCCGCGACTTACAAGGTCGGCGTCACCGATCCGGCCGAGGTCGCCGACCTGCTCCCGCTGCTGCGCGCCGCTTACGAGCAGAACGGCTAGTCGGACAACCGTTCACCTTCTCGGTGTGTGCTCCCGCGCTCCGCGCCGCCCGGTAAGTACGCTTTGCCGGACCTGGCGGTGCCGGCCGGCCCTGTTCGACGTCGCGATCCGCTGCCGGTGCCCGATCGATCTCCCCCGACCGCGCCACCCGACGACGCCTTGCGAGGACCCATGCCGCCCAAGCTCAAGACCGCGCTCTTCTGGATCGTCGCGATCTTCCTGGTGTACGCCATCGTGACGAGCCCGGACCGCGCCGCCGACCTGGTGCGCGCGCTGTGGGACATCCTCGTCAACGCGTTCAGCAGCTTCGGCAGGTTCTTCTCGAACCTCGCCGCGTGACATGGGGACCGTCGAGCAGACGCTGGCGGGGCACCGGACCCTGCGCAAGTACGTGCTGCCCGGCGAGCGGGTGGTCCTGACCCGCCGGTCCCACTGGGGCAAGCTCCTGGAGCCCACAGTCACCACGGTGGCTGGATTCGTCGCCGTGGCGTGGTTGGTCGACGCGGCCGGCGGCGTCGTCGGCGACCGCTCGACGTGGCTCTGGTGGCTGTGGCTGGCGCTGGTGGCGCGGCTCGCCTGGCGGGTGGTCGACTGGCGCAACGAGTGGTTCGTCGCCACCGACAAGCGGATGCTCCTGCTCTACGGGCTGGTCACCCACAAGGTCTCGATGATGCCGCTGGTCAAGGTCACGGACATGCGGTACTCCCGGTCGATCGCCGGCCGGCTGCTCGGCTACGGCGAGTTCACGCTGGAGTCCGCCGGGCAGGACCAGGCCCTGGGGCGCATCTCGTGGGTGGCCGACCCGGACGCCACGTACCGCGAGCTGTGCGCGATCATCTTCACGCCCTCCCAGCCGCTGCACGGTCAGCCACCGTCCGTCCCGGTGCGCCCGGCCGTCCGCGAGCGCCGCGCGGGCGACACCCAGCCGATCCGCATCCCACCCCGGCGCACAGCGGGCCACGACGGCCCCGGCTGGGCGGTGTCCGGCGACCCGGGCACCTTCGTCCCGGTGCACGACCCGGACCACCGGTCCGGCGACTGACGGAAACGAGCAGGACGGCTCGGGCGCACCTCCCCTAGGCTCGGGCGCCATGCCGCTCCGACTCGTCCAGATGAACGTCAAGGCTCGCGACGACGCCGCGCTCGGCCGGTTCTGGGCCGACGCCCTCGGCTGGGGCCTGTCGAGCGAGGGACCCGGCGTGACCAACGTCGAGCCCCACGGGCTGGTCTGGCCGGACCCGGCGGCCGTGTACGTCGACGTCGTGTCGGTCCCGGACCCCGAGACGGTGCGGTACCGCACGCACCTCGAGCTCGCGTCCGGCTCCGCGGACCACCAGGCGCTGCTGGTCGCCCGGCTGCTGGAGCTCGGCGCCACGCAGGCCGACGCGGGCCGTCCGGACGCGCCGTGGACGGTGCTGGCCGACCCCGAGGGCAACGTGTTCCGCGTGCGGGAGCCGCAGGCGCTCTACCAGGACACGGGCCCGGTCGCCGCCGTGGTGGTCGACTGCGCGGACCCGTGGGCGATGGCCCGGTTCTGGGGCGAGGCGACGGACTGGACCCTGCACGAGCGGACCGACGACCTGGCGCGGCTGCGCTCGGCCCAGGGCGTCGGACCGTATCTGGAGCTGCGCCGCACCCCCGACGCCGAGCGGACCAGCAACCGGTTCCACCTCGACCTGCTGCCGTACCCCGGCGACGACCAGGCGGCGGAGGTGGCCCGGCTGCGGGCGCTGGGTGCCGCCGACGCCGACGTGGGCCAGGGCGACGTGCCCTGGACGGTGCTGGCCGACCCGGAGGGCAACGAGTTCTGCGTCCTCGCCCTCCGCTGACGCCGGCGGGCCGCTACACCCGGTCGACCGCGGCGAGCACGAGGGCGAGCAGGGCCTGGGCGTAGGCGTCCGCCGCCGAGTCGGACGTGAACAGCCGCTCTGGCCGGCCCGGCAGCTCGACCAGCACCTGGAACTGCCCGACGGTCGAGCGCGCGAGGCTGCGGAAGGTCCGGCCGAGCAGCTCGCGCAGCTGGTCCTCGCGCGGCAGCCACAGGGCGTCCTCCTGCGCGACCGAGTCGAGCGCCCACTCGGTCGTCCCGTTGAAGCCCAGCACCGTGCCCGTGGGGTACTCGTGCGGCTCCACCACCATGTCCGAGATGGTGAACACCTGGTCGGCCAGCGTCCGCACCGCGAACCGGTCGCCGGGCCCCGGGTGCCAGCGCAGGCCCGCCGTGTGGAGCTGCTCCGCGAGCGCGATGCTGATCATCACGCCAGTATCTGCCCCGGGCGGGCCTACCGTGCGCTGAACGCGGCGTCGAACGCCGCCGCCGGGGGGTCGAAGGCGTTGCGCCGCACGAACTCCAGCGCCTCGGGCGCGCCGAGCAGCCGGTCCATCCCGGCGTCCTCCCACTCCACCGAGATCGGCCCCTCGTACCCGATCGAGTTCAGCGCCCGGAACGACGCCTCCCACGGCACGTCGCCGCGGCCGGTCGAGACGAAGTCCCACCCGCGCCGCAGGTCGGCCCACGCCAGGTGCGACCCGAGCCGGCCGTTGCGGCCGTTGCCCAGCCGGAGCTTCACGTCCTTGCAGTCCACGTGGTAGATCCGGTCGCGGAACTCGAGGATGAAGTCGACCGGGTCCAGCTGCTGCCAGATGAAGTGGCTCGGGTCCCAGTTGAGACCGAAGGCCTCGCGGTGGCCGATCGCCTCGAGCGTGCGCACGCAGGTCCAGTAGTCGTACGCGATCTCGCTGGGGTGCACCTCGTGCGCGAACCGGACGCCCACCTCGTCGAACACGTCGAGGATCGGGTTCCAGCGGTCGGCGAAGTCCTGGTAGCCGGCGTCGACGGCCTCCTGCGAGACCGGCGGGAACATGGCGACGTACTTCCAGATGCTCGAGCCGGTGAACCCCACGACCGTCTTCACGCCGAGCTTCGCGGCCAGGCGGGCCGTGTGCTTCATCTCCTCGGCGGCCCGCTGCCGGACGCCCTCGGGGTCGCCGTCGCCCCAGACGACGTCGGGCAGGATGTCGCGGTGCCGCTGGTCGATCGGGTCGTCGCAGACGGCCTGACCCTTGAGGTGGTTGGAGATCGCGTAGACCTTGAGGCCGTACTTCTCCAGCAGCGCGAGCTTGCCGGCGACGTACTCGTCGTCGTCCCAGCGCCACGGGTCCAGGTGGTCGCCCCAGCACGCGATCTCGAGGCCGTCGTAGCCCCAGCCGGACGCCAGCCGCGCCACCTCCTCGAACGGCAGGTCGGCCCACTGCCCGGTGAACAGGGTGATCGGTCGGGTCATGGTCAGCTCTCCCTCGAAACCGGTGTCCAGGTGCTGTCGTCCGCCGCCGAGCGTTCCACCGCGTCCAGCACCCGCTGGACCACGAGCCCGTCGGCGAAGCTGGGCTCCGGCTGGCGGCCCGCCGCGATCGCGCCGACCAGGTCCACGGCCTGGTGGGTGAACGCGTGCTCGTACCCGAGGCCGTGCCCCGGAGGCCACCAGGCCGCCACATAGGCGTGCTCGGGCTCGGTGACCACGATCCTGCGGAAGCCCGCCTCGGCGGCGTCGTCGGAGGCGTCGAAGAAGTGCAGGACGTTCATGTCCTCGAAGTCGAACGCGAGCGAGCCGGCGGACCCGTTGATCTCGAGGCGGATCGCGTTCTTGCGCCCCCACGCGAACCGCGTGGCCTCGAAGGTCGCCAGGCCGCCGCCGGACATCCGGCCGAGGAAGATCGCGGCGTCGTCCACCGTCACGGGGCCGGTCGACGTCCCCGCCGTGCCGTGCAGCCCGGAGTGCTCCGAGGCGACGGGCCGCTCGTGCACGAAGGTCTCGAGCACCGCGGAGACTCCCGTGACCTGCTCGCCCGTGACGAACTGCGCGAGGTCGACGATGTGCGCCCCGATGTCCCCCAGCGCGCCCGAGCCGGCCTTCTGCTTGTCCAGCCGCCACGACAACGGTGCCTGCGGGTCCGCGATCCAGTCCTGCAGGTACTGCGCGCGCACGTGCCGCACGGTGCCGATGCGGCCGGTCGCGACGAGCGTGCGCGCCAGCTGGATCGCCGGGACGCGCCGGTAGGTGAACCCGACCATGGCCAGGCCGGTGCTGGCCTCCGCCGCGCGGACCATGGCCTCGGCCTCTTCGACCGAGTTGGCCAGCGGCTTCTCGCACAGCACGTGCTTGCCGGCCGCGAGCGCGGCGATCGCGATCTCGGCGTGGGTGTCGCCGGGGGTGCAGATGTCGACCAGGTCGACGTCGTCGCGGGTGACGAGCGCCTTCCAGTCCGTCTCCGTGCTCGCCCAGCCGAGCCTGGCCGCGGCCGCCTCGACCGCGTCCTTCGAGCGGCCGGCGACCACCGCCATGTCGGGGTGCAGCGGCAGGTCGAAGAACCGGGGCGCGTTGCGCCAGGCCTGCGAGTGCGCGATCCCCATGAACGCGTACCCGATCATGCCCACGCCCAGGCGCGGGGGTGCTGCTGTCACGGCTCCTCCTTCTGGCCCCGGGCGGGTCCCCTGCGGAGAGGGACCCGCCCGGCTCGGTCAGGCTGGGTCAGGACTCGAAGGCCGTGGGCAGGTACTGGTCCACGTTGTCCTTGGTGACCACGGGCGCGTACAGCTGGATCTTGCGCGGCACCTCGACCTCGACCAGGTCGCTCATCGACTTGCCCTGCACCAGCAGGCGGGCCAGCTTGATGCCGTCGGCCGCCTGGGTCGACGGGTAGATGACCGTCGCCTTGAGCACCGTGTTGTCGGCCTTGATGGCCTCCATGACGTTCTTCGAGCCGGCGCCGCCGACCATGAAGAACTCGTCGCGGCCGGCGTTCTCGATGGCCGCCAGGACGCCGACGCCCTGGTCGTCGTCGTGGTTCCAGATGGCGTCGAGGTGCGGCGCTGCCTGCAGCAGGTTGGCCGCGGCGGCCTCCCCGCCCTGGACCGTGAAGTCCGCCGCCACGCGGTTGCTGACCTCGAGGCCGCACGCGGCCAGCGAGTCCTTGAAGCCCCGGCTGCGGTCCTGCGTCAGCGGCAGGGAGTCGATGCCGGCGATCTCGGCGACCTTGGCGCCGGCCTTGCCGCCCAGCTGGTCGCAGATGTACGCGCCGGCGCTCACGCCCATGCCGTAGTTGTCGCCGAGCACCGTGGTGCGCGCGGCGTTCGGGTCGTCGAACTCGCGGTCGACGTTGATGACGACGATCCCGGCGTCCATGGCCTTGGTCGCCACCTCGGTGAGCGCCGCGCCGTCGAACGGCAGCAGGACGATGGCGTCGACGCCGTCGTTGATGAACTGCTCGATCTGGCTGATCTGCAGGTTGACGTCGTTGGTGGCCTCGGCCTGGACCAGCTCCACGTCGGAGTACTTGGCGGCCTCGGCCACGGCCGACTTGGTGATGGAGCCCATCCAGCCGTGGTCGGCGGCCGGGGCCGAGAAGCCGATGACGACCTTGTCGCCGGGCTCGTCGTTGCCGGTGGCCGCGACGGCCGGGACGGACGCGTCACCCGAGCTGGTGTCCTCGGGGGTGTTGGACGTGCAGCCGGCGACGACGAGCGCGAGAGCCGCGGTGGAGCCGGCGAGGGCGAGCCACCGGCGGCGCAGGGGTGCGGACATGACGATCCTCCTTGATCGGGACGTGCGGACGAGAGCGGAGCAGACGAGAGCGGAGCGGTCGGGGGGGTCAGGTACCGGCGCGGGATCGCTCGGCGATGCGCTGCTGGAGCAGCACGGCGACGACGATGATCACGCCCTTGGCGATGGCCTGTGCCGAGATGGACAGGTTGTTCTGCGTGAACACGTTGCTGAGCGTCGTGAAGATCAGCACGCCCAGGAAGGTGCCGACGATGGTGCCGCGGCCGCCGATGAGCAGGGTGCCGCCCACGACCACGGCGGCGATGGCGTCGAGCTCGTAGAGCTGGCCGTTGGTGGAGCTGCCGGCCGTGGTGCGGCCGAGCATCATCACGCCGCCGATGCCGGCCGTCAGCCCGCAGAGGGCGTACAGGTACATCGTGTGGCGCTTGACCTTGATGCCCGCCAGCCGCGCAGCCTCGGGGTTGCCGCCGACCGCGATGGTGCGGCGACCGAACGTCGTGCGGTTGAGCAGGACCCACCCGGCGACGGACACCAGGACGAAGATCCACACGAGCATCGGCACGCCGAGGGGCGACGACCGGAAGAACTCGAGGAAGGCGCTCACCTTGACGATCTGGGTCTGCCGGTTGGCGATGATCTCCGCCAGGCCGCGGGCGGACACCAGCATGGCCAGCGTCGCGATGAACGCGACCACCTTCCCGTAGGCGATGAGCACGCCGTTGATCAGTCCCGCGCCGATGCCGACGCCCAGCGCGCAGAGCACCATGATCGTCCAGTGGACGTCCTGCGCCATGGTCTGCGTGGCCAGCGTGGAGGCCCACACCGAGGCGAGCCCGATGACGGAGCCGACCGACAGGTCGATCCCGCCGCCGGTGATGACGAAGGTCATCCCGATGCTGATCACCCCGAGCACCGACGCCAGGCGCAGGATCGTCAGGACGTTGTCGATGCTGGCGAACCGCTCGCCGGCCGTGATGACGCCGAAGGCGCAGATCGCCACGAGGGCGATGACCAGGCCGAGGTTGCGCCCGGTGGCCCCGGAGAGGAGCCCCCCACGGGACCTCTCGTCGGCCTTGGCCACCTGCTCGACCCGAGCGGACTCGTCGGCGGCGGGGACTGTCAGGTCCTGGTCGCTCACGCGGCACTTCCTTCCATGACGAGGTCGAGCACGCGGTGCTCGTCGATGCCGGACGCCGGTCCGTCGTGGACCACGCGCCCTTCGGAGACCACCAGGACGCGGTCGGACAGGCCGAGCACCTCCGGGATGTCGCTGGAGACCACCACGACCGCGGCGCCCTGGGCGGCGAGGTCGGCGATCAGCCCGTAGATCTCGGCCCGTGCGCCCACGTCGACGCCGCGGGTGGGCTCGTCGAGCAGCAGCACGCGGCAGCCGTGCACCAGCCAGCGGGCGAGCAGGACCTTCTGCTGGTTGCCGCCGGACAGGGTGCGCGCGCTGCGGTCGGGGTCGGACGGCCGCACGTCCAGCGACTGGATCTGCTGGCGCGCGACGCGCCGCTCGGCACCCTCGTCGAGGAACGACGCCGTGGCGTTGCGGGAGAACGTCGAGAGCGTGATGTTGCGGTACACGGGCTCGTCGAGGATCAGGCCCTGGCTCTTGCGCTCCTCGGGGCACAGCCCGACGCCGGCGCCGACCGCGTCGCTGACCGAGCCCGGCCGCAGCCGGTCGTCGCCCACGCGCACCGTGCCGGCCGTGGCCTTGCGGGCGCCGAAGACGGTCTCCAGGATCTCGGTGCGTCCGGACCCGACGAGTCCCGCCAGACCGACCACCTCGCCGGCCCGGACCTCGAACGAGACGTCGCTGAACGCCCCGCGCAGGGCCAGCCCCTCGACGCGGAGCACCGTCGGCGCGTCGTCGGCCACGGCCGGTCGCGGCGGGATGGCGTACTCGACCGTGCGACCGGTCATGAGCTTGATCAGCTCGGCGGTGGGCGTCTGCGCGGCGGGGAGGCCGGTCGCGACCGTCCGGCCGTCCTTGAGCACCGTGATGCGGTCGCCGATCTGCCGGATCTCGTCGAGGCGGTGCGAGATGTAGACCACCGCGACGCCGGACGCGGTGAGCTCGCGCACCACGCGGAAGAGGTTGGTGACCTCCTCGGCGTCCAGCACGGCCGACGGCTCGTCCATGACGATCACGCGGGCGTCGTGCGACAGGGCCCGCGCCATGCTGACGATCTGTTTGCCGGCGGCGGACAGCCGGCCCACCTCGCGGTGCGGCGAGATGTCGCCGTGGCCCAGGCGGGTCAGCAGCGCCCGGGTGCGGGCGGTGGCCGCGCGGCGCTGCGAGAACCCGGCGCTGGCCAGCTCGTGGCCGAGGTAGATGTTCTCCGCGACGGACAGCCCGTCGACGACGTCGAGCTCCTGGTACATCGTCGCGATGCCCAGCTTGAGGCCCGCCACGGGGTGCGCGATGGTGACCGGGTTCCCGTCGAGCAGGATCTCGCCCTCGGACGGCTGGTGGGCGCCGGCCAGCACCTTGATGAGCGTCGACTTGCCGGCCCCGTTCTGGCCCAGCAGGCAGTGGACCTCGCCGGCCCGGATCTCCAGGTCGACGCCGTCCAGCGCCCGGGCACCCGGGAACTGCTTCACGATGCCGCGCATCTGCAGCAGCGGCGGGTCCACGTTGACCATGGGGGGAACGTAGGACCCACTTCTGTCGCTGGTCAAGCAAAAGTCGCCACGGATGTGTCATGGTTACGCGAACGTGACCTACACAAGGCGGAATGGTTCACTGTGCGCATGGACGAGCTCCTCAAGTTCGCCCCCAGGCCGACGGGCGCCGGGGAGATGTTCCAGCTCCTCCGCGACCGCCAGCCGCGCACGCGCTCCGACCTGGCCACGCTCACCGGCCAGGCGCGCTCCACCATCGCCGCCCGCGTGGACCTGCTGCTGTCGTCCGGCCTGGTCACCCCGGCCGGCGAGGCCAGCTCCACCGGAGGCCGGCCGCCCGCCACCTTCGCGTTCAACCCGGCGGCCCGGGTGGTCCTCGCGGTCGACCTGGGCGCCACGCACTCCCGGCTCGCGCTGACCGACCTGGTGGGGACCGTGCTCGCGGAGCACCACGAGCCGATCACCATCTCTGAGGGCCCGGTCCCCGTGCTCGACCGCGTCGTCGAGGTCGGGCTGGACCTGCTGGCCACCGCGGGCCGGCCGGTCAGCGACCTGGTGAGCGTCGGGGTCGGGCTGCCGGGGCCCGTCGAGCACTCCACCGGCCGGCCCATCAACCCGCCGATCATGCCGGGCTGGGACGACGCCGACGTCCCCGCGCTGCTCTCGCGCAAGCTGCGGGTGCCCGTGCTCGTGGACAACGACGTCAACGTCATGGCCCTCGGCGAGCACACCTCCCAGTGGCCCGACGTCGACCACCTGCTCTTCGTCAAGGTGGCCACCGGCATCGGCGCGGGGATCATCTCCGACGGCCAGATCCGCCGCGGCGCGCAGGGTGCCGCCGGCGACCTCGGGCACATCGCCGTCCCGGGCGGCGTCGACCGGCCGTGCCGCTGCGGCAACACCGGGTGCCTGGAGGCGGTCGCCAGCGGGCCGGCCATGGCGCGCGCGCGCGCCCACCCCCCCCCCCC